>NZ_JACOOT010000019.1:0-146824 GCF_014287535.1 Blautia segnis | reverse complement strand
TCAAAAACATTTAAGAGCAGGAGATTTCGGAATAAGCGTGTTCAGGTCTCCTGGGAAAGGAGTACCTATTATGATGGAACTACAAGCTGGCAGTGGAGTACAGGAGGAGCAAAGCATCCTTCCGGCTGCAAACAAGAAGTACAAGGATACCATTTTTCGAATGCTTTTTTCAGATAAGAAAAATCTGTTGTCGTTGTATAATGCGCTGAATGGGAAAAACTACAGCAACTGTGACCAGTTGGAGATTGTGACCTTAGAGAATGCCATATACATGAGTATGAAGAATGATCTGGCATTTATTCTGGACCTGGATTTATTTCTATGGGAGCATCAATCTACGTACAATCCTAATATCCCGCTGCGTGATCTGATGTACATAGCCAAGGAATACGAGAAGTACATAAAAGAAAAAGGAATTTCTTTATACTCCAGCAGACAGCAGAAGATTCCAGCGCCGCAGTTTATCGTATTCTACAACGGGAACCGTAAAATCGGAGAACGTATGGAACATCGCTTGTCCGATGCATATGAAACAGTCAGAGGAGAGCCTGCACTGGAGCTAAAAGTTCTGGTAATTAACATTAATGAAGGCACAACCAGAAACTGATGGAAAGCTGCCAGATCCTGAAAGAATATGCCCAGTACGTATCAAAAGTAAGAACATACAAGAAAACGCTGAGTCTAAACGAAGCGGTAGAAAAAGCAGTGGAAGAGTGCATTCAGGAGGGAATTTTGCGGGACTTTCTCCTGAAGCACCGCGCGGAGGTAGTTGCAATGAGTATATTTGAATATGATCGGGAATGGGAAGAAGAGCTGCTCCGGAAAGAGGAATTTGAGGCCGGGAGAGAGTTAGGCGAACAATTGGGAAGAAAAGAAGAACAGAAGAATACCGAAAAAGAACGCCGCCGCGCAGATTTAGAAAAATTGCGCGCTGACAATGCAGAAAAGGAACTTATGGTTCTGAGAGAAAAGCTTACTTTGCTGCAAAACAAGTAATGGGTGAGAAGGTACCAGACCCCGGTAAATGCAGCCTGGAACAAAGCTGTAAAAGGTGAACACTTCGACAAAATCAAACCACTTCAGTAAAGGAGGGCTATTTTATGTTTACTTTAAACGGAATTGTTTATGCCAGTGAAAAGCCGGAAAATCTCCAAATATTGTCAGCCAAACCTTTGGATGATATGATGATGATTCTTACATTTTCCACTGGTGAACAGCGATTGTTTGATGCTACAGTTTTAACTGGTTCAGCATTTGCGCCACTGGCTGATGAAAAAATTTTTAAAGACTGCAAGGTGGTAGATGGCATTGTTACCTGGATGGACGAAGACATCGATTGTGCTCCTGAATACATGTACGAGCATAGTTACGCTTATCTGGCTTAATGGGCGTGAAGGTACCAGACCCCGGTAAATATTTAGGTAAGTAAATATGTTCCAGAACTATCAAATAAGGCTGGTAGAGGGCAGAGTTCTCTGGCAGTTCTTTAGATACACCCGAAAATGCCGGAAAACTCCCTTCCTCCTACTGGTTGATTAGTCTTATATAAGAATCCAATTGCTTCTCTTCCAAATCGGCAATTAAATCTGTAAAAGGAACTAAATTCTCATTTACAGCATACTCTTCCAACGCACTATAATAATTCAGCCTGTTTTCTTTGGCAATCGATATAGGTAGAAAATCATTGGCCATCAGCTGGTAATTCATAAGCAGCCTTGATGTCCTGCCATTTCCGTCAATAAACGGATGAATTCGGACAAATTCTGCATGTGTCCAGGCGGCATATTCAATTGGATTTAACACTTTCTTTTTCCATTCAAGGTCTGCATAGAAATTTTTGATCTGAACATACATTGCATTTCCAGCTGGCGGAGTATGTCCAGCCCCACTGATTCTCACCTCCTGATTTCTGTAAATTCCACCTATCATAATATTCTCTGTTAATATAGCATGTATCTCTTTTACAATACTCTCATCCAGAGTTTTTCTATCATTTATACAGCTTCTTATATAGCGGTAGGCTTTCTTGTGATTTACCACCTCATAAATTTCTCTTAGAGCCTTGCCTCCCACGGAAATCCCGTCTTCAAGAACCACCTTTGTTTCCATTAAAGTAAGCGTGTTTCCTTCTATGGCCGTAGAATTATGGGTATATGTCAACTCAAAATCTTTCTCATAGGAAGACAGTGTTACAGAATCAATTTTGGCTTTCCCTCGATTGTATATGTTTTTCTTTTGTAGCAGTCGGTTTAATTCCATATTTCATGTCACCTCGCAATAAAAACGGATTATCTTTTTGCTTTAACAATATCATACCATATGTTTTATTAATAAGCAAAAATAAAAAAGACTTTTATATCTATTTAAAAACATATATAAATATTGCTAGCATTGGTACCAGACCCCGGTAAATAGACCCCGGTAAATATTTCTATGGTCATCAATATATGACATATAAAATTAATTTTATATATTTTTAATATATTTTCTCTTCCCAAAAAGACCGGATTGTGCTATGATAACACAAAAGCATATTTCTTTCAATCATAAGGTGCATTTGCACGGTCTATCATCTAAACACATTTCAGAAATCTATGCTTTTAACCCAAAAATATTTAAGAGCAGGAGATTTCGAAATAAGTGGGTTCAGGTCTCCTGGGAAAGGAGTACCTATTAAAAATTCCTGCGCCGTAGTTTATCGTGTTTTACAATGGGAATCGTAAGATCGGGGAACGGATGGAACACCGTTTGTCCGATGCATACGAAACTGTCAGTGGAGAACCTGCACTGGAATTGAAGGTTTTGGTAATCAACATCAATGAAGGCCACAACCAGAAACTGATGGAGAGCTGCCGAATCCTGAAAGAATATGCCCAGTACGTGTCAAAAGTAAGAACATACAAGAAAACGCTGAGTTTAAACGAAACGGTAGAAAAAGCAGTGGAAGAGTGCATTCAGGAGGGGATTTTGCGGGACTTTCTCCTGAAGCACCGCGCGGAGGTAGTCGCAATGAGTATATTTGAATATGATCGGGAATGGGAAGAAGAGCTGCTCCGGAAAGAGGAATTTGAGGCCGGGAGAGAGTTAGGCGAACAATTGGGAAAGGAACTGGGAAGAAAAGAAGAACAGAAGAATACCGAAAAAGAACGAATGAACGCAGAAAAAGAACGCCGCCGAGCAGATTTAGAAAAATTGCGCGCTGACAATGCAGAAAAGGAACTTTTGGTTCTGAGAGAAAAGCTTACTTTGCTGCAAAACAAGTAGAAAATTATAACATTGGATTGTGATTAGGACAGTCATTGCCTGCTCCATTTTTATTGAGTTGATTATTCGGACTGTGGGGTCTATACATACCGCGTAATGCCGAGAACCCGCCCGGGGCTTTCTTTTGTTACGCTATTTTCTTTTTCCAATTTATTGAAAATACTCCCCGGAACTGCTATAATAAAATCTGTGTATTCACGAAAAAAATAGAATAAGGTCGAAATATGAATTACGATAACAATTTAAACCCGAATGATACAATTTCATCCCTGGATAAGGGGATGGCGTCAGGGGGCGGTGTTGGGAAGCAGGAGAATCCCAGGCAGCTGCGGAGGCGGTTTACAGCTGCGATGGTGGCTCTGCTCCTTACTTTTCTGGCGGTGTCATCAGCGACTTATGCGTGGTATATCTATAATACCAGCCGCCACACTACCAATGTGCGTATGGCAGCAGGAGCCGGTGTGAATCTGCAGATCAGCAATTCCTACAGCGGCACTTACGGTTCCGCGGCGGTTCTGGACAGCTTTGCGGGACAGCTGGTTCCGGTATCTACCAACCGAATCAGCGGCGGCTTCCAGAAAGTGCTTGGATTTACAGAAGGCAGCAGCCAGTCCGGGCTTGTGGCGAGCATCTTTGGCTCCGGAGAGCAGACCGATTACTATCAGACCAGCCTGTTTCTTCGCACCAACGGCACCTCCACGGATATCTATCTTTCCGATATCGGTTTCGAGGACAGTGACGAGAAAAATCCTATTTCGTCAGCCATCCGCGTAGGCCTGGTGGTCCATCAGGCAGGACAGAACCAGTCTGTGGACGGGGAATATATTTTTGCAATCAGTGATAAGAAGAATCCTCAGGCAGATTATAACACTGCCACTGGCCGTGAAGGCTATGTGCTGGACAGTTCCAGGACAGACGGCAGCACAGTGGCGTTTTCGCCGTATACGACGGATGCCTACTGTGAGTATAACAAGAACACTGGAACGGTAACATTGAAAGATAGTTCCCTGAAGCTGTGTACCATCACCGGAGCAGGAGATGGGGCGGTGGGAACACCGGTAGAGATTGAGATCTACATCTGGCTGGAAGGCTGCGATGAGGACTGCACCGCGAATTTATGCAGCCAGACACTGCGCAACCTGGCAGTTTCCTTTGCAGGAGTTAATAATGAGTGAGTTTCATGAAATCCCCCAGGGAGGTGACGCCCGTGAGCAATGAGCATGGCAATGACCATGATGTCAAAAATTTAAAAAAATCCTTTCATCTGTCCGTTTTGTGGATCCTGCTGCTTCTGGTAGTTTTCACAGGGTCTACCTATGCATGGTTTACCCTTTCAGGGCTTTCCTCCACCAATGTAACGCCTATGGCAGGAACCATCGGAACTGGAGATACCGTTCTTTTGATTTCCAACAGCTCCAATGGCCCCTTTGACAAAAGCTGTGAACTGGTTCTGGATGGAAATCCAACTTCTTTGAAGCCCATTTCTACAGCCAATCTGCAGAATTTTTACAAAGGCACCACCCAGACCAAGGAGGGAATTACGGTGCTTTATGCAAGTGCAGACTCCGAGGTAAATCAGGATGCCATTCACGGCACCGTATATCTGCAGTGCCAGAACGCTGCATGCGACGTATATTTTGAACCCAAGAATCTGAACCTTGGAAGCGATGCGCAGGCCCTTGCCGCGATGCGCCTTGGCCTGAAAATCACCTCTTCCACAGGAACTCAGAATCTGATTTTCAAACTGGATGCTCTTGGAAGCACAGGCAGTGCACAGTCCAGGACCACCATATCCAGAAGCTCCGCGGTTGTTTCCTCTGCGACTTCAGCAGGAGAGCCCACTTACGTGGATGATCCCTCCCTGAACATTTCCGATTATATGGCGCAGGCGGGAACCAATGAGAATGAATATAATGCAGGAAGCCAGTCTTTACTGACCCTGGAAAAGGATGAGGTGGCTTCCGTTGAATATTGGCTGTATCTGGAAGGCTGCGATGAGCAGTGCTACGACCCGGTACAGAATAAAGATTCACAGATCCAGCTTGCCTTTGCAGGCGTGGACGTGAGTGCAAACCAGTAGGATTATCGCCTGCTGAAAAGCAGCGGAAAGGAGAAGCAGAATGAAAAACGTCTTCAGGTCCTGGTTCCTGGGCATTACTACCATATTTGCCCTTCTGGCCTTTGGGGCAGCCACCTATGCATGGTTTACATCCAACCGGGCGGTTTCCACAAGCACGGCCACAGCAAGGACAGGAGAGGAGACACTGGAGCTTCAGCTAAGCAGCCAGGGAGGAAGCAGCTTCCAAAGCGTGGAGACCGCTGCCATCACCCAGGTGAACCAGACTACAGCCACCCAGCTGATGCCGGTTTCCACCGTGAATCTCTCTGATTTTGTTTATTCCCCTGCCACAGTAGATGGAATGGCATCCGCCTTTTTGCAGGTGGAAAATGAGCAGTACTATTATCATGGAAGGCTTTATATCAGGGCACAGGGCACAGGCTGGTCCGATGGAACCACTGTGAATCTTTATCTGGATCAGAGCGACGGGCTTCTTGGAGAGGCATCCAGCGGAGCGCTTCTTACCGCCTCCAGGCTGGGCCTTGTGTTTGACGGGGCCACTTCTTCCGCCGTGATCCTTCGGCTTACAGAGGATGAGAGCTCCCAGAGCCAGCAGGTTTACAACACGGTAATAAACGGCCAGACTCTTGGAAGCAACCAGGTGCTTCAGTACCAGAACGGCACTGTAAGCGCTGCCACGGATCCAAGCCAGCCGATCGCGGACTACACCGTTTCCTTTACAAGCGACAGCATCAGCCTTCCGTCCCGACCGCTTCTTACCATGAATCTGAACCAGATCTACACGCTGGATATTTATTTTTACCTGGAGGGCTGTGACCCGGACTGCTCCGACGGAATCAGCCAGGATATGGCGGACATCCACCTTGCATTTTTCGGGGCACTGAACCAGGGGGAGGTGTAACGGATGAAAAAGAATAAAGTGATCCGAAGCCGTTTCTACACCTCAGTGCTTCTGGTGCTGATGGCTCTGGTTGCGGTGACGGCGGCAACTGTGGCATGGTTTTCCATTGCAGACAACACCAGGGTTCGTTCCATGAGCCTGGACATTGTGTCGGATGTGGATCTGCGAATGGACCTGGATGCCCACAGAACCATTGGCCAGTATGTGAAAACCCTGTCCTTTGAGTCCATTGCGGCAAGGATCCTTCAGGAAAAAGGCTTTTCCATGGAGACAACGCCTATGAAGCCTGTAACCACCTCGGACTGCAGCACGTTTACCTTTGAGAACGGCAGTGCAGCAGATGCCGCAAGCGGCGTTTATCTGGAATTTACCCTGCACTTTATGGCAGAAAAGGACATGATCGTCCATCTCACAAGTGCCAACAGCAGCAGTAGCGCAGAGGATGGAACCCTGATTTCTTCGGGAAACAGCCAGCTTCCCCAGGCTATGCGCATCTCCTTTACCGCGGATGGCCAGAACTGGGTGTATGATCCCGGCATGGGAGATTCCCTTCAGAACAGCGGCACGCTTCGCACCTTTGGCATTGGAAGTGCCTCTGCCATGCGCATTTCCGATAATAACGCCATGTTTTCCCTGAAAGAGGGGCAGGACAAGGCGGTTGTGGTACATATCTGGATGGAAGGCACAGACGAGGCCTGCACAGACGAACTGCAGTCTGCGGATTATTCCATCAGAATGCGTTTTACAGGTACCGATGAAAATGGAAATACGTTCTCCGGGCAATAGTTGGTATTGACCTTGAGAGGACTTCGTAATAAAATAAAAACATACATTTTTCGTTAAGAGGGAGAAAACAAATGAAAGTATTAAAACGTATCGGAACCATCGTAATCAGTGTGCTTCTGTGGGTGGTGATCCTGGTAGCTGCTCTTTATGCATTCACTACCATGGCATCCAGGGACAACCAGAATGTGGCCAATCTTTTCGGCTATACACCGCTTACCGTACAGTCTGATTCTATGGCTCCTACCTTCAGCGCAGGGGATCTGATCTTTATCCATACATGTGATCCTTCCACTTTGAAGGAAGGGGATATTATCTGTTTCCACACAATTATTGATAATGAATATGCACTGAATACCCACCGTATCCAGAGTATTGAGACAGTGGGAGATGCCAGAAGCTACACCACCATCGGTGATAACAACAACGGCATCGCCGATCTTCATGTAATTTCAGACGGAGATATTGTTGGTAAATATGTGGGACACGTAACCGGACTTGGCAAGGTAATGGATTTCCTTTCCAGCAGCATGGGATTCCTGGTTGTGATCGTGCTTCCTATGCTTTTATTCTTCGTATACCAGATCTATCATCTGATCATGATCAGCATCAGCCTGAAGCGTGCAATGGCGGTTGAAGCTGCCAAGGAAGAGGAAGCGATCCGCATGGCAGCAAGAGAAGCTGACCAGAAGGATCAGGAGCAGGCACAGAAGGCTAAGAGCGAGGCGGAGGCAGCCCTTGAGGAGGCCAGACGTATGCGTGAGGAAGCTGAGGCGCTTCGTGCGAAGGCACAGGAGGAGCTTGAGAAGGCGAAGAAGAATGACCCGGATGGGAGGGTATAAAGACTGTGAGTGAATTCCTGAAATTTGCCTATGAGCTTTTGTCTCAGGTTGTTTATAACATTGTGACCTGGCTGGTGGCTTTTCTGAAGCTGTTTATTACAGGCTGGGCAGAGTATTTCCTGATTTTCCGTACATATTTTCCTACACTGGAAGTGTTTGCCAAGATCCTGTCAGTGATCCTGATGATCATTTTGTTTGCCATTCCGGTGCTGCTGGTGATCATTCTGGTGCGCCATATGATCCTGCGTCATCAGCTGAAGGCAGACAAGACAGACAATGCAGCATTATATAAAGAAATCGGACGTCTGAACAAGCAGGTCCTTTCTCTGATGGAAGAGAAGAACAGCATTCTGGCGCTGAAGGTCAATGCCATGGGCGGCACCAAGCGGATTCCTTACGTTGGGGCGTCTGCCCTGACCGATGATGTGCTTCCCACTGTTGGCGAGGTTACAAGCGGCAAGGGACTGGCTGAAGCAGCTGCTACTGCAGCAGGTGCGGGAGCTGTGGCTGCCGGTGCTGTGATTGCTGCCGCAGAAGGCGGAGTGGCTGGTGCTGCGGGCGTGCCGTCAGCAGCTGCAATGGCGTCTGCCCCGGTTGTAAACGCCGTTATTTCTGAAGCGAAGAAGAATATCGGCCATCGTTTCCCCAAGCTTACCCTTGTGGACGAGAAGTATGCCAACTATCAGATTCCCGAGTACAACAACGATATCACACTGGAAGAGTTTGCAGAGGGCTACCGCCTTTTTGCAGCAAGCCAGCTGAAGCTTTACTATACACCTGAGATCGTCCGCAGATTTGTTGCCGGTATGGCAGCAAGTAAGCTTCTGATCCTGGAAGGTATTTCCGGTACTGGTAAAACCAGTCTTCCTTATTCCTTCAGCCGTTATCTTTACAATCCGGCGACCATTGTTTCCGTGCAGCCTTCTTACCGTGACAGAAGTGAGCTGTTAGGATATTTCAATGAGTTTTCCAAGCGCTTCAATGAGACTGAGTTCTTGAGAGCGCTGTATGAAGCGAACTACCGTGAAGAGCCGACCCTGATCGTGCTGGATGAGATGAACCTTGCCCGTATTGAGTACTATTTTGCAGAAATGCTTTCCGTACTTGAGATGCCGAGCAAGGATGAGTGGGTTCTGGATCTGGTTCCTACCGCATGGGAGGGTGATCCTGTGAAAATGGATGGCGGTAAGATCCATGTTTCCGATGCCACCTGGTTTGTGGGTACTGCGAACAACGATGATTCTACCTTTACCATTACCGATAAGGTTTACGACCGTGCTATGCCAATCGAGCTCAATGAAAGAGCCGATGCCTTTGAGTGCGACCCGCAGCCGGCCTGCTATGTGACCACCGAGCATCTGGAATATCTGTTCCAGAAAGCCAAGGTGGAGCACCCGATCAGCGACGATCTTATGGATAAGATGCAGAAGCTTGACAGCTATCTGGTTACCAGATTCAAGCTTTCCTTTGGTAACCGTATTATGAAGCAGATGTATGATTTCATTCCGGTTTATGTAGCCTGCGGCGGTACAGAGCTTGACGCCATGGATTACATTGTGGCACGTAAGGTTCTGAAGAAATTCGAAAGTATGAACGTCAGCTTTGTAAGAGATGAGATCACAGGCCTGATCAATTACATCGAGAAGACCTTCGGAAAAGCAGGCATGGAGGACAGCAAGTCTTACCTGAGAAGAATCCAGAATCTGTATTAAAGAGTAACGGTTCAGCAGCCGCTGTTTTGCGAAGGTGCTGAACCGTTGCATTAAGAAGTAGTTAAGGAGAACGAAGATGGCAAATACGATAGGCGACTTATATGCCAAATATACCACCCAGGTCGGGGAGACGCTGGAGGATGACAGGTATTTCCAATATCTGTTCGAGATGGTTCAGGCAGGAGACAATACCCTGCAGCAGAAGAACCGGATTTTGCATAAGGTTGTAGATGAGCAGTGGCTGACTGTTGTGGAGGAAGGTATTGAGTCCATTTTCAATATCGTAGATAAGCCCAGAAGGTTTATTGCCACATCTGAGGAGGTTGTGCCCGTTGCCCTTGCCAAGAAAATTACGGCAGACAGCGTGCGCCACTTAAGTCAGAATACCCAGTTTATTGCGTCCAATGAGAACGGGGAGATTCAGCCAACCCGTATTCTTAATGTGACCACAGAGGAGAGCTATGATCTGTATGAGAACCGTTTTGTTTATCATCTGATCCAGAGGCTTTTCTCATTCGTTGATAAACGTACGGATGTCATCTTCTGGTCTACAGGGGATGAGACCTGCAATACCATGAGCATGGAGAGCAAGATTGACGATGCTTATGAGGAAATTTCCTATAAAATAGAGATGACCATCAAGAATCGTCAGAGCTTTGTGGAAAATGACAGCGACAATATGGACGTCTTCAAAAGAATTGACCGTGTGCGAAGAATGGCCAGAACCTTAAGGAGCAGCTCTTTCTGTGACATTATGAACGGCTGTGCCAAGGTGCGAAGCCCCATCCAGCGTACCAACCTGATGATGAAGGATCCGGATTACCGTACCTGCTACAAGCTTTGGCAGTTTATTGAAAGCTATGATGAGGTGGGATACACCATCGAGGAGCGGGATTCCGCTCTGGAATTCGATGAAGAGTACCTGCTGCAGATGTACACCAACCTGATCACCAACTATACCGTATTTAAGAGTCTTCTGGAATCTGATCCTCGGAAAATGTCCGAGATCGCCAGCAAGCATCCTGCTCCCGTGAAGCCCAAATTCATCAAGGAGATCAAGGAAGAGATTGTAGAGGATTACAATATTCCGGATGTGGAAGTGCGCAAGGTGATCATTGAGGAAGTGACTCAGGCGCAGCTAGACGCGGAGGCGAAGCTGGAGGAAGAGACTGCCCGCTGCAAGGAAATCGAGGAGCAGAAATCCCAGCTGGAGGATTCCCTCAATGATCTTCAGTGGCAGATGCAGTCTTTGATGGACCAGATGGAAGCCTTAGAAGAGCAGAAGTCCCAGCTGGAAGCACAGCGGACTACTCTTGAGATCCAGTTAGAAGACAGCGAGGAGACCTTAAAGGCAGCCCAGAGTGCCCATGAGGAGACTTGCAAGGCTTTGAAGGAAGCAGAAGAGAACGGCCGCAAGGCGGAGGAAGCCCGCTGGCAGGCAGAGGAGACAAGCCGCCAGAGTGAGGAAGCCCGCATCAAGGCTGAAGAAGAGAAAACTGCTGCCCAGAAGGCCAGCCAGGAAGCACAGCAGACCATGGAATCTGCCAGAGAGCAGATGGCACAGGCCAAAGAACGCGCCGACCAGCTGGAAGAGAGTACCCGTCTTGCAAAGGCAGAAGCTGACCGCATGATCGCAGCAGCCAGAAATAAGGCACGTACCGATGTTTCCGATGCCCAGAAGAAGGCAGATCAGGCGGTGAAGGAAGCGCAGTTAGAAGCGAAGAAGAAAGTGGAAGCTGCACAGAAGAAAGCCCAGAAGGATGTGGACCGTGTGAAGAAGCAATCTGCAGAATCCCTGGAGCAGGTGAAGCAGCAGCTTGAAGAGGCGAAGAAGGAGAGGGAAAAAGCAATTGCCAAAGCCCAGGCCAATACTTTGTCCCACTATATCGTGAACGCTCTGCAGGATCGCCGCGACCGTAAGAACAAAGAGGATGACAATTAATCCATGTTGAAAAAAATAATATACGGCATTGTCAATTTTATATCAGTAGTGATCATAGCAGCAGCCATTGTGGTGCTGATCATGGTCTTGCTGACCAAGCCTGGAAAACCGCCCAGTATAGGCGGTTTTACTCTGCTTCGGATCACTACCGGAAGCATGGTGCCTACCTATGATGTGGATACCATGATCCTGGTGCAGGAGACCGATCCTTCCCAGATCAGGGAGGGAGATGTGATTTCTTTTTATTCTTCTGATCCTATGCTGGACGGGGCGGTGAATACTCACCGTGTGGTAAGGATCGAGAAAGATGGCGGTCAGTATGTTTATACCACCAAGGGAGATGGGAATAATGTGGAAGACCCCTATGATGTGAAATCAGAATACCTTGTGGGAAAAGTGATCTGGTCATCTGTGATCCTGGGAAAAATTTCCAGACTGGTTTCCAATCCGCTGATTTTTATCCCGGTGATCCTGGTACCGTTGGCTGTGATTTTGCTGAGCAATTTTTTCCAGACAATTTCCCTTGCCCGCAAGATTGCGAAGGAAGAGGAAGAGGCAGCCATCCGGGAAGCGGTAGAGCAGTTTCGTAAGAAGAAAGAATTGGAGAAGCAGGATAGTATAAAAGAATCTGACGCGGAAAGTCAGAAGCCAGAAGAGACAGAATAAAGTGTGGCGAAAAAGCATTTCTGCAAATGGTGACCCATATTTGGCAGAATATTTTTTGAAGCACACTCAGAAATAAGGAGGAGCAGCATTTGAAATCCGCGAATATAGAGATTGACTCATTAGACATTTTACAGGAGCTTTTCGGTATCAATGACAAGCTGATCAAGGTGATCGAGAAGCGTCTTGGGGTATCTATTACCCAGAGAAATTCCAGTATTACCGTAAGCGGCACCAATGACGGACGGATCCGCAGTGCCGTGAATATTATTGAAGCCATGCAGGAAGCTTTAAGCAAACAGCAGCAGCTTTCTGTGGATATGATCCATCGTTTTCTGGATGAGACGGACGAGGGGGATGACCAGGACGAGGATATTGCAGACAGTACCCGTAAGGTACTGGGGGATGCGGTAACTCTGAATTACAAGAACATTCCCATTCGCACCAAGACCATCGGCCAGAAGAACTACATTAACGCATTGAAAAACAATACGGTCACCATCTGCATCGGACCGGCTGGTACAGGTAAAACCTATCTGGCAGTTGCCTATGCGGCGGAGATGTTCCGAAATGATGAGATTGAGAGAATCATTCTCAGCCGTCCTGCTATTGAAGCGGGAGAGAAGCTTGGCTTTCTTCCGGGAGACCTGCAGGAGAAGGTAGACCCTTATCTGAAGCCGCTGTATGATGCTTTGAATGATGTGTTTGGCCCGGATCAGGCGGCCAAGCTGCGGGAGAGGGGAATCATTGAGGTGGCACCTCTTGCCTACATGCGAGGACGTACTTTGAATAACAGTATGATCATCATCGACGAGAGCCAGAATGCTACGCTTCCTATTTTGAAAATGGCGCTGACCCGTATCGGTGTGGGCTCCAAAATGATTCTTACCGGAGATGTGACCCAGATCGACCTTTCCAAGGAGACCGACTCCGGTCTGCAGAAATGTGCGTCTATTTTGAAAAATGTGGATGACATTGCCACGATTTCTCTGACCAACCGTGACGTTGTCCGCTGTAAGATTGTGAAGGATATTGTTAAGGCATTTGAGAAGGAAGAGGCGAAGGCTGCGGAGAAGACGCAGAAGCGGGCAGCTCGAAGGAGTGGAAGATCTTAAGTGTGCCCCCAGTTTGCTGCCAGGCTGACGGCGAAGGTTTTTGGCTGATGATGGAACTCTCAAAAGGGAAAGTTGTCATTACAGATACGAATTGGAATATTATAAAATAAGTACAACTATTCAGTTCGCTTAGTTTGGAGTATCCCTTTGGATCACTGAAAGGTTGTACATTACACCAGGAGGGAAAGCTTTGGTTACAATAGAATATGAATGTGAGACAGATTTTGACCTGGGCCTGGATTGCCCCGCTCTTGCGAAAATCGTTGCCGAGAAGGTGCTGGACATGGAGAAATGTCCATGGGATGCACAGGTGAATCTGGTTCTTACGGACAATGAAGAGATCAAGCGTGTAAATACAGAGTTCAGGGGAATAGAGAGAGCCACAGATGTGCTTTCTTTCCCAATGCTGCCTTTTGAGACTCCGGCAGATTATTCTGTGGCAGAGGACGATGAGTCCTGTTTTGACCTGGACAGCGGAGAGCTTCTTCTGGGGGATATTATGATTTCCGCAGAGCGGGCAGCTGCACAGGCAGAAGAGTACGGACACAGTGTGAAGCGTGAGTTCTGCTTCCTGGTTGCCCACAGTATGCTGCATCTTCTGGGATATGACCATATGACTCCCGAGGAAGCTGCGGATATGGAGGCAAGACAGGCGAAGGCACTGGATGAGCTTGGAATTACCCGCTGATAGCTAGAGCGTGTTTGAAAAAGGCTTTCTGCAAGATGTGCGTCACAATTTGTGGGAGATTTTGTCCGGATGAGGGCGCCGTAGCGGGCTACGGCAACTGAATTCGGGCAAAATATACCGCAAAGTGGGGCGTGCAGATTGCAGGAATGATTTTTCAAACAGGCTCTAATACGGTAAAAATTAAGACAAGTCAATATAGCAGCTGTTTAATATTCGCCGTATTAGGATGAAGATTTGTTGACAGCGTAAGGAGGAAAAGACATGAAGAAGAAAATGCTGAAATTTCTTGCAGGCGTGCTGATTTCCTGCACATTGGCTGGTTCAGCCGTAAGCGTACAGGCAGAAGACAATCTGGAAATGCAGGTGACAAGCTATCTGACCGGAGAGGATGTGCCTGAGAGCGTTGGAAGAAGACGCCCCATTGCAGTCATGCTGGGCAATGATACCAACGGTGCACCCCAGAGCGGTACCGGAAATGCCGGGGTTATTTATGAAGCACCTGTGGAGGGCGGCATTACCAGGCTTATGGCGGTCATCGAGGATTACGATAATCTGCAGAGAATCGGCTCTGTGCGAAGCTGCCGTGATTATTATATTTTCTACGCCAATGAATTTGATGCCATTTACGCACATTATGGACAGGCTGTGTATGCACTTCAGTATCTGGATCAGCATGTGATCGATAATCTGAACGGACTGACTCTTGGAAATGCCTATTACCGGACTACAGACCGTGTGGCACCTCACAATGCCTACACAGATGCAGCCCACCTTCAGGCAGGAATCCAGAGCCTTGGCTACAGCCAGCAGTATCCGGAGGGCTACACCGGACATTATCAGTTTGCGCCGGAGGGAACAGAGATTACTTTGGATGAAGGAGCACCGGCGACCCTTGTGAAGCTGGATAACTTCTGGGACAATCATCCCTGGTTTGAATACAATGCCGAGACCAAGGAATACAGCCGCTTCCAGTTTAATGCACCTCATGTGGACCAGCTGACAGGACAGCAGCTGACCTGTGACAACATTATTCTTCAGTATTCCGGTTATCAGGCTTATGATGCCAATGGCTATCTGAACATTGATACCCAGTCCGGCGGCAGCGGCAAATACATTACCAGAGGCAAGGCAATCGATATTACCTGGAGTAAGGATTCCCAGTGGGGTACTACCCATTACTATGATTCCAACGGCCAGGAGATCCAGCTGAACCGCGGCAAGACCTGGGTAGAGATCGTGCTCAATGATTCTGTAGGATCTGTGACTTTGCAGTGACAGAATTCATGGCTGCCAACCAGGATTTTTATAGTAATAGTAAATAAGAGAATGGGGGATTTCAGGGACAAGTACGTGTTTATGCCGCGCCCTGAGATCCCTGTTTTGTTTATATGAGGTTAGAGCCTTTTTCAAACAGGCCCTAGAGCCTGCCCCCAGAAGCATTTATATTAATTTTTTTTGGAAAATGTGAATTTTTTTTGAAATTATTCATCCATTATCCAAAATTATAGACGAATGAAGAAAAATGATGTAAGATAAGTAGCAAAAAGGTAACTGTGAAGGTGCTGAACAGTTGCCAAAAGGGTTATTATTTTTTTATTACATTAACGATTAACGGAGTTGACTAGAACAATGAATTACCGGGAAAGACTGAAAGAGAAAAAACGTGTGGTAATCAAGATCGGCAGTTCCTCCCTTACCCATCCGCAGACAGGCAGACTGAACCTGCGCAAGCTTGAGGTACTGGTAAGAGAGCTGGGAGATCTTCGCAACCAGGGCAAGGATGTGGTATTGGTATCCTCAGGAGCCATTGCAGTGGGCGCGGCAGCCCTTGGCTTTAAGGAGAAGCCTCAGGAGTCCCGCCAGAAGCAGGCGTGTGCAGCTGTGGGACAGGCCAGGCTGATGATGATCTACCAGAAGCTGTTCGGAGAGTACAACCAGATGGCAGGCCAGATCCTGATGACCAAGAACACCATGGTAAACAATGCCAACCGTAAGAATGCGGAGAATACCTTCAATGAGCTTTTGTCTATGGGTGTAATCCCCATTGTAAATGAGAATGACTCTATTTCCACCTACGAGCTGCAGTCCCTGGAGAAATTCGGAGACAACGATACCCTTTCCGCAGTGGTAGCAGCCCTGATCGGTGCAGATCTTCTGATTCTGATGTCCGATATAGACGGGCTTTTCACAGATGATCCCAATACCAATCCGGAGGCGGAGTTTATTGATACAGTTGAGCAGCTGGATGACAAGCTTTTGAACATGGGAAAAGGCTCCACCGGAAGCAAAGTTGGTACCGGCGGCATGGCCACCAAGCTGACCGCAGCCAGAATTGCCACAGCGGCAGGCACGGATATGGTGATCGCCAACGGCGGCGACTTCCATAACATCCACCGTATTGTGGAGGGGGATAAATGCGGCACCCTTTTCGTAGGAAAGAAGCAGGAAGAGTTTTACCTGATAGATTATATAGAGAAATTGTTATAAGTGTATTACAGATTATAAATAGAAGAGGAGTATAATATGGACAGTAAAATGATTGATCGGATCAACACCCTTCATCACAAGGCACAGAGTGTTGGTCTTACAGAGGAAGAGAAAATTGAGCAGGCGAAGCTTCGCAAGGAGTATATTGCCACTATCAAGATGAACCTGCGCAACCAGCTTGACAATATTGACATCAAGGAAGCCGATGGTACCATTGTGAACCTTGGAGAAAAATATGGAAGAAAAAAGACTCATTAGAAAACAGATTTTTGCAGCCAGGAAGCAGTGCGCCGATGAGCAGGTGGAAGAATGGAGCCGCCAGCTGACCGAGCGCGTGATCCGGCTTCCGGAATTTTTGCAGGCAGACCGCGTTATGGCTTATGCAGATTACAATCATGAGGTCATGACAAGGTTTATTATTGAGGAAGCCTGGAAATCCGGCAAGGAAGTGGCAGTTCCCAAGGTGGTGGGAAAGGACATGGTCTTTTACCGCCTGACAGATTTCTCCCAGCTCGCTCCTGGATATTTCGGAATTCCGGAGCCTACAGAAGGAGAGACTGTGGACTGGACGGATGCCCTTATGATCATGCCGGGAGTGGCCTTTGACCGTGAGAACCACAGAGTGGGATACGGCGGAGGCTTTTACGACCGTTTTCTGGAGAAGCATCCGGATACTCAGCGGGTTGCAGTTGCCTTTGATTTCCAGATCCTGGATCAGGTTCCCACAGAGCCGACCGATATCTGCCCGCAGATCATTGTGACGCAAAGCAATATTTACAGGAATGCCTTACCGAAGGGAGGACTTATAAATGAATGAAATGCTGCAGACTCTGGGCGAAAATGCCCGGGAAGCGGAAGTGATTCTTCGCAATCTTGGCACTGCGAAGAAGAATCAAGTCTTAGAAGCAGTGGCAGACAGCCTTGTGGCACACGCTGATAAGCTGCTTGCGGCCAATGCCATAGATGTAGAGAACGGCAGACGCAACCATATGCCGGAAGGCCTTGTGGACCGTCTGATGCTGACGGAAGCGAGAATAGAGGGAATGGCAGAGGGTCTGCGCCAGGTAGCGGCTCTTGACGACCCTATTGGGGAAGTAACCGGCATGAAGAAACGTCCTAACGGACTGATGATCGGTCAGAAAAGAGTTCCCCTCGGTGTAATCGGAATCATTTATGAAGCCAGACCAAATGTGACCGCAGATGCTTTTGCCCTTTGCTTTAAGACCGGCAATGTTGTGATATTAAAAGGCGGAAGCGATGCCATCCATTCCAATACTGCCATTGTGGACTGTATCCGCAGTGCCCTGAAAGCCCAGGATCTTACAGAGAATGCCATCCAGCTGATCCAGGACACTTCCAGAGAGACCACCGCAGAGTTTATGAAAATGAACGAGTACGTGGATGTACTGATTCCAAGAGGCGGCCGGGGACTGATCAAGGCGGTTGTAAACGGCAGCACCATCCCGGTAATCGAGACCGGTACAGGCAACTGTCACATTTATGTGGATGAGAGCGCGGATCTTAACATGGCGGCAGACATTGTGATGAATGCCAAGACCCAGAGAGTGGGCGTGTGCAATGCCTGCGAGTCCCTTCTGGTTCATGAGAAAGTGAAGGATGCGTTCCTTCCGGTTCTGGCAGAGCGGCTTCGCACCAAGCATGTAGAAATGCGTGCGGATGAAGCAGCCAAAGCACTGATTCCGGATGCGGTTTCTGCTACGGAGGAGGACTGGGGAACCGAGTACCTGGATTACATTCTTTCTATTAAAGTGGTTAGTTCTGTGGAGGAAGCTATCCGTCATATTAACCGCTACAATACCGGACATTCAGAGGCAATCATCACCCGGGACTACAACAACGCGCAGAAATTCCTGGATGAGGTGGATGCGGCAGCAGTGTATGTAAATGCTTCCACCCGTTTTACTGATGGTTTTGAGTTCGGATTCGGAGCAGAGATCGGAATCAGTACCCAGAAGCTTCACGCCCGCGGCCCAATGGGACTTCTGGCCCTTACTTCTACGAAATATATCATTTATGGAAATGGACAGATTCGCCCATAAGTTTGATTTTTGAAATGAAATATGTTATACTGGACTTTGATGTTAATACTTAATACGGGGGACTCGTTTATAAGGAGGACTTTTTGAAATGAAAAAACAGCAGATTTTAGCGTTGATCATGGCTGGAACTCTTGCTGCCGGAATGGCTCCGGCAACTATGGCGTTCGCAGAGTCAGATGCCCAGACCGTGACAACAGACGATACAGCAGCTGCCGTGGAGTCAGATGAGGCTGCAGAGCCTGTTCAGGATACCGCTGCTCCGGCAGAAGAAGGGGATGCCGCAGCGGAGACACCGGCAGCACCGCCAGCAGAGGATAACACTGCAGATAATGCCGCCACGCAGGAACCATCCCAGGATCAGACAGATACTCCTGCAGCAGATCAGAGCACCGACAGCAGCCTGGCAGACGGATTCGGAAGCGGAGATGCAGAGACTCAGGAAGCCGGAGAAGCTGGCATTGCCACACAGGCAGAGGAGGCTGGAACAGAGGAAGAGACTTCCACCTGCAAGATTTATTTCCAGGATGCCGAGGGCAATCAGACCGAGTGCAAGACTCTGGCAGATGCAATTTTGATGGCACCGGCCAACGCAGATAAGAATGCGGCTCCATCCCAGATTCTTGTGACAGGTACCATTGAGATTTCCGATACCATCGTGATCTCTGACAGCCGGAATGTGTCCATCGCAGCAGCAGAGGACGGTACTG
Source organism: Blautia segnis (assembly GCF_014287535.1). Classification (NCBI taxonomy): domain Bacteria; kingdom Bacillati; phylum Bacillota; class Clostridia; order Lachnospirales; family Lachnospiraceae; genus Blautia; species Blautia segnis. The sequence goes on along the minus strand of NZ_JACOOT010000019.1, from coordinate 127,580 downwards.
TGATCAAGCGTGCAGATGGATTCCTGGATGATATGTTTATGGTTCAGGGGGAGAACACCGCATTTCAATTTGGCACAGGCAAGAATGGGGATACAGTTTTATCTTTGACCGTAGATGCCTCTTCCGCAGATGATGCAACAGGTTCTATTGTTTCTCTTGAGAAGGGATATTTCGGAATGTCTGACGGTGTTACCTTAACAGGCAACCGTACCAGCGCGCCTGGCTCTGCAATTTACAACCAGGGCGGAAGTATTGGTCTTGGCGGCGGTACCATCACGGACAACCAGTCGATGGATAAGGGCGGAGCAATTTACAGTGAAGGTGAAATCCGTGTATCTGGCAATGTGATCGTCAGCGAAAACTACGATGATGGAGTGAATTACGAGAACAGTATCGTTTTGAGCGGTGAGAACGCATATATTGCAGCTACGGGAGTCCTTTCAGATACTGCAAACCTGCAGGTGAGAAGAAGCGATGCAGATGTAGTGAAAGCATTTGTCACAATCGGCAAGGATGCAGATGGAAATGCTTACACCACTATGGAGAATGTACTGGAGCATGTACATTACCTGGACACTGATAAATATACAGTTAATACAACTACTGGACAGCTGGAAGAAGTGAAAACACCAACTGTTGAACGTATGAAACTGAAAGCAGAGTCCCTGGCCTGGAATACAGCGTATGATCATACTGTAGACCTGAGCTTCACTACCAATGATGCTGGTGTGGGCGGTAAATATTACGCAACCTGGGTGAAGAAATCAGAGGATACTCCAAGCTTTGAAGATGTGAAGAACAATAATGTGGCAGAAGGAGATATCGCAACGAAAGTTGAGGTACAGCTTACAGGTGTTGCATATGATACAGATATTAAGGTTGTAGTTTATGGCGTAGATTCCAAGGGCGTGGAGGCTGAGAAACCTCTTGTACTGACTCTGGATGCCAAGGCAACACCAACAGAGGAACCGGCTGAACCGACTCCGACCACACGTCCGGCCCTTACTCCTCCTGTAACAGACAGCAAGGTAACCGGTCTTGAGGAGCCGCTGGCATTCTATCCGAAGACTATGTACAACTTCAAGGTTGTTGGTGCAGGAACCGAGAATACCAATCCGGTTAAGGGAGATACCAAATGGGTACCTTATGGATGGAGTGTGAATAAGGATAATATCCGCAGCGGATATGAGAAGAGTTTCTCTATTGGAAACAAATACGGTATCAAGGATGCCAAGACCTTTACCATGTATATCTTCTTCCAGAAGTACATATACAACGGCACTGACTGGGTAGCTGTTTCCGGCGTACAGGAGGCTCTGGAGCAGAAATTCTACTCCAAGGCAATTGAGTTCACCGTAACACCGTCCGGCACGATTACTCCAACCGGTACAGATGGAAGCGGCAGTGGAGACGGCTATAATGGCGGCTCCGGAGACGGCAGTGATTCCACAGATCCTGAGAACTATAGCGGAGATGACAGTTCTACAGGCTCTTCTTCTGCAAGCAATGCAAGAACAGCCGACAATTCTCCGATTGCAACCATGATGATGCTTGCAAGTCTTTCTCTTGTAGCAGGCGGATATGTTCTGGTAAGAAAGAGAAAAAGAGAGAACTAAGTATGATAAGGCAGGTCATTTTGACCTGCCTTTTTGCATATAATACTATTGCGGCGGGGGACAGGCTGGTACGGAAAATGCAATACTGCCTGAGATTTTCCTCCGCTGCAGGAGGTAGAATATGCGGGCAGAATTTATGCCAAAAGAACAAAATCATACATATGAAAAGCTCTACTACACATTATGGGAGCTTGCTGGCCGTTACAGCGGCTTTTGCCAGTTTCGCGCAGTGGGAAACAGCCATGATGACAGGCTGATTCCTATGTTAGAGGTGGGAAACGGAGCGCAGATGATTTTTTGCGTGGCTGGAATTGACGGAACCCAGAACCTGCTTCCCCGGCTTTTGATTCAGATGGCAGAAGAGTACTGCCGGGCTTATGAATGCGGCTGGCAGCTGGAAGAATTTTACGAGGTGAAAAAATTGCTGGACAAGATCCGGATCTGTTTTCTTCCCCTTCTGAATCCGGATGGATATGAGATCAACCAGAGCGGTTTTTCCATGATCCGAAATCCCATTTACCGGCAGATGCTTCGGATGCAGAGCATTCCGGCGAAAGATTTCGGGTACAATGCCCGGGGCGTGGACATTTGTCATAATTTCCCCACTGTCCACTACATTCGTTCCAGGATGGGAGAGGAGCCTGCCAGCGAGAATGAGACGAAGGCACTGATCCGGATCATGCAGGAATACGGAGGCAGAGGGCTTCTCACTTTCGGACAGGCCGGCAGGGAAATCGTGTATTATCACAGCGAACAGGGGATGGGAGGTCTGCCAAGGTCGTACCGTCTTGCCAGACATATGCAGAAATCCTCGTCCTATCATCTGGAACGGGAACCAGGCTCACAGTCTTCCGGGAAGAAATTCAAAGGGATGGGAACCCCGGAACAATATTATATTCAGACAATAAAACAGCCAGCCTTTCGCATCAAGGTTCCCGCACCCGGGAACGATGGAAAAGCTGGCGAAGAAAGCCAAACGAAAATTTATGAAGAGATTCATTTGCTGCCGCTGGAGTACATTTTCTCGCTGGAAAATTAATCAGGCTGTTTCATACTTCTTCCGAATATCCTTCATAACAAAGATATAGGAAACACCTGTAAAGACAGCTGCGGTAAACCAGGCTGCCGGGTCACAGAAGCAGGCAAGCGGGTAGCTTGTGAGAGCCATGGAGATCATGGCAACCACCAGTCTGGCGATCAGCTCGGACACACCGCCCATCATAGGAAGGAAGCCGTAGCCGCATCCCTGCATGGTATTTCGGAATACGAAGATGGTGCTAAGCGGAATATAGAAGATCACGCTTAAGTACACATAGGTTTTCGCCCAGGGAAGCATGGCGCTCATGTCCACATCTCCGGTAAAGAACAGTCCCAGTGCAGGCTTTAAAAGCAGGCACACAAGAATGGCGGCACCGATAGAGTATACGATACAGGCCTGAAGGGCAGCCTTCACACCCTGGCGGATACGGGGGATATCACCCTTGCCGAAGTTCTGGCCGCTGTAGGTGGCCATGGTCTGTCCCATGGCGATCATTCCCTGTGTAACCAGGTTCTGCACCTTGTTGGCAGCTGTAAACGCGGCCACTGCTGTGGAGCCAAACAGGTTAATAGCAGACTGCATCACCATGGTTCCGGAAGCGGTGATGGCAAACTGAAGAGCCATGGGGATTCCCATAGCCAGCTGGTGGCGGCTCTCCTTGCTATGAAGCTTCCAGTGGTGTCTGTTCGGCGCAAGGGCAGGCATTTTTGTGTAAATGTAGACAAGGCAAAGGATCGCGGAGATTCCCTGGGAAAGTATGGTGGCGCTGGCAGCCCCTGCAACTCCCATCTTAAAGTTGATAATGAATACCAGGTCCAGAATCACGTTCAGCACTGCGGAAAAGACCAGGAAGACCAGCGGAGTCCGGCTGTTTCCCACTGCACGCAGGTAGGAGGAAAACAGGTTGTAAAAAATAGTGGCAATGATTCCCGCACTGATGATCATGATGTATGTGTAGGCATCCTGGAAAATATTGTCCGGCGTGTTCATCAATTTCAGCAAACCGTGCATGCTGATCATGCTGAGAGCACTGATGGCTACGGTAAAAATCAGGGACAGAAGGATTCCGTTGGCAACGCTGACCTTCACTCCCTCTTCGTCCTTGGCGCCGAACCGTTGGGCGGTGAGTACCGAGAACCCGGCGGTGATTCCCTGTGCAAAGCCAACTACAAGGAACATGATGGTTCCGGTGGAGCCAACTGCCGCCAGGGCATCGGCACCTACGAAACGGCCTACGATAATCGTGTCCGCCATATTATAAAGCTGCTGAAAAATGTTTCCGATAATAAGCGGAAGCACAAATTTCAGGATCACAGGCAATGGCTTGCCTTTGGTCATGTCTTTTTCCATTCTAAACCCCTTCTTTTTCAAAAAATCTGTACTAAAAGTTTCATATAAAATGGCTTCATTTTTTCTTGTTTTTGAAGCGAAAGTTATTTTATCACACTACGGGTAAGATGTCACCATTTTATTTTGAAAAAATTGCTGAAAGCGAAGGCTGATGCTTGCTATTTTATGGAGCAAATGGTACAATTAAAAATAGTATGTGAAGAGATTTTTTCGAAAGAGAGGCATTCTATAAATGGCAAATGATCATGGAGAACAGATTAGAATCGTACAGGAGACTGTGGCAGGTAAGGAGATTACCTTTGCCCATGTAATGGGAGGCCCGGCACCGATTATTTATCAGAAGTTAGGACTGAATCCTCAGCTGGATTACCGTTCCTCTGCAATCGGCATCATGAATATGACACCGCCGGAGTCCGCAGTTATCGCATCTGACATTGCGGTAAAGAGCGGCAACGTATATCTTGGCTTTGCAGACCGTTTCACAGGAACCCTGATCATCACAGGAGAGATTTCCGATGTAATGTCCGCTATGACAGAGATCGTGGATTATTTCCGTGATTCCTTAGGATATGTAGTCTGCAATATTACGAAGCGATAGGAAGTATGGGCATGGAGCGAATAACGAAGGAAGAACTGCTGGAAATGCTGTTCCATGATGATTATGAGCACCTGAAGGGGAAGAAGCTGCGCATGACCCGCGTGCGTGTTCCCGGCAAGGAGGTTTGCCTGGCCCACGTGATCAGCCCTTCCCAGTCCTGCATTTATGAGAATCTGGGACTTCATATCGGGGTTCATGAGGGGGAGGACCATACAGGGGAAGCCATCGGGTTGATCCGTTTTACCCCCTGGGAGGCAGTTGTGGTGGCAGCGGACGTTGCCATGAAGAGTGCGGATGTGCAGATCGGGTTTATGGACCGTTTCTGCGGCTCCCTGATCCTGACAGGCGGACTGTCACAGGTGCAGACTGCGGTAGAAGAGGTTGTGCGCTTTTTTGACCAGGAGCTTGGCTTTAAGGTGTGCACAGTTCATAAAAGTTAAGTAAAGAGTATAGCTAAAGATAAGGGACGAGATAGATGAAGAAGATTTTTCTGATGGGCAGAAGCGAAGCCGGCAAGACCTCACTGACACAGGCGCTGAAAGGCGAGGAGCTTCATTATATAAAAACGCAATACACCAATTCCAATGATGATACCATTGACTCTCCGGGGGAATATGCGGAGTCCAAGCGGTTCAGCGTGGGACTTGCCTGCTTTTCCTTTGAGGCAGACGTGGTGGCAATCGTGCAGGCAGCAGATGAGCCGTTCAATCTGTTTGGGGCAAGCTGCCGTTCCTTTATCCTGCGTCCCCTTATCGGCATCATCACCAAGATTGATTCCCCCTACGCCAATATCCCCATGGTAAAGCAGTGGCTGATCAATGCAGGCTGCGAGCGGATTTTCATGGTCAACAATGTGACAAGAGAGGGAATTGACGAGCTTATGGAATATCTGCAGGAGGATCCTCCAAGCCTTACCCTGGAGCAGGCCAAGTTTAAACAAAGCCTTGGCTTAAATGAGTGGGATCCTCTTCCTGAGGGAGTCACTTATCCGGAGGGAATCAGATGATGGCACAGACAGAAGCAAAGAGAAGCCCCCTTACCACCTTATGCTACCTGGAAAGAGACGGTCAGTATCTGATGCTGCACCGCATTTCCAAGAAGAATGATGTGAACAAGGGGAAATGGATTGGCGTGGGAGGTCATTTTGAAGAGGGAGAAAGCCCGGAGGAGTGTATGCTCCGGGAGGTTTTTGAGGAGACGGGCTATACCCTTACCTCCTGGAAATTCCGCGGGATTGTCACGTTTTCACAGGAGGGCTATGGCACGGAATACATGTGCCTTTACACTGCAGATGGTTTTACAGGAACCATGAAGGAATGCGACGAGGGGAAACTGAAATGGATTCCTAAGGACGAGATCTGGAATCTGAGCTTATGGGAGGGGGATAAGATTTTTCTGAAGCTTCTGAATGAGGATGTTCCCTTCTTCTCACTGAAATTAAGCTATAAAGGGGATGAGCTGGTAGAGACCGTACTGGATGGACGTCCTCTTGAGAGTCAGTCATACTAACGGATTGCCACATTTGTCATAGACAAATGTGGCAATTTGCTTTATAGGACAGATTTATAGTGTATACTGAAAGTAGCTATTAAGGTATTGAGCAGTTACCTGCTAAGTACAAAGAAAGGAGGACACCAGAATGGCTCGGATCATTTTTTTCATTTTTGCAGTTATGTGCTGCATTACGACAGGAAGCAAGGCTTCCCAAAGCTTACCGGAGGAAAAAAGCACTCTCACCGGAGCTTACCTTTATGAGTTGCCTGGCAGCAGCCAGATGAAGGATATGCAAAAGGTGCTGCCCTCCGAAATAGAATTCAGAAAGGACACGGAAGGACTGTTAACGGTGACGAAGCTTACTTCCCCGGATGAAATCAGGACAGCTGTAGATGCCTTTCTTCAGATCCGGATTGGTGATAGGACAGACATTTTTGTAACGGATCAATATGATGTCATTTCCTTTTTCTTTCCGGATAATACAACGGTGTCCTTTCAGCTGAATGGCAGAAGCCTGGAATGGAGGAACCAGGGCAAGACAGAGCTTTATGACTTGGAGAATGCAGAGCTTTTCTGGGAGGAGGTTAGTATAAGGTGACATTTCAGGAGCAGTTGAATTTATATATGGAAGAGCTTTCCTGCAGCGGCAGGGAGCTTGCCAAAAACAGCGGTATTTCCGAAACCATTCTCAGCCGATACCGAAAGGGCGAACGTATTCCCGGTGCAGACAGTGATTATCTGAAAAAGCTTGCAGCAGGAATTGCCCTGACTGCAGAGCAAAAAGGAAAGAAAATAGATCAGGAAAGGGCTTTGGAGGCTCTTTTGGCAGCCTTGAAGCAGGAAGAAAAAACAGAGATTTTTTATTACCAAAAGTTTGATATTCTTCTTCGGGAACTGGAAATCAATGTATCCAAAATGGCATCTGCCCTGCACTATGATCCGTCCTATATTTCCAAGATCCGAACAGGAAAAAGAACACCCTCAGATGTCCGGGGCTTTGCAGAAAATGTATGCGGATATATTGTAAGGAATTTTTCCGGTCAGGAGGAGCTAAGCAAAATTGCTGCACTGACAGGCTGTGACAATGAGACACTGACGCATCCGGAGAATTCCTTTCTCCTTTTGCAGAATTGGCTTTGTGTGGGAAAATTTGAGACAATGGATTACATATCCGGCTTTTTGCAGAAAATGGATGAATTTAACCTGGATGATTACATACGGGCCATTCATTTTGACAGCTTCAAGGTACCTAAGGTACCTTTCCAGCTTCCAGTTTCCAGACAATACTATGGACTGAAGGAAATGCGGGAGGGAGAGCTGGATTTTCTGAAGCACACAGTATTATCTAAATCTATGGAGCCGCTGCATCTGTGCTGCGACATGCCTGTGGAGGACATGGCTCAGGATGAGGAATTTGCAAAGAAATATATGTTTGGCCTTGCCATGGTTCTGAAAAAAGGGCTTCACATTCACATTATCCATGACGTGGAGCGGCCTATGAAGGACATGATGCTGGGGCTGGAAAACTGGATTCCTCTTTATATGACCGGGCAGATTTCCCCGTATTATCTGAAGGGGATTCAGAACAAGGTCTACTGCCATCTCCATTACACCTCAGGTCAGGCGGCAATGACAGGGGACTGCATTAGCGGACACCATGACACCGCCCACTATTATCTGACCAGCCGCAGGGAAGAGGTGGAGATCTGCAGGAAAAACACAGAATATCTGCTGAAAAAGGCACATCTTTTGATGGAAATTTACAGGGAGGAAAAAAGAGAAGGTCTTTTCGATTTCCTGGAAAAGGACAGTCACGTGGAGGGCAGGCGCAGAAGGATTCTGGCAGCACCGCCGCTGTTTGTAATGCCAGAGGAGCTTTTGAAAGAGCTTCTTGGGAAGAATCAGATGGAGAAAGCCAAGTGCTCCAGAATTCTTAAAGTATATGCCAGGGAGCGTGAACGGATGGAAACCATACTGGCTCACAGCCCGGTTTCGGATGAGCTGTCCCAGGTGACAAAAGAGGAGTATGACAAATATCCGGTGATGCTTCCGCTGGCAGAGTGTTTTCTGGAAAAGGATGTTGTGCTTACCTATGAGGAATATATGACCTGCGTGGAAGCGGCAAAGGAATATGCCAGGACGCATGAAAACTATCAGTTTTCTTTTACAAAGGTCAAGGGCTTTCACAATATCCAGATTACCTGTCACCAGGAAAAATGGTGCATGGTTTCCAAGAATAAGGCACCGTCCATTCACTTTGTGATCCATCATCCCAAGCTGCGATATGCACTGGAAAATGTGGTTCTTCCAATCCGGGATGAGGGGCTTATTTAATCCATATATCATATAACATATAACATGAAGGAGGCGTGTAGAAATGAAAAAATCATGGAGAAAGACAATTACCGCAGTTTGCATGGGAACCATGCTGTTTTCCGGCAATGTTTACGGGGCGGACAGCTCCCAGGATCTGATGGCGTATACGGATAACGTGCTGTCGGACGGATCCTTGATCTATTATTTTGAGGAAGTTGCAGTTACCCTTCCTGCTGACTGGCAGGGGAAATTTGAAATTGTGACAACGGACAATTCTGCCGCCTTTTATCACAAGGCAAGCCATGAGAAATGGCAGGAAAAATATGGGGAGGACGGCGGCAAACTGTTTACCTTGTCCTGCACCATCAATCACGATTTTTCCGAGCTGCCGGATTTTACCTATATCGGATTCAGTGAGGATTCGGTGATGAATTATTTCATGATCTTCCCCACTGATTTCCAGGCCTACACAGAGGACGAAGCCGTGGCCGCCGAATTTCAGCAGATGAACGCAGAAATTGATTTTGTGAAGCAGAATGCTTATATGTTAAGTGAGGGGGCACCTGTGGGGGTTCCTGCATCTGGAAGCTCTGCAGACATTGGAGCTGCCACAACTGTACCGGGGATTCCGGGAGGAAATGGAAGTTCTGACACCTCTGATTTCCAGGAGTCCCAGGCGGGATACACAGGAAGCTGGGTTCAGGTGAGAGGGGAATTTGAGCTGTATCTTCCATCGGATTGGGAATCTGTGGATTTGGACGAGGAAGATCAGGCAAACGATATTTACTTCGCCGCAATGTCCTCCGACCAGAATGCCATCCTGGTTGCTATGTCCATGAACCTGACAGATGGTTACACCCAGGAGGAAATCGACGCGGAGCTTGCCGAGGGCAATTACAGTTCTTTATTTGAGGTGGCACAGGATGCCATGGCTCAGCAAGGCTATACCGTAGAAAAAACAGAAACCATCAATGACATCCCCTGCGCCTTCTTTTCCAATGAAGACGATTACGGAATCGTATTTATGGACCAGAGCGATTCGGTAATGGAAGTGGTCTATCTTACAGGAGGAGATGTGCGTAATAACGATACGGTGCAGGCAATGCTGCACTCTGTAAGATGGGCAGGGTAAGCAGGAAGCTTTGCCCATCTTGCAGGTGGAGACAGTGACTACACAAAGCATGTAGATAGTACCCGTTCTGTAACCTCAGATACAGCTGCCTCAGACCCCATAGAAGATATTGAAAGCACTGTAAGCGATGTACTAAAGCAGGGCGGAGCAGGAAATGACACTGCTTCCGGCGGTACTGTGGGAAATATCGGCGGTGTTTCCTCCAGCGTGGAGGATGGGCAGACAGGTGCAGATTCTTCTGACGGCAGTGGGGATGGTACACAGATGGGAAGCATCACGTTTTCTCAGGACACTGTGGGATATGCGGGAACCTGGGTTCCTTTTGAGGATGGTTTTCAGCTGTATCTGCCAAGTGACTGGGATGTGTACAATGTGACGGAAGAGCAGAGCCAGCAGGGTGTGCTTTATATTGCAGGAGATTCTTCCGGTGCTGAGACTGCGCCTGGAATTTCCGTAGTGTGGGCTTACAGCGACGGAGCCGAGACCATTGAAGAGGTTGCCGCTGCCATCGGACAGGGAGGGTACCAGGTGGACGATATCGTTTCCATCAACGGAATCCCCTGCGTTTCCTACCGGATCGAGGAAAGCGACTGCAGCGCTATCATGTTTTTCCATCCCACCAACAGGCAGTACCTGTTCTGCGTAACAGGCGTGGGATACGCGGCTAACGTGGATACGATCTGCTCGATCCTGACCTCCGTAAGCCTCACCTGATAAATACAAATCATTTTTTTCTCTTAAACAAAAAAGCCGTTTTGCACTGCTATATTTTTCTAGAAGTACAGCACTGCAAACGGCTTTTTATATTTGCTGAAACGTGGGGCAGAGTACAGGGGACTATGAAACTGCCTTACGTTGGGGGTGCTTATTCCAGCAACACAGACAGGCATTATAATAATTTTGGCTTTTTGTACAGCAGTGACAGACATAAGCTGATAAAAATGGCACCTGTATTTGACGAATGCCGGAAATAAGAGCCAGCCAGATCGCAGAAACCGTACAGCGCAAGTTAGAGTATCTTCAGCTTTTTCAGGAGGGAAAGAAGATTTGGAAAAAGGAAAAGCTGGGAAAAATTTTGTTTTCGTAAAAAACGGGCATTTTTGAACTGTTTTATTGCCGTTTCCTATATTCTCGGGGGCTGCAACCCTTTACCTTGGCGAAAACCTTGGAGTAATAATTAGAATCGGAGAAGCCTGCGTTTTCTGCCACGATGCTGATCTGCGTTCCTTTGCAGAGATCCTCCAGACTTCGCTCAATGCGGTATTCCTGAAGATAAGTAAATAAGGTGGTATTCATGTGCCGCTTAAACAGCCGGGTACATTCACTTTCACAAAGGTGGATGTGCCCGGAAATGTCTTTCAGGGTAATGGGGTGGCTGTAGTTTTCCTCAATATAGGAAAGGATCTTCTTAAGCCGGTCGTAATCCGGACTGTTTTCCTGGGTGTCCTGGGGTTCGTAGGTAATGTGGGAGAGAAGCAGCCGCCACATCATCTGCAGATGAATGGTGATATCCAGCTCATAAAATTCAGGCTTTTTCTGATCCAGGGAAATAATTGCAAGAAGATGCTCCCGGAATGCACTGTGCCAGGTTTCGCTCTGATCAATGCAGACAGCAGGCAGGCGGGGATCCTGGATCACCGGGTCCACATATTTGCTGTTTATGGTGCTTTGGAAAAATCCGTAGATCAGCCTGGGGTCGAAGGTCACCGGAATGTAGGAGCAGTCCTGGTGGTTTTCCATGGCACCGGAGTGCAGGGCATTGGAATTGTTGAACACGATATCCCCTTCTTTCAGATGGTAGGTTAGGTTGTTCACCTTGTAGCACATGGAGCCGGTCTGCACATAGGTGATTTCGATTTCGGGATGCCAGTGCCACATGAAAGCCCCGGATTCATATTCAGAAAGCTTCTGGTAGCTTACCAGGAAAGGGAAATGCTCGCTGCCGTGCTGTTTTAATTCTTTTTGAAACTGGTTGGTGATGATCTGCGCCATGGTGTGTGCCTTTCTTTTTTAATACATTGTAAAAGCGCAGCGATTGTTTACTGGCAGTGTGCCTAGAGCCTGTTGCCGGACACAGAGTGAACAGTGATGAATCGCATAAATTTACCTGTAAAGTACTTGTATTATACACTATAAAGTCTTAAAAACGCAAGATATTACTGATACTGCGCAAATTATTTAAGGTATTCCATATTGGATGCGATATAATAAGAGATATATTACATAAGAGACACCATATCAACCTAATTATATTATTTACACATAATATCATAAAGAAGGAGAATCCCTATGAACTTACCAGAAAAAGCAAGCTTTGAGAAAATCTACGGAGAAACCGAGAAATGTACTGAACGCTTCCAGGATCTTGCAGAGAAATTTGCCAAGATCTACAAGCATGACCATGCAGATTTCTTCACTTCTCCGGGAAGAACCGAGATTATCGGAAACCATGTAGACCATAACGGCGGCAAGGTAATCGCAGGAAGCATCAACCTTGACACCATCGGCGCTGCAGCACCAAACGGCACCAATGTGATCCACATCACCAGCGAAGGCTACAGAGACGAGATCGTAGTAGACCTTGACCGCATCAGCAGAGCCAACTACCCGAAAGGAACCTTCGCCCTCCTTGCAGGAATGATGGAAGGCGCGAAGAAAAACGGCTTCAAGACAGCCGGATTCGATGCTTATGTAAGCACCAACGTAATCGCAGCAGCAGGCGTAAGCTCCTCCGCATCCTTTGAGATGCTGATCATGGTTATCATCGACTATTTCTTCAACGACAGCAAGATGACCTACACCGACTATGCAAAGATCGGCCAGTACGCTGAGAATGTTTACTGGGACAAGGCATCCGGAATGATGGATCAGATGGCATGCGCAGTAGGCGGACCGGTTCTTTTTGACTTCGCAGACCGAAACGACCTGAAATACAGCAAGCTTGATTTCTCCTTTGGAAAATTCGGCCACAAGCTGGTAATCGTAAACACAGGAAAAGGCCATGCAGACCTGAGCCAGGAGTACTCTGAGATTCCGGGAGAGATGAAAGCAGCAGCCAAGGTACTTGGCGCAGAGCTTCTTCATGAGACCACCCTTGAGAATCTTCTTGCACATGTCAATGAGATCAAGGACGACAGAGCCATCCTTCGTGCCATCCATTTCTTCGAAGAGACCTCCCGCGTAGAGCGCGCAGCCGATGCCATCGGAGAGGAGAACTACCAGGAATTCCTGAAGCTGATGGATGAGTCCGGAAGATCTTCCTGGGAGCTGCTTCAGAACTGCTACTGCATTAAGGACTGCCACGAGCAGAAGATCCCTCTTGTACTTGCCCTGACCCAGCTGTTCCTGAACAAGATCGGCGGCGGTATCTGCCGAGTACACGGCGGCGGATTCGCAGGCGTTATCGCAGCCATCGTTCCGGAAAAAGAGATGGACAATTATGTAGAGTATATTGCTCAGTATGTAGGCAGAGACAATGTATATCCAATGGACATCCGTGCCGTAGGCGCAGCCCATATCGGTTGAGAAATGAGTGAATTCAAACCTGAAAAAGGCGAAAAAGCCAAATCCTTGAGGGAACCGCACCTACCAAGAATCCGTGCGTTCCGATTATTGCAGTTCCAACTACAGCAGGTACTGCAGCTGAGGTTACCATCAACTACGTTATCACAGATGTTGAGAGAAAGAGAAAATTCGTATGTGTAGATCCTCATGACATGCCGATCATCGCAATTGTTGACCCTGAGATGATGTCCTCCATGCCAAAAGGACTTACCGCATCCACAGGTATGGATGCCCTGACACATGCCATCGAGGGATACACCACAAAAGCTGCATGGGAAATGACAGATATGTTCCATCTCAAAGCCATCGAACTGATCTCCAAATCCTTAAGAGGTGCTGTTGAAAACACCAAAGAGGGACGTGAGGGCATGGCTCTTGGACAGTACATTGCAGGAATGGGCTTCTCTAACGTAGGACTTGGAATCGCACACTCCATGGCACACACCTTAGGTGCTGTCTATGATACTCCTCACGGCGTTGCCTGCGCACCAGGAAACCCGAAAGACGCAAGCGTAGAAGACCTGACTGCTCTGTTCAGAAAGATTATGTAAGAAGTGCCTGAATATCTGGGCAAATAAAAAAGCTGTAAAAGTAAATCCGGATGATAAGTTCATATCTTATGTGTGACTTATCATCCAGAAGCTTTTACAGCTTTTTGTGTAAAATGCTGGTATTTGGAAAAGGCACCGCCGGATTATTCGTCCAGCTTGATCTTTTCTTTCAGAACTACGCAGCCTGCCATATCACCAATAACATTGACGCAAGTAGCACCCATATCGCAAAGGGTATTGATGCTGATGTACACGCCCATAACGCCTGCCGGAAGACCTGCCATGGTGGCAAGGGCTGCGAAGGAAGCAATGGCGCCTCCTGGGATTCCCGGTGTTCCCACAGACAGAAGCACGTTGGCCAGAAGGATCACGATCATCATGGAAATGCTCACATTGATTCCGCAGGCATTTGCAAAGAACATGATCATAAAGGACATGAGAATGGAAACCGCGTCCATGTTTACGGTAGCGCCAAGAGGAATGGCAATACTGGTGATCTTGTTGGAGACGCCCATCTCATCCTCCATGCACTGCTTGCTGATCGGGATGGTAGCAGAACTGGAGCAGGTTCCAAATGCGTTTAACGCAGCCGGAAGCATTGCCTTAAAGAACTTCACCGGACTTTCCTTACCGATGAACCTCACAGCGCCGCCGTACACAATAAAGGCAAATCCAAAGAATGCAAGGTACAGGATTACAAGCTGGGTAGCCAGTGAGATAATAGTCTCGGTACCGTTGGCCTCCACAACCGGAACGATAGTACAGAAGACACCGATTGGGGTAAAATACATAACTGTGCTGATGACCTTCAGACATACCTCATTGCAGGAGTCGATCACCTTCAGAAGGGCCGCTCCCTTTTCCCCGATGGCGATCAGGGTGAAGCCTACGATCACGGCAAACACCAGGACCTGAAGCATGTTTCCGTTGGCAAAAGCAGCCACCGGATTGGACGGGATCAGGTTCTTGATGGTATCCAGAATGCTGGTCATCTCTGTAGCCTGAATGTCAGAGGTTGCCATCTCAAACTTAACGTTCTTGCCAAGGTTGATCAGTCGCGGGATGATCAGTCCTGCCAGGCTGGCAAGGGCAGTGGTGCACAGGAAAAAGATCATGGCACCTGCAGTGATCTTACCAGTGGTGCGGGCACTTCCAATACTGGTGATACCCATAATAATGGAACAGAATACCAGCGGGAAGATCATCATGTTCAGGGCGTTCATGTAGATGCTTCCAATCAGGCTGGTAACAGTCAGTACAGGCTCGAAGCGGTTCGCCAGAAAAAGTCCGGTGAGAATACCAAGGATCAGCCCGGTAAAAATTGCGGTTGTGATATGTTTCTTATACCACGCATAAAAACTCTTCATTTGTTCCCTCCTTAAAATAACCCAGAATATTTCAACATTTTACCATAATCTCACATTCTATATGTTACAGTAATAAAACTGATGTGTTACAAATACATTACGAAGCAGCAGACGGGCTAAGAATGTATTTTCACAGGTACAGACAGGGGAAAAACGTCGAAATAAGCAGAAGAAACTGGACATATTTCACACATGCGTGCTATACTGAAATAAAACAGAACTGCTGGAGGATAGCAGGAATTTCGTGACAGCAATTTTCCTGATGTTTTCCGGAAGCCTACCAGCTGGTGCCATACATCAGAACCTGCCAGGCCAGGAGCAAGTACCATATTTACGCCAGGGAGCTTCAGGCCTCTGCCAAGGTGTTCACCCAGTGGGACAAATACAAATATTTAAAAGGTGCCAAGGGCGATTACATTGCAGTCCGGGAGGATGACCTTTCGGATGTTTATACCATCGAGAAATCTGTATTTTTACGAAGCTATGAGAGGTGCGAATAAAATGGGAAACTGGAAATATACGGCCTTTATCAGCTACAGGCACGGCGGAAATGACGAGTTTGCGGCAAAGACCCTTCATAATATGCTGGAAAATTACCGTGTTCCGGCGAAGCTGGCAGCCAAGCTTGGACGAAAAAAGGTAGGCAGGATCTTCCGTGATGTGGACGAGCTGCCAAGCTCCAGCAGTCTGTACAACAATATTGAGGAGGCCCTTGGACAGTCTGAGTTTCTCATTGTGATCTGTACCCCAAGGCTTCAGGAATCCAAGTGGTGCATGCGTGAGATCGAGCTGTTCCAGAAGCTTCGGGGCAGTGATCATATTATTGCAGTGCTTGCAGAAGGGGAACCTGTGGACAGCTTTCCCTATGCCATCACCCATCCGGTGATCAACGGGCAGGAAGTTGAGGTAGAGCCTCTGGCTGCAGATGTGCGCGGCGAGACGCCGGCAAAGCAAAAGCACAAGATGAGAGTGGAGCAGCTGCGTATTGTGGCAGCCATGCTGCACTGCGAGTTCGACCAGCTCCGTCAAAGAGAACAGCAGCGCCAGCTCCAGCGAGGCATTGCAGCCGGCGGCGTCAGCTTTGCTGTTGTCTGTGCTTTCCTTGCCATGTCTGTAAGGGAGAACCAGAAGCTGCAGAAACAGGTGCAGAAGACCCAGTCTGCCCAGTCCTATCTGCTGGCAGAGTATTCGGATACCGCTTATTCTGCGGATAACCTGAAGCTGGCAGCCATGCTTGCCATGGAAGGTCTTCCGGAGGATTTAGGAGATGATCGTCCTTTTGAGGGCGCGGCTATGGCTTCCCTTACCAATGCTTTGCAGACCTACGATTACCAGAAGGGATACGCGGCGAGAAGCAATGTGAAGACCCAGACCATGGATGCGGTGCTGGTCAGCCCGTATGATGATTACATTGCCTATATTGACTTTGTAAGCTCCTCAGATTATACCCTTCATTTCTATGACATTGCCGCTGGAAAGGTTGTGGCAGATTTTCCGGTAAACCCGGATTACAACGGATACCGCAGCTGTAACTCCAAGGTTGCCTTTTTCGGGGATCACCGCTGCGCCATTGCCGGCAAAGAGGGACTCCAGGTCATTGACATGAACACGATGGAGGTGCTCTGGGAGGGCGCCTATGGCATGACTGTCAGCGCAAGTGCCGATGGTTCCAGAGTCAGTGTGTTTAATATAGAGGAAAACAGCCTGACCGTCTATACCGCAGATGGAACGCTGCTTTCTGAGCGCAGCTGGGAGAATGGGGAAGCCGTATTTTTCGGAATGAGTGATGACGGCAGGTATGCAGCCGTCGCAGAAGTTGTGGATGAGGATAACAACGAACAGAACAATCTTTATATTATTAATACCAATACTGGAAATACAGTGAAATATCTGGACGATGTGAAATATGAAAACTGTGTATTCAATGACAGCTCATGGTGCGGAAACAAGCTGTTTTTCACCTATGGAGGAGACGAGCTTTATGGATTTGTGGATATGGATCAGAACCAGGTTCACAAAACCACAAGTAAGATCGAGACCGACATCTGTTATGCAGATTCCCGCCGGGGACTGATCTATTTCCGTGATGGAAACCAGCTGAACTGTGCTTCCATGGAAACCGGAGAGGTTGAGAAGACTTACAGCGCAGCCGGAAACATTGCGGATGCTGTCTATACAGGAGATGGGAAAAATACCACCTTTGCTGTCAGCGACTCTGACGGAACCCTGGAATATGTGGATTTTACAAAGGATCCATACCGGATCGGAAGCCTTGCTGGAGACGGCAAGGAGTGTTCGGAAATCTGCATAGGAGATACCTATGCGGTAACCTATACCTACAACGATTATGAATTCCGTATTTATCAGAAAAATAACCGCAGTACCTCCCAAACCGCTTCCATGAAGAAGCGTTCCAACGAAAAGGTGGCACATCTGATCCGCCGTGAGAGGATGCTGGCCGTGAACTGTACAGACAACTCCTACATGGTAAATCTGTCCACCATGAACGGAGCTGAGTTTGACAACGAAGTTTCCTATATGAATGTTATCAATGATAATCTGGTCAGCTGTGACAATCTGGACGGAACCATCAGCGTCTATGATGGGGAAACCGGAGAACTGCTTACAGATCTTCCGGACGGAGTAGGCGGCAACCTTGAGACAGATGCTGCCTATATGGTAGAAGACGGTGTTATGAAAAAATACAGCTATGATAAGACAGATAAGTCCGCAGATGAGGTGGAGCCGGTTTATACAGAAGAAGTACCGGAAGACTGTATCATGGCATTTATTTCCAAGGACGGTTATCTGGTAGAAGAAAGAAACGACGGCGGTGATACCAGTACGCTGGTGGTTCTGGATCCGGATCGAAAGGAAGTTCTGTCTGTGGAAGAAACGGGCGCAAGCAGCAGTGGGGAAGCAGATTACGTGCTGTACCAGCCTGCCGGAGAGACCGATTATGTTCTCTACAATTTCGCGGAGAAAAAAGAGATTGCCCGAATGGATCTTGGGGAATTTTCCTGGATGGAGTGTGTAAACGGCGGATATGCCTTCCTTTGCAGCAGTGATAAGGGGGCTTATGTGGTAGATACCTCCACAGGAGAAGTGATCCTGACCATTTCTGAGGCCAATACCTTGTATACCTTTGATGCACCGGAAGGGCAGCCTTATTTCACAGCTCTTTACCTTTCTGACAACGGAGAGACCAGACTGGACGTATACAGCAGGGAAGAGCCATCCTCCCCGATCGCCAGAATCAAAGGCGGTCTTGGAATGAACGAAAAGGGCGAGGTGCTGATCTTCGACGGTGTGGATACTATTTACGGAGTACCGTTCCTTTCCATGGATGAAACTTATGCAAATGGTAAGGAATTCCTGAACGGCGAGGGCCTGACGGATGAGCAGAAGGCGGCTTATCATTGTGATTAAGCGATAAGGCTGATGATTTCTGACGTCTGTATTGCTTTCATTTGTGTGAATGATATTGCAAAGTGAGGCGGGCAGATTGCAGAAATGTTTGTGGCAGGATTTAAGCCGCGCAGCAGGAGGTGATCCCCTATAGAACGGTTGATTTTCCATGTAGATGTAAACAGTGCCTTCCTCTCCTGGGAGGCGGCGAAACGAGTGAAGGAAGGGCTTCCAGATCTGCGGGAAATCCCTTCTGTGGTGGGCGGAGATCCAAAGAAGCGCACGGGAATCGTGGTTGCCAAATCCATTCCCGCCAAGAAGTACGGCATTCAGACTGGGGAGCCTATGGCCATGGCTCTTCGGAAATGCCCCAATCTTGTGGTGGTTCCCAGTGATTTTCGCCTTTATACAGAGAATTCCCTGGCATTTAAGGCGATTTGCAGGGACTATGCCCCTGTGGTGGAATCCTTTTCCATTGACGAAGTGTTCCTGGATATGACAGGCACCTCCCTGATCTACCCGGATCCCATTGCAACCGCCCATGAGATCAAGGACAAGATCCACGCAGAGCTTGGCTTCACTGTGAATGTGGGGATTTCCACCAATAAGCTGCTTGCCAAAATGGCTTCAGATTTCGAGAAGCCGGACAAGGTGCACACCCTGTTTCCAGAAGAAATTCCGGTCAAAATGTGGCCCCTTCCCATCCGGGATCTTCTG
The DNA here is from genome assembly GCF_014287535.1 of Blautia segnis. Lineage (NCBI taxonomy): Bacteria > Bacillati > Bacillota > Clostridia > Lachnospirales > Lachnospiraceae > Blautia > Blautia segnis. The sequence goes on along the minus strand of NZ_JACOOT010000019.1, from coordinate 108,428 downwards.
TTTCTGGGCAAAGCCTCCGAGAAAAGGCTGCAGGATTTCGGAATCCATACCATCGGCGAGCTTGCCAGGGAAAAGGAATCCGCCATCCAATCTCTGCTTGGGGAAAAGACAGGACATCAGCTTTACCAGTATGCCAGAGGAATCGACAATTCCCCGGTGCTTGCCCAGGCAGAAGAGAGCAAGGGCTTCAGCGTGGAGAAAACCTTCAATGACGACATTGTTTCCGTGGAACAGGTGCTTCCCATTCTTCTGGAGCAGTGCGACATTGTTGCTACCCGCATGCGGCGGAAAGGGAAGAAATGCAGCTGTATTTCCGTCACCTTCCGTACCCTGGACTTCAAGAACCGTTCCCATCAGACCAGCCTTTCCAGTGCCACGGACGTGACCGATGAGATCTACGAAAATGCCAGAAGGCTGTTTCTGGAATTCTGGAAGGGGCAGCCCCTTCGACTGATCGGTGTTGCTCTCACCGGACTGACAGATGAGAGCTTTGAGCAGATGTCGTTGTTTGAGGATACGAAGAAAAAAGAGCAGCGCCAGAAGCTGGATGCTGCTTTGGATGCCATCCGCATGAAGTTTGGCAACGACAAGATCACCCGCGCCAGCATTATGAACAGCAACACCGGCATGGGACGGAAAGCAAAAGCGCAGATGGAGAATGAGACCCAAAAGCGAAATAAAACTGATAAGAAAGACTAAAAAGCTATGAAAAAACAACTGGATTACAAAAATATCATAAAAGAAACTGTGATTCTTACCTGGGCAGTGGCTATTATTGCGGCGGCAGTTTATTTTTTCCTGGTGCCAAGCCATACCTCGGTCAGCAGCATTTCCGGTCTTGGAATTGTGCTGTCCAACTTTGTTCCCCTGCCCTTGTCTGCCATCACCATGATCCTGAACGTGGTGCTCCTGATCATCGGATTTTTTACCTGCGGAAGGGAATTTGGAGTAAAGACCGTTTATACAAGCATTGTTTTGCCGCTGTTTATCGGTCTTTTTGAAAGGATTTTCCCGGATTTTGAATCCATGACCGGAAGCCAGGAACTGGATGTGCTCTGCTACATCCTGGTGGTCAGCGTAGGACTTAGCATTTTGTTTAACCGGAATGCGTCCTCCGGCGGTCTGGACATTGTGGCAAAGATCATGAACAAATACCTGCACATGGAGCTTGGCAAAGCCATGTCCCTTTCCGGCATGTGCGTGGCACTTTCCGCGGCACTTGTGTACGATAAGAAAACGGTGGTGCTCAGTATTCTGGGAACGTATTTCAACGGCATGGTGCTGGATCACTTTATTTTCGACCACAATATCAAACGGCGCGTCTGCATTATCACAAAGAAAGAGGAGGAGCTTCGAAGGTTTATCATCGAGGATCTTCACAGCGGCGCGACGATTTACGAGTCTATTGGAGCGTACAACTTGCAGAAGCGCAATGAGATCATCACCATTGTAGACAAAAACGAATATCAGAAGCTGATGAACTTCATCAACCACGAAGACCCGAAAGCTTTTGTGACGGTTTACAATGTTTCAGACATGCGCTATCAGCCGAAGATGTGAGAGACAGGTGAGAGCAGATATGAGCAAAGAGAAAAAAAGAAAGAATGGGATTAAAGAATCCGGGAAGAAATCCCGGAATCAGAAGAAAAAACTGAAGGGAGTTCTTACTGCCTGTATTGTAATCCTTGTTCTTCTGGTGATTGGTCTGATCGCATATGAGATCGTAGTAAATACAAAGACAATGGGCGGAAACATTACCGTCAACGGAGCAAATGTTTCCCGTCTTACTCCCGAAAAAGCCAGCGAGACCTTAAGCTCTGCTTTCGAATCGAAGCAGTTGACCTACGTGGAAAATGGAAATACGGTATATACCGTCACCCTTGGAAACCTGGGTTATTCCCTGGACCAGGCGGATCTGCTTTCCCAACTGGAACAGATTATGGAGGAACACCAACAGAACTGGAAGCTTTTTCGTGGAAGAGAGAATGATGTGGTGATCTTAAATGTGCAGAGGGATGACCAGAAGTTTTCAGATGCGTTAACGGAAGGGAATTTTTCCGGAAGCGGTGAGAGAGTTGCCTCCCAGAGTGCGAGCATTCAGTATGACAGCCAGCAGGACACTTACGTGGTAATTCGGGATCAGCTTGGAAACCAGATCGATGAGGGAAAATTAAGACAGTACACAGAAGCCTACGTCGGCCAGAGCCTGGACGATTCTTTTTTCAAAAATAATCTGCAGATAGAGGTGAACGAAAACCTTTACAAGGCAGCAGAGGTAACCGCAGATTCCACAGAACTGAATGAAAAAGCAGCAGAGCTGAACACCCTTCTTTCCAATTACAGAAATGCCTCCATTACCTACACCTTTGGAAGTGTGACGGAGGTACTGAACGGGGAGACCACAGGAGCTTGGCTGCAGATTTCAGACGACGGGATTACCGTGGATGAGGCACAGGTTCAGTCCTACGTGGAGAACCTGGCTGGAAAATATAATACCATTTATGTACCAAGATCTTTCCAGACCACAGGCGGTGGCGTCATAGAAGTGAGCAACAATGAATATGGCTATCGGATCGACCAGAGTGGGGAAGTCCAGCAGATCCTTACAGATTTAAAGAGCGGAGAAGCCGTTACCCGTGAGCCTGTTTATGAGAAGGCTGGTTTGTCACGAAATGGAACCGATGATCTGAACGGAAGCTATATTGAGGTCAGTCTGTCTCAGCAGCATTTGTGGCTGTACAAGGATGGCGCGCTGGTTACAGAAACGGACATCATCAGCGGCCTTCCTACACCGGAGCGTGCCACCTACACAGGCGCTTACCCCATCGCCTACAAGGCAAGCCCCTTCACCCTTTCCAGTGAGGAGTATGGATACGAGACAACCGTGCAGTACTGGATGCCCTTCGTCTACGGCCAGGGTCTCCATGATGCAAGCTGGCAGTCCTCCTTCGGCGGTGACGCATATAAAACCCGAGGCAGCCACGGCTGCGTAAACCTTCCGCCAGATGAGGCTTCGATTATTTATAACACCATAGAGGGCGGGTATCCCATTATTTTGTATTAAATTGCATCAATTTACTTAAATTTAACAACGAAATGAACAAATATAAATTGACAACTTATTTTAACTATGTTACACCTTGGCATATTTTTTAAATACCCGCGCGAAATGACTCTGGGAAGAAAATCCCAGATAGTTTCCGATTGCAGTAAGAGATTTACCCGAATAACGGAGGAGGCGCTTTGCTTCTTCCGTTTTTTCTTTTAAAATAAAATCTGTCAGGCTTTCCCCGGTCTCTTCCTTAAACCGCCTGGAAAGATAAGGGCGGCTCAAAAACAGCTCTTTTGCCAGCTTTTCCACAGTGATGTTCTCAGACATATGATGCTGGATGTAATTGGCAACATCCAGAGTAAGCCGGGGGGCTGCTTTCCAAGGCGCAGGCGCTCTACTTTGTTCGTATAATCCAGCAGCATCCGGTACTGGAGATTTACCAGCTTTTCTGGGGAAGCGAGAAGCTCGCACTGTTGGATATAGGAATCACTGAGGGAAAAGGCATCGTTTACATCCATCCCGCCAGAATCAGCCAGCCGCTGAACTTTCTGCCAGGTTCCGTTTATGCTTCTGGCTGCGATGAAAAGGGAAATACCACGGACGCGTTGCTGAAAGAGGTTCCCGCATGGCAGCCGGGCAGCTGGTACGAAACCTGCAAGGGAAAGCCAAACCAGAAAGAATTGGAAGCCATGCTTGGCAGACCCTATCATTTTGTGAAGCCGCGAAAAGGTCAGTTTACCATGGATAATTCTGTGGAGGAAATGAAAGATGCATCCTCTGCCGGAGCCCCCTTACGCAGCATGCAGATTTCCGGCGGCATGAAAGGCGGCCTCGTCCCCGCCCTCCTGGAATTCGCCAACGGTCATTTTCTCCGCGGAATTTGGAAAATGATCACCGGCTGATGCTGAATCCTCACAGTGTTATTAAATACCGAACCTACACTGCTGTGAGTCAGCAGAAAAAGATTCATATTGATTTATTCCCCGCCATCACGTATTATAAATACAGATCTCCCCATCTCTTAGGAAATGCTGAGAGAGGTGGGGAATATTTTTTATAGAGGGATGTTGAAGTATGCAGATAGAAGACGTGATGCAGGAAATCATTGGAATATGCAAAAGAAATGGAGCCACCACAGTAATCCTTTTCGGCTCTCGCGCCAAGGGAACTGCACTGGAAAGAAGCGACATTGATATTGCAGTAAAAGGCGTGGACGACATAGAAAACCTAAGAGAAGAGCTGGAAGAAATCCCCACACTATATACCATTGATCTTGTTGGCCTGGAAGAGTGCCAAAATAATCTTTTATTGGAGGACATAGAAAAGTATGGACGAAAAATTTACGAAAAGATATGAATCTTTTAAAAATTCTCTATCTTCTCTTTCTGAAGCCAGAGAACGTGATATGACGGATTCTTTTGTATTAAGCGGAACCAGTGCCAAATTCAGTATTACCTTTGATCTTGCATGGAAAGTAATGAAAGATATCCTGGTTCAGTATTATGCAATCACAGGCTTTGTTGCTGGTTCGCCTCGTGAAGTCTTAAGAGAATCTTTCCAGGCAAACCTGATTGAGGGAGACGAATGGATGGAGATGCTGAAGGTCAGAAACCTGCTGGCACACGACTATGATGGCATCATCGTAAAAAACAGCTGCCAGACAATCGTCGACGTCTATATAACCAAATTCGAAGAATTTCAGGAGAAAGTAGAGAACTTGTTTTAAGAAAATAAGTGTCCCCAGATATGGCGTAATAGTATAAAAACAGAAAGTGATTTCGTAAGAGATGGAAGAAGTAAAAAAATCAAAAGAAATGGATATGCTAAACGGCGGTCTTGCCGGCAAGCTGATCATCTTTGCCATACCGCTGGCATTCAGCAGTATTTTGCAGCAGCTGTTTAACTCTGCGGATGTTGCCGTAGTCGGCAGATTTGCAGGGGACAGGACTCTGGCAGCAGTGGGAAGCTGCGTGGCTCTGGTTGGTATTTTTGTAAACCTTCTGGATTTTCATCGGCGGCGCGATTCTGGTAGTGTATCTTTTGCATATGCGAAAGCTTGAGGCAAAGGCGAATTTATAAAACTAAAGTTTTTTACACAATTCTTTTCAAAAACAGCAATCGCGGCGGTTGCTGTTTTTTTATTCAAGGAAATTTTTAATAATTCTAAAAATCTTTCTTGACAATTCTATATTTCTAGTGTACTATTCAACTATGACAGTGATACAAAGAAGGAGGGCATCATGGAATATAATCCGGCGCTGCCGATTTATCTCCAGGCAGCCAATTCAATCAAGCGAGATATTGTAACAGGCAAGCTGCCCCCGGGAGCCAAGCTTCCCTCTGTGCGCGACCTGGCGGTGGAATACACCATTAATCCAAATACTGTCAGCCGCGTATATAAGGAGCTTGAAAGCGAGGGCGTCTGCTTCACCAGACGCGGAATGGGAACCTTTGTCACAGAAGACCCCGGGAAAGTAGACCAGATGAAAGAAGAAATGGCCGGCACACTGATCCGGGATTTTCTGGAAGGCATGGAGCAGCTTGGTTTTTCCAGAAGCGAGGCGATCACTCTTCTGGAAAAGCAAAAATAAAAATACTGTCCGACAACCTGCATTTTTGGTTAGGTAAGACAGCTGCAAAATCAGAATCATAACAAGGAGTGTATGAAAATGATCTTAGAAAGCAAAGAAGCAACGAAAAAATACGGCAGCAAAACCGCTGTCGATCACGTATCCCTGAAGTTAGAATCAGGACTTGTATACGCTATGCTCGGTCCCAACGGAAGCGGCAAGACCACCTGGATGAAGATGACTGCCGGACTTGTAAAGCCAACCAGCGGTGAGATCCTTTACCAGAACCAGCCCATCGGCAAAGAAAGCAAGAAGGAAATCGCCTACATGTCCACAGAGCCATACTTCTACAACTGGATGTCCGTAGCGGATGTGGGAAACTATTACGCCGATTTCTTCGAGGATTTTTCCATGGAAAAGTATCAGCAGATGATCACCCGTATGGAGCTGACCGAGGACATGAAAGCCAAGAAGCTTTCCTCCGGTATGATGGCGAAGCTGAAGATCGCCGTGACCATGGCTCGAAAGGCAAAGATCTATCTTCTGGATGAGCCATTAAACGGTATCGACCTTCTTGCAAGAGATGAAATCATGAAAAGCATTCTGGAAGCGGTTGATCCGGATGTGACTTTGGTGGTTTCCAGCCATCTGGTAGACGAGCTGGAGCGCGTGGCAGACGCAGCCCTTTTCATGAAGGATGGCCATCTGGTAGAACAGTGCATGGTAGAGGAGCTCCGTATCAGTCGGCACAAATCTGTCGTAGATCTTTATCGTGAAATTTATGGACATGGGGGAGAAGCAGTATGTTAAAGTTAATGAAATATGAATTTCGCAAAACCGCATTTTCAAAACTGATCTTATTAAGCATTACTCTTTTATCTGAAATCGTTTATTTACTGGGAATATTTTTGAAAAAGGATGTGTTCCTTTCCTCTGGGATTATGTTTCTGGTTCTGTGTGCAACTATGGGTATCCTGTACATTGGCCTGGAAAGCGTAACCGTTTTGCACCGGGATCTGAACACCAAACAGAGCTACATGCTGTTCCTCACTCCCAAAAGCAGCTACCAGATCCTTGGAGCCAAAATTCTGGAAAACGGAATCTCCATACTGATCACAGGCGCGTTTTTTGCAGCCCTGGCAGCAATCGATGCAGCTGCCGCGTATTTTTACGTCGGCGGACTAAAGGAAGTCTGGAATATGGTAAACGATGTTTTGTATGTGAGCATGCATATATCTGTTGATCCTGTCAGCATTGCCTTTGCCTTTTTTACACTTCTGGCAAGCTGGATCTCCTACATTGTCAGTGCAGATTTTGCCGTAATTTTATCCGCCAGTGTTCTTGCCGGCAAAAAGGCCAGCGGTGTGGTATCCTTTGTTATTTTTATCATTCTTTCCATTCTTCTTGGCATGGTACTGGACAGAGTTCCGACGCTGCAAAGTAAAGAAAGTACATTTGCTTTGTATATTGCAGTTGTGCTGGTGATCTCTGCGATCATCTACCTGATCAGCGGATGGATCATGGAAAAGAAACTGAGCGTATAATATTTTTTCGTCTGCAATCATTACATGAAAACAGGGCATTACCTGCTTCTTTCATAAGGAGTAAGGAATGCCCTGTAGTTTTTTGCTTTTTTAATCAGGCTTTTTCAAAAGATTAGTACTGACCGCTCTGCTGGCTGCCCTGTCCTGCGGACATGGAACGCTCCTGCGCCTCGATCATTTTTTTCACCATATAGCCGCCGACACTTCCGTTCTGCTTGGAAGTAAGGTTTCCGTTGTATCCGTCTGTAAGCGGCACACCCAGCTCATTTGCAACCTCAAATTTGAAACGATTTAATGCGCCCTTTGCTTCTGGTACAGCTGCTTTGTTAGAAGAAGTATTGTTTGACATAATCATTTTCCTCCTTGGTTAAGAAATGTTTTGTTTGATGTTACATTGCTAGTATGTGCTTTGAAAAAGAAAATACACTGGGAATTAATGGACTGAAAAATTTAAAACATAGCTTGATTTTTTCTTCTGGATGAAGAAGATCAGTATGACGGCAAAGTGGAAAGTATGCCAGAAACCCTCTGTGTCAGCATTCGTTTCCGTGGAAGTCACGGGGAAGCACCTGCGCAGTATGAGAAGCTTCTGAAATATATAAACGATCATAATTTGCAGGTGACTGGTTTTTCCAGAGAAATCACTATGATCGACTATGGTCTCACCAGCGACACGGAGAAATTCGTCACGGAAATCAGTATCCCGGTAGTTGCTGTAAACGAAAGGATTCCCGGCAGCAACTCTTTATAAAATGAATATGAACTTGTGAATAGGCTCCTTTTATGTTAAGCTTTCTATAATCTTACATAAAGGAGCTTTTACAATATGAAAAAATTTCTGAAAGCAGTGGGAATCCTGCTTGGGGCGGTTCTGGTACTGCTTGTAGGATACCTGATCTATCTGTTCGCCAGTTACCACCGGATTCCGGACAACCAGGAACTTAAGGTGGAAACTTCTGCAGCGCAGACATCAAACCTTTCTTCCCTTCACACTGATACGGAATATTCTGCCCTTACCTACAACATTGGTTTCGGCGCCTACACCCCGGATTTCAGCTTTTTCATGGACGGAGGCAAATCCTCTTGGGCCAAAAGCAAGGACAGCGTGCTGGATGCCGTTCAGGGAGCAGGAGAGCTGGCAGCCTCTTATGATCCGGATTTTGCCATGATCGAAGAGGTGGATCTGGACTCCACAAGAAGTTACCATGTAGATGAATATTCTATTTTGAAGGACTGCTTCCCGGATTACAATTATGTGTTTGCACAGAATTATGACTCCGCATTTTTGTTCTATCCATTTACCCAGCCCCATGGAAGCAGCAAATCCGGCATCGGGCTCTTCTCCAGATATCCGGTGACTTTTGCACTTCGAAGAAGCTTTCCGGTGTCCACATCCTTTACCAAGTTTTTTGATCTGGACAGATGCTACAGCATTTCCAGAGTGCCTGTGGAAAATGGGAAAGAACTGGTGATTTTTGCCTTACATATGTCTGCCTACGGAAACAGCGATGAGATCCGGGAAGGCCAGATCAGCATGCTTACCGCTGACATGGAGAAAGAATACGAAGCTGGAAACTATGTTTTGTGCGGCGGCGATTTCAATCATGATTTAAAGGCGTCTGAAGATGACGACAGCGAAAGAGAGTCCTGGGCTTATCCGTTCCCAAGGGCAGAATTGCCGGAGCACTTTACCTTCGGCATTGACCTTCTTACAGAAGAAGAGCGGGACAGCCTGTGGAACAGCGCCCGCAACGCAGACATGGAGTACGTGCCGGATGTGACCTACACCGTCACCCTGGACGGATTTATCCTGTCTGACAATATGGAATGCATTTCCTACGAAAACATCAACACCGGATATTCCTATTCCGATCACGACCCGGTGTATATGAAATTTAAACTGAAATCCTGATATTGCTGATTCCCCTGCTAGAGCGTGTTTGAAAAATCATTCCCGCAATCTGCACGCCCCACTTTGCGGGAGATTTCACCCGAATTCGGTTGTCGTAGCCCGTGCTGCGCACCCGAATTCGAGCGAAATGCACTGCAAAATGAGGGATATATTAGGCGGGCACAAGGTACCGGGGAATTCCCCTATGCCTTGTGTCCGCCAATCTGTTTATTACGCTCTATAGTGGTGGTGCCTTCCTGAAGGTTCATACCTTTCAAAATCGCATTTTTCCCGAATTTTTTCTTGATATCCAGCATGGCCTGCTGCATTTTCTTCTCTTTTTCCAGAAGCGCGTTCTCCTCCTGCTGTTGTTTTTCAAGTGCAGCATAATCAGTAAAAAGATCCATCTGTTCAAAGGCAGTGTTCTGTTTCCTCTCAGATTCCGGAACCAGGTTATTGGCAGTAAGAGAAAAGCGCCTTACCAGCAGGTGCGGATTGATAATGCGGTCATACAGCCTAAGGGCGGCCTCTGTGAGAAGTCTGGCAGAGGAGGTCTGCAGGGAAAGATTCTGCGTCCCGTGGGCATGCTTGGGAACCTGGCGGCCATAGCGGTCGGTTGTCACAGGACCGTGGTAACTTTTTCGGATGGCGGGATCTGTGAGGTTGTCAATGTCGTATCCCACTGTGAGCACCAGCTGGTTTGTTACCAGGCCTTTTTCTACCAGATCCAGAGCCATAAGGTCCGCCATTTCCTGTACCACCAGCCGTGCTTTGTCCGCTGGATAGGGACATGTCAGAACCTGACCGGAGCAGATGCTGCTGGATTCCGGTTTATAAGCCTTAATGTGGGAAATCCGACAGGGCTCGCAGCCCCAGGCGTGATCGATGAGAAGTTCGGCATTGATTCCGAACAGCCGGTACAAAAGCTCCTCATTATAGTAGTCCCCAGGTCCGCCAAGAGAACATCTTGCAATATCACCCATGGTGAAAATCCCGTTCTCCTCAAGCTTTTTCGCATAGCCCCTTCCCACGCGCCAGAAATCTGTAAGAGGCCTGTGGCTCCACAGCTGCAGCCTGTATTCCCTCTCATCCAGAAAAGCAATGCGGACGCCGTACTCATCTGCGGGAATGTGCTTGGCCATAATGTCCATGGCAATCTTGGCAAGGTAAAGATTGGTGCCGATTCCGGCTGTGGCTGTGATTCCTGTGGTCTGCAGCACATCCAGGATCATTTCCCGGGCAAATTCCCAGGCTGTTTTGCCGGAAGAGGGCAGGTAATCGGTCAGATCGATAAAGACCTCATCAATGGAGTAAATATGGATGTCTTCCGGTGCAACGTATTTCAGGTACAGCTTGTAGATCCTGGTGCTTTGTTCCATGTAGAGGGACATTCTGGGCGGCGCAATGATATAGTCGATGGCATATTCCGGATGGGCAAAAAGCTCGCCTGTATCGCAGGAAGCCCCGGTAAACTGGTGCCCCGGCGCGTATTTCTGCCGCATGTAGTTGGCCTTTTTGATCCTCTGTTCCACCTCAAAAAGCCTGGCCCTTCCAGGAATCCCATATGCCTTCAGCGCCGGGGAAACCGCAAGACAGATCGTCTTCGATGTACGGGACGCATCCGCCACCACCAGATTCGTCACCATCGGATTCAGCCCCCGCCTGGTACATTCCACGGATGCATAAAAGGATTTCAGATCGATGCACAGATAAGTGCGGTTCTGCAAATCTGTTTTATTTTTTTTCAAATCTATATTTCGATCATTTTCATAATCATTCATGTCCATAAGAAAGAATCTCCCTTGCCGCCTGTTTCTCTTTCTCTTATTATAATCCATTTTGCAGGTCAAAAAAAGGGACGAATCTGCGGCATCCTTAATTTTCAACACTATTGAGGAAACTTCTGGGAAATGTTATGATAAGTGAAAAATCTGATAATGCAAAGGAGAAGGTATAGTATGTCATCCCTACACCGTACAAATAAATACGACGACATGATCGATCTGCCCCATCATGTTTCTAAAACCCATCCGCCTATGGACATTATGGACCGGGCGGCGCAGTTTTCGCCGTTTGCGGCGCTGACGGGGTATGAGGCGGCTGCAGAGGAAACCAGGCGTCTGACCCAGCCGAAGATCGAGCTGGACGAATCGGAGAAAGAGCTTCTGGACATCCGGCTCCATGATCTTGAGACGCAGTTTTCCCAACGCCCAGAGATCACGATCACCTACTTTATTCCAGACACCAAAAAAGAGGGCGGCGCTTATCACACCTTTACCGGAAACATAACCAAAATCGATCACACCCGGCGAAGCCTGACTCTCGCAAACGGCGAAATCATCCCCTTAGAAAACATATATGATATTCAGTTTTAAATAAAGCAGAAGGATTATTCCGTGATCTGCTTTTTCAAAGTTACTGTTCATAGGTAATATTCCGCGAGGTGTTTTTTGTGAACAAAGTTCACAGAAAACCCGAGGATTGCGGCGCGAAATCATGCAAAGCATGATTTCTGTGCATCGCGAAGCGTGTTACTGGGCACGGAGTGAACAGTAACTTTTCAAACACGCTCTAAGGAAAAATGGGGAACAAATGGACAAAAGCAAGAATCTGTGGTAGTATAAACTCATTCAGCATATGGATGAGGAGTCATTTTTGATATGAATAGAAAAATCACCCCGAAAACAATCAGGCTGCACACTGTATTTGCCTTTTTGATAACCTTCGCTGTTGTTATGATCTGCGCTGTGATCTTGAACCAGAACCAGGTGAAGGAAGAGCAGATGAAAGCTGCCTTTACCGCAGAGTCCACAGTAAACCGGATCGAATCCCAGATGAACCAGTATCTGGTCGCTTCCGATTTTATGAAAAACGTGGTAGAAAGCGGTTATGTGGTTACGGACAATCAGTTTGCCCAGATGGCCACGCTGCTTCAGGACGAGGAACATGTAATCGAAGCCTTTGAGCTGGCCAAGGACGGTTTGGTCTCCCAGGTATATCCCCTGGAGGGAAATGAGGAAGCCATCGGACTTGACATGCTCACCCATCCTGAGCGCAGGAAGGAAGCCCAGCTTGCCAAGGAAAGCGGCCAGTACACCATTGCCGGCCCTTTTGAACTGGTACAGGGCGGCACCGGAGCCCTTCTTTTTGACCCGATCTATATGAAAGATGCATCCGGGGAAGAAACCTTCTGGGGATTTTCCCTTCTGGTTCTGAACTGGGATAAATTTGTGGACAGGCTGGGGCTTGATTCCCTTGAAAATGCCAACTATCACTACCGGATCTGGAAGCACAGTATGAGCACAGACCAGGATGTTTCCATTGCGCAGTGTGATGACCTGGATCTGACCTCTGCACTGGAAGTTGCCTGCAAGGTGCCAAATGATACCTGGTATTTCGAGATTGCAGCAAGGAACGGCTGGTTATCCGCCAACACGGTTCTGGCAGATTTTGTGATTGCCCTTGCCATCGCATTTCTGGCGGGAATCGGATTCTGGCAGTTTGAGCAGCAGCGCTACAAGGACCGGGTATATGCCAGAGAGATTGAGAAATCCGCCGCCAAGGCCCGCCTGGCAAACGAAGCCAAGACCCGCTTCCTTTTCAATATGAGCCACGATATCCGGACGCCAATGAACGCCATCATCGGCTTTTCCGAGCTTTTGGAGGAGCATATCACAGAGCGGGAAAAGGTTGCCGACTATATCCAGAAGATTAAATCTTCCAGTGAGTTTCTGCTCTCTTTGATCAACGATATTCTGGAAATGGCAAGGATTGAAAGCGGAAAGGCATCCCTGAATCCGGCACCTGTGAATTCGAGAAAGCTTTTGGAATCCTTAGAAGCTGTTTTCGAGCCAACCATGAGGAAGAAAGACCTGCAATATACCTGCAGGCTGAATATCAACCATGACTATGTGATCTGCGATGAAACCAAGGTACGTGAGATCCTTTTAAATGTACTGGGCAATTCTGTGAAATACACGCCGGATGGCGGACAGATTTCCCTGATCGTTACGGAAATCCCTTCTCCAAAAGCCGATTGCGTCTCTACCCGCGTGATTGTGGAAGATACCGGAATCGGCATGAGCGAGAAATATCTGCCCCACATTTTCGAGGAGTTTACAAGAGAGCGCACAAGTACAGAGAGCAAGGTAGTGGGGACCGGACTTGGACTTCCCATTGTGAAAGCGCTGGTTGAGCTGATGGAGGGAACCATCCAGGTAGAAAGCGAGCTTGGAAAAGGAACCAGGACCACCATTGAACTAACATTTCCAACTGCATCAAAGGAGCAGATCGACTTTTTACATATCCAGCTTCCTTCAGATGAAAAATCTGATTTTGCAGGCAGGCGGATCCTTCTTGCAGAGGACAACGACTTAAATGCAGAAATTGCCATGACCATTTTAGAGGAGAACGGCTTCCTGGCAGAACGCGCCGAGGATGGCCAGATCTGCGTGGAAATGGTGAAAAATGCCAAAGACCGCTACTACAGCCTGATCCTTATGGACATCCAGATGCCGAACATGAATGGCTACGATGCTGCCCGGGAAATCCGCAGATTAGATGGGGAGAAGGCCCGCATTCCAATCATCGCCATGACCGCAAATGCTTTCGAGGAAGACAAAAAGAAAGCCCTTGCCGCCGGAATGAATGCCCATATCGCGAAGCCCTTCGACCTTCAGGTCCTGCTGAAAACAATGGAACAGGTTCTTTCTAAGTAAATTATTATTTAAAATAAAGATGCAGACTGCTAAAATAAGTTCCGGCAGTCTGTTTTTTATTGCAAAAACAGCTGTATCTCTTCGTTGTCGAATCTATTGGGGGAAAGGTATACTATAAAGTAATAGTTTTGAGGGGGAAGGCCTACATGGGAAAGAATAAAAAGTTAAAAAAATTAGTTATGCTGCACACTTTGCTCTGGATGATGATAGGAGCAAATAAGAAAAGAAAATGTGAACATTTTTTAACAAAAATGAATTTTGTATATATTTTCAGCTTTTTCTTGCACTTCTTTTGTCAATTTGCTATAATTGTCTCAATAAACAGAAAGAAATGGGAGAGGTGAATTATGAATTTAGGTATCATTGCACATAATAGCAAAAAAGTTCTCATTGAAGATTTCTGTATCGCCTATAAGAATATCCTGGCCAAGCATGAGGTTTATGCTACAGGCACTACAGGAAGAAGAATCGAAGAGGCTACCGGCCTTCATGTCCACAAATTTTTACCGGGCAGTATCGGAGGCGATAAGCAGTTCATGGAGATGGTAGAGCGGCAGGATCTGGATATGGTAATACTTTTCTATAATCCTGTTATGATAGATCCGAAGGAGCCGGATATCACAGCCATTGTGAAGCGCTGTGACCAGTATAATATTCCGGTAGCGACCAACATCGCTACAGCAGAACTTCTTATTCTGGGGCTGGCCCGTGGAGATCTGGATTGGAGACTGAATCTGAAATGAGAGTCATCGCAGGAAAAGCAAGACGACTAAACCTTAAAACCGTGCCGGGCATGGAAACACGCCCCACCACGGACCGCATCAAAGAAACTCTTTTTAATATTCTTCAGCCTGAACTTCTGGACTGTCGTTTTCTTGATCTGTTCAGCGGAAGCGGAGCCATCGGCATTGAAGCACTCAGCCGCGGAGCTGCTCAGGCTGTTTTTGTTGAGAAAAATCCCAAGGCATGTGCCTGCATAAAAGAAAATCTTACATTTACAAAACTTGCAGATAGTGGTAAACTGCTGAACATGGATGTGCTGCAGGCCCTTCGTTCCCTGGAGGGGAAGGGCGTTTTCGACTGCATATTCATGGATCCGCCATATAATCACGAACTGGAGCGCCAGGTTCTGGAGTATCTTCAGGACAGCACCATCCTTGATGAGAATACACTGATCATCATCGAAGCTGATTTGGCTACAGATTTCGGATATGTGGAGGATCTTGGATATCGGCAGCTGCGTTCCAAAGAATATAAGACCAACAAGCATATATTTTTATGCCGGGGAAAGTGAGAAAAATACATGGTAATAGCTGTTTATCCTGGAAGTTTTGATCCGGCCACCTACGGTCACCTGGATGTAATCAGACGTGCAAGCGTTTCTTTCGATAAAGTAATCGTAGGAGTTTTGCATAATTCTGCAAAAAGTCCGTTGTTTTCTGTGGAAGAACGTGTTAATATACTAGAAAAGGCAACAAAAGACATGCCGAATGTCACTGTTAAGGCATTTGAAGGTCTTTCTGTGAATTTTGCCCGAGAGAATCATGCACAGGTAATCGTGCGCGGGCTCCGTGCAGTGACGGACTTTGAGTTCGAGCTGCAGATGGCACAGACGAACCGGGTACTTGCTCCGGATGTTGACACCGTGTTTCTGACGACCAGCCTGGAATATGCTTACCTCAGTTCCACCATCATGAAGGAAGTGGCAAGCTATGACGGCGACCTGAGCAAATTTGCTCCGCCGGAAATTACCAAAGCTGTAAAGGAAAAGATGCACGATTTGAAGAAATAGAATAAGGAGAGTTTACTATGAGCAGCAGAATTGAACAGATCATTGAAGAAATCGAAGAGTATGTAGACAGCTGTAAATATCAGCCGCTTTCTACAACCAAGATTGTAGTGAATAAGGAAGAAATCGAGGAGCTTCTTCGTGAACTCCGTCTTAAGACACCAGATGAGATCAAGCGTTATCAGAAGATCATCAGCAATAAGGATGCTATCCTTGAGGATGCACAGACCAAGGCTGACGCTCTGATCGCAGATGCTCAGAATAAAGCGCAGGAGCTTGTGACACAGCATGAGATCATGCAGAAGGCATACGCTCAGGCCAACGAGACCATCAATGCAGCGAACCGTCAGGCTCAGGAGATCCTTGACTCCGCTACACAGGATGCCAACAGCATTCGTCTCAGTGCGATCACCTATACAGATGATATGATGGCCAACATCGGCTCCGTTCTGAATCAGACTCTTGAGGATGCAGGCGGCAAATACAAAGGATTCATCGATGCCCTTCAGGCTTGCCTGGACGTTGTAAATCACAACCGTCAGGAGCTTGCTCCGCAGACTGCACAGGCAGCTGCCATTTCCGGATCCTATCAGACATCTGATACAGAGACATCCAAGGAAGATGAAGACCTTTTAAATGAGATTGGCGATAACTAAATGATTGTCCATAATCAGGAATTTTTCTCTGGCACAGCGTATTCTCATATATGCTGTGCCAGTTTTATAAGAAGAGAAGGGTAAGCACAGCGGTTATGGCTGTGTTCAGGCATTTTGCAGAAGCGTATGGACGAAGGGAGAGATCCTTTCCAAGTACGCTTTTTGTCTGCGCCACAATGCAAAGCCCGCCGAATGCACTCATGCAAAGGGCAAGAAGAACCCGCAGCCGGAAAGGAAAGCCAGAAAACAAAAGCCCGTGGACGCCTGTGGTTACCTCGATCATTCCAAAAAAAATATATTTGCCCCCAGGCGGCAGAAACCAGAAATGGCTGACGCAGGCGGAGATAATGGAAAACATCAGGATGTAGCCGCCCAGCTTTGCCATGGTTTCAAAACTGTTCATGATCACGGAATCGAGGATGCCTCCCTGTGCGGCTGCCCTGTTTTCTGTAGATTCCAGGTCTGCAAAAACAGGCGTGCTTTTTTTTCGAAAGACGAAGAAGCGGAAAAAGCACATGCAGGTCATATCTGAAAGAAACAGAATTCCCACCAGAAATCCCACCGGAACTTTTCCCTCCAGACAGATCTGGCCCACATATGTAACAAGAAAGGCAGGACTTGGATTGTTGCAGAAGGTCAGCAGGTATTCCGATTCCTGGCGGTTGATTTTCCCGGCGTGATACAGGTCGGCGGTGAGCTTTGCACCCATGGGATAGCCGCAGAGCAGGCCAAGAACAAAGGCGTAGGCTCCTTCTCCGGAAAGTCCGGTAAGCACCTTGAAAAATGGTGCGATTGGTTGTACAATTCTTGTAATTCCATCTGTGCGAAGCAGGATCCCGGTCAGGATCAAAAAGGGCAGAAGAGTGGGAAGCAGGGTGTCCAGCCAAAGCCCCAGTCCCTCCCGCGCAGCCGCCAGTGCTTCCTTTGGGAATGCAAGAAGAAATGCCAGAAGCAGGCATATGGTGAGAATTGTGATTCTTTTTTTCATATTGACCTCATAAATGTTGACGTTGTTGTTCACTTGAATCAGCTGTACTGCGCCTATGGGCGCTTCCACAACTGCCGACCATCCCGATGTCCAAGAATTCGCTCGTGCGGGGCATGGTTCGTTCCTGGCTGCCGTCTGGGGGCTTTCATAGTAAAGCACCTTGCGGAACGCTGCCAGTGAACAGCAATCAGACAGTTCTTTCGTACTAACATCTTATTCTAAAAAGAACGAAACTTTCCATAAAAAACGAAAACGGAGGTAATTTTACATGCCAGTATTAGAAAACTATGAACCGAAAAAGGTATTCCACTATTTTGAAGAAATCTGCGCCATTCCCCACGGCTCCGGAAATACCAAGCAGATCAGTGATTATCTGGTAAAATTCGCCAAAGACCACGACTTTGACTACGTGCAGGATGACATGAACAATGTGGTAATCTATAAACCAGCCACCCCAGGCTATGAAAAAGCCCCTGTGCTGATCCTTCAGGGACATATGGACATGGTCTGCGAAAAGCGCCCGGAGGTAGAACATGATTTTACCAAAGACGGCTTAAATCTTCGTGCAGACGGTGATTTTCTCTCGGCAGAGGGAACCACACTTGGCGGTGACGACGGAATTGCAGTGGCTTACGGGCTGGCAATTCTTGACAGCACAGATCTTCCCCATCCTGCACTGGAAGTCCTTTTCACAGCAGATGAAGAAATCGGACTTCTCGGCGCAGACGGCTTCGACTGCAGCGTGTTAAAGGGCAGACGGATGATCAACCTGGATTCTGAGAACGAAGGCAGTCTGTGGGTAAGCTGTGCAGGCGGCGTTTCCGGAAATTCTTACCTTCCGGTACAGCGTGTGGACGCATCCGGGGAAAAGCTTTCTGTGAAGATCTGCGGCCTTACAGGCGGCCATTCCGGTGCGGAGATCGACAAGAACCGTGCCAGCGCCAACATTCTCATGGGCCAGTTCCTCTATGAGCTGGGTGCGGTCTGCGGCTATGCCCTTGCAGAGTTAGAAGGCGGCCAGAAGGACAACGCCATTCCAAGAGAGTGCCAGGCTTCCATTCTTGTGCTGCCGGAGGAAGTATCTGCAGTTAGCTCTCTTGCAGAAAAAATGCAGAAGGATTTCCGGGATGAATACACAGGCTCCGATGAAAACATTACCATCCAGGCAACAAAAGAAGGGGAAGCAGACGCATCCGTCCTTCACCCAACCAGCCAGGAGAAAGTAATTTTCTACCTGATGAACCTGCCCTTTGGCGTGAAAAAAATGAGCGGCACCATTGAAGGGCTGGTAGAGACCTCCTGCAACCCTGGAATCCTGAAACTGTACGGAGATGAGCTGTTTGTACAGACCAGCATCCGAAGCGCTGTAGGCACAGCCAAGGAAGCCCTTTCCCACAAGATCCAGTATCTCACAGAGTTCCTGGGCGGAGAGTACGACACAGAGGGCGATTATCCGGCCTGGGAGTACCGCAAGGATTCCCCTCTTCGGGATAAGATGGTAGAAGTGTACCGTGACCTGTACGGCAAAGAACTGAAAGTAGTTGCCATCCACGCTGGACTGGAATGCGGACTTTTCTATGAGAGAATGGAAGGGCTTGACTGCACCTCCCTTGGCCCGGATATTCTGGATATCCACACCTCTGAGGAGCGTCTGGACATGGGTTCTGTGAAACGGGTGTGGGAATATTTAATAGAAGTTTTGAAAAATTTGAAAGATTGAATCAGCCTTAAAGATTCGCTTTCCTGCAACTGATTCTCATCGAAAAAGTTCCAATTGAATCATTATTCTGACAATTTCAAAACAGCTGCACAGGAAAAATTTTTCCGCCGCAGCTGTTTTTTTGTTCTACTTTTTCCTTTTCCACATATATTATCTGAGGGTAAAAAAATCGCCCCACATTTTCCCATATCTAAGAGAGGAAATGCCATGAAAAGAAAGACCGGAAAACAGCTGATCCTTCTTCTGTTTCTTTTGTTTGCGGTAACTGCGCTTCAGAATTTTATTCAGCAAAGGAGCAGGGCATCCCTGCTGCACACGGACACCTGTTTTACAGAAAGCTTCCGTGAACAGGCACTTTCGCCCTTGCTTTACCAGCAATTGGAAGCAGGAAATTACACGGATGGAGAATTTGCCGATCTTCTTACTGCCACTATGCTGAACCAAAGGTTTTACCCCAAAAAGATTTCCGGCGACAACTGCCCCTATCTTCGCTTTAAACAGGACGAGTATCTTTTTTTGAAAGACTGCTACAGCGCCATCTGGAACGACCTGGAAACCTTCCCCATTCCCGCCCGGACCGGGACGGACATTCAGGAAGAGATTTCCTATGAAAACACCTTTGGCGCCAGGCGGGATTATGGCGGCAGCCGCACCCACGAGGGCTGTGATCTTTTTGGCAGGATTTCAGAATCCGGATTTTATCCAGTGATCTCCATGACTTCTGGAACTGTGGCAAAAATCGGATGGCTTCCTCTTGGCGGGTATCGGATCGGCATACGTGCTTCCCACGGCGGCTATTTTTATTACGCTCACCTTGCTTCCTATGAGAAAAATTTTCAGATCGGGGAACCGGTAAAAGCGGGCCAGATCCTGGGATATATGGGCGATACCGGATACGGAGAGGAAGGAACCGCCGGGAAATTCCCGGTGCATCTTCATCTTGGAATCTATATAGATACCCAGGCGGGAGAGGAGCTTGGCGTAAATCCCTACTATGTTTTACAGGCTATGGAGAAAAAAGCGAAAAAATACACGTATTGATAACAAATTTTTCGAAATATATGTTATAATAACTCAATAGTGCCGGGGAAGATATTTTCCCGCGCCCTGATATCCGCGAATTGCTTCGCTGTAAAGCAGCTCCTGCAATTCGGGGGCATTCGTTTTGTAAGGAGCGATTTATATGGAAATACAGTTATGGAGAAGCATTTTATGCCCCTACGAACTGGCGGTCAAGGAACTGATCGTCAAATTTGAACACATTATCAGCGAACACAGAGAAAATGATCTGTATTCCCCCATCGAGCAGGTAAGCGGCCGCGTGAAAAGCGTGGCCAGCATCCTGGAGAAAATGCAGCGCAAGCATATTCCCATGGAGCGCATGGAAGAGGAAGTGGAAGACATTGCCGGAATCCGCATTATCTGCCAGTTTGAGGAAGATATTGAGACAGTCGCCTCCCTGATCCAGAACCGTTCTGACATTACCATCAAAAGTGAGAAGAACTATCTGAAGCATGTGAAGCAGAGCGGCTACAGAAGCCTTCACCTGATCATTTATTATACAGTGGAAACCTTAAACGGCCCCAGGAAGCTTCAGGCGGAGATTCAGATCCGCACCATGGCAATGGACTTCTGGGCCACCATCGAGCATTCCCTTCAGTACAAGTACAAAGGGGACATGCCTCCCCATGTTGCAGAGCGCCTGACCAATGCGGCAGACGCCATTATCCTTCTGGACCAGGAGATGTCCTCTGTGCGTAATGAGATCATGGATGCACAGAATTCTTCCCAGATGCAGTCCAACCTTGTGAAGGATATTCTCAATAATATAGAGAATCTTTACCGCGTATCCAGCGAGAGAGAAGTGATCAAGATCCAGACCGAATTCCTTCGGGTTTTCCATACCAAGGATCTGAAGCAGCTGGAGCGCTTCCACAGACAGCTTGACATTATCGCAGAGGGCTACCGGGCCCAGGCTGTCTACCATGACATCGGCGGTCACCAGCCTGGGAAAGGATGCATTTCCTGACGCCCTGCCGGATTTTGACCATACATAGGAGAAAAGAATCAATGTCACAATTTTTACCCGTTAACAAAAAAGATATGGAAGAGCGCGGCTGGGACCAGCTTGATTTTGTCTACGTGACAGGAGATGCATATGTGGACCATTCTTCCTTTGGAAGCGCCATTATCAGCCGTCTTCTGGAGAGCCGGGGGTACAAGGTGGGCATCATTCCTCAGCCGGACTGGCGCAAAAAAGAAAGCGTCACCGTGCTTGGGGAGCCCCGTCTTGGCTTTCTGGTCAGCGCAGGCAACATGGATTCCATGGTGAACCACTACACCGTTGCCCGCAAGCATCGCCAGAAGGATTCCTATTCCCCCGGCGGGAAGATGGGACTTCGCCCGGACCGCGCCGTGATCGTATACAGCAACCTGATCCGCCAGACCTATAAGAAGACACCCATTATTCTCGGCGGGATTGAAGCCAGCTTAAGGCGAATGGCCCACTACGACTACTGGGAAAATAAAGTGAAGCACAGCATTCTTATGGATTCTGGCGCAGATCTGATTTCCTACGGAATGGGCGAGCACTCCATTATCGAGATTGCAGAAGCCCTGGACAGCGGCATTCCTGTGGAGGAGATCACTTATGTGGCAGGAACGGTGTACAAGTGTAAAGACCTTTCCCGCACCTACCAGCCTGTTGTTCTTCCTTCCTTCGAGGAAGTGAAAGAGGACAAAATGGCCTATGCCAGAAGCTTTGCCATCCAGTATCAGAACACAGACCCATTCACAGCAGCCACCATGGCAGAGTCCTACGGAAACAAAGGCTATGTGATCCAGAATCCTCCAGCTCTTCCCCTTACCCAGGATGAGATGGACGATGTGTACGACCTTCCCTATACCGGGCAGTATCACCCCATGTACGAGAAGGACGGCGGCATTCCTGCATTGGAGGAGATCAAATTCAGCCTCACCAGCAACCGGGGCTGTTTTGGAAGCTGCAGCTTCTGCGCCCTCACCTTCCATCAGGGAAGGATCCTGCAGACCAGAAGCCATGAATCCATTCTCAAAGAAGCGTTTCATATGACCCAGGATAAGGATTTCAAGGGTTATATTCATGATGTAGGCGGACCTACCGCAGATTTCCGCCAGCCATCCTGTCAGAAACAGCTGACCAAGGGCGTGTGCAAGAACCGGCACTGTCTTTTCCCAACGCCCTGCAAGAATCTGACCGCAGACCATAAGGATTACGTTTCCCTGCTTCGGAAGCTCCGTGCTGTTCCTAAAGTAAAGAAAGTATTCGTCCGTTCCGGCGTGCGTTTTGACTACGTTCTTGCAGACCCGGACAAGACCTTTCTCAATGAGCTTGCACGGTATCACGTAAGCGGACAGCTTCGCGTGGCACCGGAGCATGTTTCTGACCAGGTTCTGAAATACATGGGCAAGCCTTCCCATGAGGTTTACCAGAAGTTCCTGAAGGAATTTGACAAGGCTACCAAAAGCGCCGGGCTGCAGCAGTTTGCAGTTCCCTATTTTATGTCCTCTCATCCTGGCTGTACCATGAAGGAGGCGGTAAAGCTGGCAGAATATGTGCGGGATCTTGGATTTACCCCGGAACAGGTACAGGATTTTTATCCCACCCCGTCCACCTTGTCCACTTGCATGTATTACACCGGAATCCATCCCCTTACCGGGGAGAAGGTTTACGTGCCTAAGAACGCCCATGAGAAATCCATTCAGCGTGCCCTTATGCAGTATAAGAATCCTGCCAACCGGGAGCTGGTTCTGGAGGGATTGAAGATTGCAGGGCGCATGGACCTGGTAGGCTATGGAGAGAAGTGCCTGATCCGTCCAATCAGAGAGGGACATGAGAAAGCATCCGGTGAGAAATCCCGTTTCGGGCACCAGCAGGGACATGTCTCTTCCGGCAGAAAGAAAACCATCCGTAATAACCACACAAGAAAAAAGCAGAAATAGGAGTGTTTTCATGAAATTAATGCAGACAAACAAAGGAGAATTCGGGTATCTGAAGCGTGAGCGGAAGCGCAGGATCATCATTGCTGCCATTTTGCTTGGCGTACCCTTATTTATTTTTATCAGCATGTGGATCTACCTTGGCACAAGGAACACCATCTGGACCATCATTGCCCTGGTGGGCTCCCTTCCCGGCTGCAAGGCTGTGGTAGACGTGATCATGGTCATGCTTGCCAAGCCTGTGAACCCTGCTGTATACAAGAAGATCCATGCCCATCAGGGAGACCTTGTGATGGCATATGAGATGTACATGACTTTCTACGAGAAGAAATGTGCCATCGACGCCATCGCCGTGTGCGGCAATACAGTGGTGGGCTACACCAGCGATCCCAAGGCTGACACAGGTTTTATGGCAGAAGAGGCCCAGAAGCTTGTGCGCAAGAACGGCTACAAGGTAGATGTGAAGATCCTTAGCGAGCTCCGGCCGTTTCTGGAGCGCCTGGATTCCATGAACGCCCACAAGGATTCCTTAGAAGAAGGGCTTAAATTCACCCCGGATCCCAGATATCCGGATTTTACAAGAGATGATATGGTAAAACATGTGATCCTGAATCTTTGCATTTAAAGGGGACTCCCATGAAAGAATTTATCATTAACGAAAACGAAGCGGGACAGCGTTTTGACAAGTATCTTGGGAAGCTTCTTCGGGAAGCGCCCAAAAGCTTTTTTTACAAAATGCTCCGCAAGAAGAACATCACCTTAAACGGAGGGAAAGCCACAGGCAATGAGAAGCTTTCTTCCGGCGACCATGTGAAGCTGTTCCTTTCCGATGAAACCTTTGAAAAATTTTCCGGCAGTGAGGAAAAGGTGGCAAGGGCGCACCAGAAGCTTGAGATTGTATACGAGGACGAAAATGTGCTTCTCATCAACAAGCCTGCAGGCATGCTTTCCCAGCCTGCGGATGATAAGGAGCCGTCCATGGTGGAATACCTCACCGGATATCTCTTAGAGGAGGGAGCTGTGACAGAAGCTTCCCTTCACACCTTCCGCCCGTCCGTGTGCAACCGCCTGGACCGAAATACCAGCGGAATTGTGGCAGCGGGCAAAACCCTTGCCGGGCTGCAGGAGCTCTCTGGCCTTTTCCACGACAGAAGCCTTCACAAGTTTTACCGCTGTCTGGTAAAGGGCGTCATAAAAAACGAAAAATATATCAAAGGTTATTTGCATAAAGACGAAAAATGTAATAAAGTAACAGTACAGGAAAAAGAAACCCCTGGAGCACTTCCCATTGAGACCAGATACCGTCCCCTTGGGGATAACGGAAGCGTCACCCTTCTTGAGGTGGAGCTGATCACAGGACGGACCCATCAGATCAGGGCCCACCTTTCTGGAACCGGCCACCCTCTTGTGGGAGATTACAAGTACGGCTCCCGCGCCTTTAACGAGGAGTACCGTAAGAAATATGGCCTGAAATCCCAGCTGCTCCATGCATACAGACTGGAGATCCCGGAAATTCCCGGGCGGCTTTCCTATCTGTCCGGCAGAGAATTTACAGCACCTTTGCCCCGGCAGTTTCAAAATATCCTGAAAGAGGAACACGTAGAGGAGAATAAATCATATGAAAATCTGGCATGAAGTATGGGACTATGTAAAAATGATCATCATTGTAGTGGCAGTGGTCCTGGTGGTCAACAATGTGGTACTGATCAACGCGAAAATTCCTTCTGAGTCCATGGAGAAAACAATTATGACCGGAGACCGTATTTTCGGCTTCCGTCTTGCTTACGGAATCAACCTGGATCTGTTCGGACATGAGATTTCCAAGAAGACCAAAGATCCGGAACGTTTTGACATTGTAATATTCAAGTATCCGGATGACGAGAGCCAGCTTTTCATTAAGCGTGTGATCGGTCTTCCGGGAGAAACCGTTGAGATCAAGGACGGAAAGGTGTACATCGACGGATCTGAGACGCCTCTTGATGACTCCTTTATCCCGGAGAAAATGCGAGGCAGCTACGGACCCTATACTGTTCCCGACAACTGCTATTTTATGCTGGGAGACAACCGAAACAACTCCAAGGATTCCCGTTTCTGGACCAACACCTTCGTGCGGTTTGACCAGATCGTGGGAAAAGCGATTGTAAGATATTATCCGTCTATCAAGCTTCTTGGCTACGAGGAGCCGTAACCATGGCCACATGGATCAGCCGAGGCCTCCGGGGTTCTACCCTGGAGGACCTGGTAAACAGAACCAACGAACAATACAGGGAAAAGGGACTTGCCCTTGTGCAGAAGATCCCGACCCCCATCACTCCGGTACGCATGGACAAGGAGAACCGGCATATTACCCTGGCCTACTTTGACCAGCGAAGTACCGTTGACTACATAGGTGCAGTACAGGGAATTCCTGTCTGCTTTGACGCAAAAGAATGCAGCGCCCAGACGTTTCCTCTGGCAAATATCCACCCCCATCAGGTGAAATTTATGGAGGACTTTGAAAAACAGAACGGCGTGGCATTTTTTCTTATATTTTTCAGCTATTTAAATGAATTCTACTATCTGACCTTCCGGGAGCTGATGGGCTTCTGGAAAAGGATGGAAGAGGGCGGGCGAAAGAGTTTCCGGAAGGAAGAACTGACCGAAGAATTTTACCTGCCGAAAAAGGGCGGGGTGCTGGTGCCTTATCTGGAGGGGATTAAGCTGGATCTGGAGAGACGATAATGCCAATAAAGTTACCGGGCAGATCGTGAACAGTAACATCGGCGTTACTGTTCATAGGTAACATCGGCACGACCTGCCGGTAACGGGACGAAACAATATCTTGACATTCTCACTTGATTCTACTATAATCAACATTGATTTTGTATTATCGTGGTAGCGTAGTAAAGTGTCTATAGATTAACAAACTACGAAAACATCGGGAACTGACAATCGATTTTCCCTGTTATCCACCACAAAAGAAAACAAAGAAGAACTGTGGCATTATCGCAGTTACAACTAAGAAACAACATGGAGGAATATGATATGCAGAGGATTTTTCATACGCCGGAAGGAGTACGGGACATTTACAGTCAGGAATGCAGCCGAAAGCGCAGGCTTCAGGAGAAGCTTCACCACGTATTCCATCAGTATGGATTTGAAGATATAGAGACTCCCACCTTTGAATATTTCGAAGTATTCAGCAAGGAAGTGGGAACCATTCCCTCCAGGGATCTTTATAAATTTTTTGACAGAGAGGGCAATACCCTGGTGCTTCGCCCGGACTTCACCCCGTCCGTATCCAGAGCCTGTGCCACCTATTTTAACCCGGAGAAGGAAGTGGTAAGCCTTTGCTACACAGGCAACACCTTCATCAACAATTCCAGCTTCCGCGGCAGACTCAAAGAGACCACACAGATGGGCGTGGAACGCATGGGAGATGATTCCCCGGAGGCAGATGCAGAGATTCTCGCCATGACTGTAGAGTGCCTTCTGACTGCTGGTCTGACAGAATTCCAGGTAAGCGTAGGCCAAGTAGATTACTATAAGGCCATTTTTGCCCAGACCGGAATGAGCCAGGAAGAGGAAGAAGAGCTTCGGGAACTGATTTCCCAGAAGAATTATTTCGGCGTGGAAGAGCTTGTTAAGAGCAAGAAGATGGACAAATCCCTTGCGAAGGTTCTTTCCCAGCTTCCTCAGATGTTCGGTTCCGCAGAGGTTCTTGAGAAGGCCAAAGCCCTGACCGATAACCCGCAGGCTTTAAAGGCAGTGGCACGCTTAGAAGAAATTTATGAGCTTCTTAAGGTTTATGGTTATGAGAAGTATATTACCTTTGATTTTGCCATGCTCAGCAAATATCATTATTATACCGGAATTATTTTCCAGGCTTACACCTACGGCACAGGAGAGCCTCTGATCAAGGGAGGCCGCTACAACCAGCTGATGAAGCATTTCGGTAAGCCGGCAGCTTCCATTGGATTTGCCATTGTGGTAGACAACCTTCTTATGGCACTTTCCAGACAGAAGCTGGAAATGGAAGACCCGGATGACGTGACCGTGATCACTTACCGCAAGGAGAACCGGATCCAGGCAATCAAGGAAGCCAAAGAACTTCGCGCCCAGGGCAAGAACGTAGCCCTTCGCCCGGAGAAAGTAACGAAGGTATGTGAGGTGGAATTATGAGATATCTGACTTTTGCCCTTACCAAGGGAAGACTTGCAGACAAGACCCTTGCTCTGCTGGAAAAAACAGGAATCACCTGTGAGGAGATGAAAGACAAAGACTCCCGTAAACTGATCTTTGTAAACGAAGAACTGAAAATGCGTTTTTTCCTTGCAAAGGGACCGGATGTGCCCACCTATGTGGAATACGGCGCAGCGGATATTGGAATTGTAGGCAAGGATACCATATTAGAAGAGGGACGGAAGCTTTATGAGGTGATGGACCTTGGCTTTGGTGCCTGCCGCATGTGCGTGTGCGGACCGGAGAGCGCAAAGCCCCTTCTTGCATCCAACCAGCTCATCCGCGTGGCAACCAAGTATCCAAATATTGCCAAGGATTATTTCTATAACAAAAAGCACCAGACGGTTGAGATCATTAAACTGAACGGTTCCATTGAGCTTGCTCCTATTGTAGGGCTTTCCGAGGTGATCGTGGACATTGTGGAGACCGGAAGCACCCTTCGTGAGAACGGCCTGAAGGTTCTGGAGGAGGTTTGCCCTCTTTCTGCCAGAATGGTAGTGAACCAGGTAAGCATGAAAATGGAAAACGAGCGGATCAGCAAGCTGATCGAAGAGCTGAGAGAAGTGATTTAAAGAAAAAAGTCGCAAGCCAGCGATATGATCATATTGGAAAGTCAGTTACAGACAGAAAGAGAGACGAAGTAAAATGCGTACAGTAAGATTAACAAAGGAATCTACAAAAGATATTCTGGAAAATCTGTTAAAAAGAAGCCCAAACAATTATGGCAAATTTGAAGCAGCTGTTGCAGACATTCTTGCCAATGTGAAGGAAAAAGGAGACGAAGCCCTGTTCTCCTATACAAAGGAATTTGATAAGGTAGAGGTTACCGCAGACACCATCCGTGTAACCGAAGCGGAAATCCAGGAGGCCTATGAGGCAGTGGACGCCTCCTTACTGGAAGTCATCCGCAAGGCTCTTGTAAACATCCGCAGCTACCACGAGAAACAGCGCCAGAACAGCTGGTTTACAAGCACAGAGAACGGCACCATGCTGGGCCAGAAGGTAACTCCTCTGAACCGTGTAGGCGTTTACGTTCCAGGAGGAAAGGCAGTTTATCCTTCTTCCGTTCTTATGAACATTGTGCCTGCCAAGGTTGCAGGAGTGCCCCACATTGTAATGACCACCCCTCCGGGAAAAGACGGAAAGGTGAATCCTTCTACATTAGTTGCAGCCAAGGAAGCCGGCGCTGACGAGATCTACAAGGTGGGCGGCGCACAGGCTATCGGCGCACTTGCCTACGGTACTGCCAGCATCCCGAAAGTAGACAAGATCGTAGGACCTGGAAATATTTTCGTAGCACTGGCAAAGAAAGCCGTTTACGGCCATGTCAGCATTGATTCTATCGCAGGACCAAGTGAGATCCTGGTTCTTGCAGATGAGACTGCCAACCCACACTATGTTGCAGCTGACCTTCTTTCCCAGGCAGAGCACGACGAGATGGCTTCTGCAATCCTCATTACCACCAGCACTGAGCTGGCGCAGAATGTGGAGAAAGAGATTGATGGCTATCTGAAGGTTCTCTCCAGAAGAGAGATCATTGAAAAATCCCTGGAGAATTTCGGATACATTCTCATTGCAGAGGATATGGATGAAGCCATTGATGCGGCTAACGAGATCGCATCCGAGCATATGGAGATCGTGACCAAGAATGCCTTCGAGGTGATGATGAAGGTGCGAAACGCAGGCGCTATCTTTATCGGTGAGTACAGCTCCGAGCCCCTGGGCGATTATTTTGCAGGGCCGAACCACGTACTTCCAACCAACGGAACTGCCAAATTCTTCTCCGCACTTTCTGTGGATGATTTTATTAAGAAATCCAGCATTGTATATTATTCCAGATCTGCACTGAAAGAAATCCACAAGGATATCATCCAGTTTGCCATCTCCGAGCAGCTGACCGCACATGCAAATTCCATTGCAGTCCGTTTTGAGGATGAGGACAAAAAGGAGGAGCCATGACAAGAGAGGCCCAGGTAACACGAAACACAAAAGAAACCCAGATTTCCCTGAAGCTAGGTTTGGACGGAAGCGGCAAAAGCAGCCTGGACACTGGCGTGGGATTTTTTGACCACATGCTGGACGGCTTTGCCCGCCACGGACTGTTTGACCTGGATGTGAAGGTGAAAGGGGATCTTCAGGTGGACGATCACCACACCATCGAGGATACGGGAATCGTCCTTGGCACTGCCATTAAAGAAGCAGTGGGAGACAAGAAGGGAATCCGCCGCTACGGAAGCTGCATTCTTCCTATGGATGAGTGCCTGGTGCTCTGCGCAGTGGATCTTGGAGGACGTCCCTATCTTTCCTTTGACGGAGAGTTCACAAGCGAAAAGATTGGCGATATGTCCACAGAAATGGTAAAGGAATTTTTTTATGCGGTTTCCTACACTGCGTCCATGAATCTTCACATTAAGGTTCTTACCCCGGGAAATAACCACCATATGGCAGAAGCTATGTTCAAAAGCTTCGCCAAAGCCCTGGACATGGCGGTAGCGTTTGACCCCCGCATTACAGACGTGCTTTCCACAAAGGGAAGCTTGTAAAAGGAGTATTTTTACATGGAAAATTTAAAAAGCAAACTGTCCTGGTCTGATTTCAAGCTGAACAGTGACGGCATGGTTCCGGTCATTGTCCAGGATTACAAGACAGACCAGGTTCTGATGCTTGCCTATATGAATGAAGAGGCCTATCTTACCACTTTGAAACTGGGAAAAATGACCTACTGGAGCCGCAGCCGAAACGAGCTGTGGACCAAAGGACTTACCTCCGGCCATGTTCAGTACGTGAAATCATTGACTATTGACTGTGATAATGATACAATCTTGGCAAAAGTGGAGCAGGTAGGTGCTGCGTGTCATACTGGAAACAGGACATGTTTTTTTACCCCGCTGCTCTAAAAAAGTAAGCCAAAGGTAAAACTATCATATGAACAAACAAATGAAAAACACCCTGACCAAGGTTCTGATCTTCTTCGTGCTTCTTGTGGGCGCATACTGTCTGTGGTGCCATTTTCTTACAGACAATGTGATCTGGACAAAGCTGAAAGTAAACGGCATTGCCATCCAGGGAATGACCGAAGAGGAAGCCATCATCGCCATTACAGAGGATTTCCAGAAAAATTATCAGGACAAGCAGATGACGGTCACTCTGAACGGACAGGAATTTCAGGTGTCCATTTATCCGGCGCTGAGCATAGATGCGAAAGCCGTTGTGGCAAGTGCCTATTCCCTTGGACATGGTTCCTGGATTACCCATGGTACAGACCGCATCCAGCTTATGAACAGCAAGACGAAGGAGGAGCTGACCCTTCTTCCTACTATACGCAATCAGGATGACCTAGATGAGGTGCTGAATACAGCCGGGATTCAGAACGGTTCTACTACCATTCAGACCTCCTGTGAGCTCACAGATACCAGTCTTGTGATTACGAAAGGCGTTACCGGAATTGGACCGGATCTGGACGCTCTGAAAAAAGAGATTCTAAGTGCCATTTCCCGGGAAGATTACGAGACCGTGATTGAATGTCCGACTATGGAAACTCTGCCGGAAGCTTTTGACATGGAAGCTTATTATGAGCAGGTACATACAGAGGCCACAGATGCTTCTCTCGGAGAAAACAACGAGATCATTCCTGCTGTGACGGGCATTTCCTTTGATGTGGAAGCCGCACAGAACCGGCTTGACCGGGCAAGAGAGGGACTGGTAATCACCATTCCGCTTGAAATCACTCTGCCAGAGGTTTCCACGGAGGAAATTGAGGCTCTGCCTTATCTGAACCTCCTTGGAACCTATACCACTTACGGCGGCGGTACCAAGAACCGGATCACCAATCTGAAGCTTGCAGTAGAAGCATGCGATGGGGTGGAACTGCAGCCGGGACAGACTTTTTCCTACAATGATACCTTAGGTCCCAGAACAGAAGAGCGGGGCTATAAGGAAGCGACGGTAATCGTAGGCGGCGAGCACGCCCAGGATATCGGCGGCGGAATCTGCCAGGTGTCCACCACCTTGTTTATGGCGTGCCTGCAGGCGGATCTTTCCATCGTAGAACGCCATAACCATGCAGCGCGTATTGACTATGTGGATGACGGACTGGATGCAGCAGTTGTTTACGGAAGCCAGGATTTCCGCTTCCAGAACAATACCTCTTATCCCATTAAGATTTCCGCAGTCTATGACGAAGCAGAAGAGTCTGTGACCGTATCCATTTACGGTACAAAGGAGAACAACAATACTGTAGAGATCACCACCGAACACTCCGATCCCAACACCTGCAAAACCTACCGCAGCGTGTATGATGAGGCGGGAAACCTGCTCCGCACAGAAGAGGTTGGGTATAGTCAGTATAAACAGTAAAGCGATGTTGCGTATTTCCCGCACAATAATTTAAAATATATGTTAAATTGTAGTTACTGGGCACGGAGTGAACAGTAACAAATTGTAGGCTGTCAGGTAGAAAGTGCCTTGGCAGCCTATTGATTTCAGTATAATAGTCTGCTATAATGAAATGAATTGAATAAATCCGTTTTCAGTGCCTTTGCAGAAAAAAGAATCTGCTGGCTAAGAGGGAATCAGGTGCAAATCCTGAGCGATCCGGTCACTGTAAACAGGGAATGAAATCCGAAGATGCCATTGGCAATGCGTTGCTGAGAAGGCTGGATTTCGTATTGATCTGTAAGTCAGGAAACCTGCTGAATTCGTTAATGAAAGCTTCCGAGGAAAGCACTTCATTCTCATGTAGCATATATTTCGACTATGGGATATATTGATTTCTGGTGCCTGTTCCCTTATGGGAGCGGGCATTTTTTTGCATTAGAAGAGTTTTCTGGAATTTTCCGAATACTCTGAGGCAGTCTTTGATTTATTCAGGCAACAATACCAGAAGATAACCATAAAAGAATCGAGGGAGAAAAATGAAAAGAAATTCAAAACGCTTTCTGGCACTGTTTCTTTCTGTGGCAATGACCGTCACTCCGGCTGCCCTTACACAGGCAGAAAGTGAGAGTACAGGCGTACAGGTTACGGTAACTCCGGCGGAAGAAGCTGTTGTGACAGAAGCTCCGAAAGAGGAGACTGCTCCTGCACAGGAAGAGAAGGCAGAAACAACTGCTCCGGAAGAGACCACGGCACCTACAGAGACTCCGGAGCAGACAGAAACTGCTGAGGTTTCTGTTACAGAAGCGCCAGCACAGACAGAGGATGCCAAAGAAGAGACTGCTGCTCAGCCAGCAGAAGACGCAGCTGTAACAGAAGCTCCGGCTGCAGAAGAAGCTTCCGGCAATGGGATTGCCACTTATACCATGCCAGAGGATTTAAAAGAAGACGGCTCAAACATGACCATTGATAAAGCAGATGATACTGCTTACAAAATGTTCAAAATTGCAAGCTCCTCTGCAGAATTAAAGGGTGATAAAATTAAAATAACCCTGACTTCTAACGGAAAGAACTACAATAAGATTTACCTTGGACATAAAGAAGATGCTGCATCTGTGATGGATGCCAATGCAATCGCAGGAACAGAAACAGAAACCGGATATACCTTCGTTTTCGAAATTGATGCAAAGGCAGAAGCTCAGACCATTTATCTGGTTCCCCATTCTGTAAAAAATAATGCATGGTATACGACCCAGGATCTGAAGCTAAACGTTCCAGGAATGAAAGCCCCGGAACCAACTGCCACACCAGAACCAACCGCAACTCCGGAGCCTACCGCAACTCCAGAGCCTACCGCCACACCAATTCCAACCGAGACTCCGGCAGCCTCTGACAACGAGATCAAGGACGCTGGCATCAAGCTGGTAAAAGAAGACGGCAACGAATTTGCCATGTTCGTGATCACTGGTTCTACTGTAAAATTAGAGGGCGACAAATACATCGTAACCCTTTCCACAGAGAAGCAGAACTATGACATGATTTACTTCGGAAGTTCCAGCGATGCAGATAAAGAGACAAAAGCTGTCCACGGCGTAGAGAATGCAGCAGGCGGCTATACATACACTTTCGAAGTTCCTGCAAGCAAGGAGACACAGACTGTTTCTGTAGTACCTCATTCCAAGAAGAGCCAGCACTGGTATGAAAAAGGAATCCTTACCATTACAATCCCGGCAGTTCCCGGATACGGTGAGCAGCCAGAGGTAACTCCGGTGCCAACACAGACCCCGCAGCCAAGTGAAGCTCCGAGTCCAAGCGAGGCTCCGCAGCCAAGTGAGACCCCGGCTCCAAGCGAAACTCCGGCTCCAACATCTACACCGGAGCCAACTAAGGTTCCATCCGGTGCATGTGAGAACGGAATCTACAATGTGGATGTAACTTCCAGCTCCTCCATGTTCCGAGTAGTAGGCTGTACCCTTACCTCCAAAAACGGAAAGATGACAGCAGTTCTTACCTTAAGCGGCACAGGCTATGATTACCTCTTTGCAGGAACCGGTGAGCAGGCAGCAAAAGCAGATTCCTCCAAATGGATTCCATACACTGTAAATGCTGATGGTAAATATACTTATGAAATTCCGGTGGAATCTCTTGATCAGGGACTTTCAATTGCTGCATTTTCTCACAAAAGACAGACCTGGTATGACAGAACCCTGACCTTTGAGTCAGCTACCTTAAATAAGATCGGTGATATCAAGGATGACACTCAGAAACCAGACACAACTCCGGCACCGACTGCGACACCATCCGTTGAACTGACAGGTACTCCTACACCAACTCCAACAGCAGCTGTTACCGCTACACCAACACCAAATCCGGAACCGGATAAGGAGTCCAAATATGACTCTGATCTTAGCGGAGGAACCTCCTCTGTAAACAGCTCCACCACACTGGCAGACGGAACCTACACACCAGACAGCTTCTCCTGGTCCGGCGGTACCGGTAAGGTAAGTATTTCCTGTAATAAGATTACTGTAACCGGCGGAAAAGCCTATGCAACAATTGTATTCAGCAGTGAATATTACGGATATGTAAAGGCAAACGGCAACACCTATTACGGATCCTGCGGAGGCGGTACCTCCACCTTCACCATTCCGATTGCATTAAACCAGAACAATACCATCATCGGTATGACCACCAGAATGTCTCAGGCTCATGAGATTACTTACACCATTTATGCTGCATTAAAGGGTGCAAGCGATCCGAAAAAAACAGACAAGGAAAATCCGGCAGATGAGAACAGTATGCTTTCCACAGGAAACAAGAAGCTGGATGAAAGTGCACCGGAGATCACAGGGCTTGAGTACAAGAATGAAACCAAGCTTGAGCATGCAAAATATTTTAAACTGTATAACTATGCAAAAGGCATCACCCTGTTTGAGGTTGACATGACCGCAGACACTGCAAGAAAACCGGAAACTGCAGATTCTAAGGAAGCTGCAGCGGCAGAAGATAAAGATGCATCCGCTTCTGAGAAGCTTTACACAGGCAATGTTATCAAATACCTGATCGTGCCGGAAGGCGCAGTGATCCCTGCAGGTCTTGATAAAGACGTAATCCTGATCCAAAAACCGGTTGAAAGCGTTTACGTTGCATCTGAGGGTGCGCTTAACATCCTGGATGAGCTTGGTCTTACTGACAAGATTACCAGCCTTGGCCTGGAAAAAGACGAGGTAACCTCTGACAGCCTCACTGCAGCATTAGAGGATGGCTCTGTATCCTTCGCAGGCAAATACGATGACACCGACTATAAAGAGCTTGTTAAGAGCCAGTGCAATCTTGCCATCCTTCCATCCGATATCCTTCCTGCAGAAGAAACAGAAACAGAAGAAAAGCTGGAAACACTGAAGGATATGGCAGCGAAGTATGCAACCCTGAAGATTCCGTTTATTATTGACCGCTCTGCAGACGAAGAGAATGAGGATGCAAAAGCAGAATGGACAAAAGCATACCAGGCAATTTTCACTGAAACAGATGAAGAGGCATAAACCGCAGGAGAAAACTATGTACGATAAAAAGCTGAAATACCGGATTCTTGGCATTTTTGCAGCAGCTGTGATGACTTTTACAGCAGTAACTCCTGTATGGGCAGAAGAAAATACGGAAGTAGCTGAAACGGATGCTTCCGTGGACACTTCCTCTGACCATACAGCACCAGAGCTTCCGGGACTTACTTACCAGTCCACCATGGAGCTGTCCTTTGCAGAATGCTTTGATGTGTATTACTATAATGATGGCTATAAGCTTCTGGATGTCCATGATAATGCACAGTACCTTGTAGTACCGGAAGGAATGGAGGCACCGGATGGTCTGGATGACAGCATTCAGGTTCTCCAGCAGCCATTGGATACGATCTACATGGCAGCTACTTCCCCAATGGCATTGTTTGATGCCATCGGCGCGGTAGCTTCCATCAAATTATCCGGACTGGACGCATCCGGCTGGTACATCCAGTCAGCAGCAGATGCCATCAATAATGGCGACATGACTTTCGCAGGTAAATATGATGAGCCGGATTACGAGCTTCTGGTAGGAGATGACTGTGATCTTGCAGTTGAGTCCACCATGATCCTCCACGCACCAAAGGTACAGGAGATGATCGAAACCCTTGGAATTCCGGTATTTATCGACCGTTCCAGCTATGAAAGCCAGCCCCTTGGCCGTACGGAGTGGATCAAGCTTTACGGAGCTATGATGAACAAGGAAGAGGAAGCAGCCGCTTTCTTTGACAGTCAGGCGCAGATCATTGAGAAATTAAAGGATTTCACCAACACAGAGAAAACCGTGGCATTTTTCTATATCAACACCAGCGGTTCCCCGGTTGTCCGAAATCCCAAAGATTACATTTCCAGCATGATCGACATTTCAGGCGGGCGAAATGCATTTGCAGACCTTCAGGATGACAGCGGCAAAACCTCTGTTTCCATCACAATGGAAGAGTTTTACAACACTGCTGTGGATGCAGATTATCTGATCTACAATACCAGCATTGATGCCTCTGTAAAGAGCCTTGACGACCTTCTGGCTAAGGACAGTCTTCTGGCTGATTTCAAGGCAGTAAAGGATGGAAATGTATGGATCACCGATAATTCCATGTATCAGCATACGGATACCATCGGCGAGCTGATCAATGATTTTAACCTGATGCTCACAGGCGGCAGCGAGGAGGATATGACCTTCCTGCACAAATTGAACTGATTTTTAAGCGGACTTCTGTAAAGTGGTCCGCTTTCCCATAATAAAACACAAATGGAGTAAACCTAGAATGAGTAAACAACCTGGTGGAACCAGCTTCCACATGGAAAATTTCAAAAGAAGATCCCGCTACGCCCTGGTGTTTATTCTTTTGATCCTGGCATTTTGCGTGATCACCGTGCTGAATATCAATACCGGTAATGTCCATATTTCCCTGTCAGAAATCGCAGATATTCTTTTAAAAAAAGTGACAGATACAAAAGAGTACAGCATTATCTGGAAAATCCGTCTGCCCAGAATCCTGATGGCAGCTATTTTGGGCGGCGCTTTATCCTTATCCGGTTTTTTGCTGCAGACCTTTTTCGAAAACCCAATTGCCGGACCATTTGTACTTGGCATTTCCTCCGGTGCAAAAATGGTAGTAGCTCTTACCATGATTTATTATCTTGGAAGAGCAGCAAATGTTACTTCTTATACCCTGATCATTGCAGCCTTTATCGGTTCTTTAATTTCAATTGGATTTATCCTTTTGATTTCAAAAAGGATCAAGCATATGGCTACCCTTCTGGTTGCCGGAATTATGATCGGCTATATTTGCTCTGCAGTGACAGACTTTGTAGTTACCTTTGCAGATGATTCCGATATTGTTAATCTCCACGGCTGGTCTCAGGGAAGCTTTTCCGGTATGAGCTGGAGCAACGTATATATTTCCTTTGTGGTAATCGGAATTACCTTGATTCTGACCTTCCTTCTGTCAAAGCCCATAGGTGCTTATCAGCTTGGAGAGGCATACGCCCAAAGCATGGGAGTAAATATCCGCTTCTTCCGTGTTGCCCTGATCCTGCTTTCCAGCATTTTGTCTGCAACCGTAACTGCTTTTGCCGGACCGATTTCCTTTGTTGGAATCGCAGTTCCCTTCCTGATGAAAAGAAGCTTTAACACATCAAGACCACTTATTATTATCCCGGGAACCTTTCTTGGAGGAGCTGTTTTCTGTATGATGTGTGACCTGATCGCCAGAATGGCATTTGCACCGCTAGAGCTGAATATCAGTACTGTCACCTCCATATTTGGTGCACCGGTAGTTATTTTTATGATGCTGCGTAAAAAGAGAGGAAACTAAAGATGGAAAATTACTATTTTAAAATGGACCATCTGTCCGTAGGATACAACAAAAAAGCACTGATCCACGATATCTGTATTGGCATCAAAAAAGGAGAAATTGTGACTTTGATCGGACCAAATGGCTCCGGTAAATCTACAATTTTGAAAAGTATCACCCGTCAGCTGCAGATTATTGGCGGAAAGGTTTACTTTGACGACCAGAATCTCACCTCCTTTTCTTTTAGGGATCTTTCCACCCGTATGGCGGTGGTTCTCACAGAGCGTATGAAGCCGGAGCTGATGACCTGCCATGATATTGTGGCAACAGGACGCTATCCTTATACAGGACGGCTTGGTCTTCTTACAAGAGAGGATGAGGAAAAAGTAGAAGAGGCCATGCGTGCAGTACATGCCCAGGAGCTTGGAAGCCGTGATTTTAACAATATCAGTGACGGACAGCGGCAGCGTGTTCTGCTTGCTCGTGCCATCTGCCAGGAGCCGGATATTATTATCCTGGATGAGCCAACCTCCTTCCTTGATATCAAGCATAAGCTGGATCTGCTTTCCATTCTCCGGGATATGGCAAAAATGAAGCATATTACAGTGATCATGTCTCTTCATGAAATCGATCTGGCACAGAAGATTGCGGATAAGATTATTTGCGTAAAAGGAGATACCATTTCCCATTTCGGAAGGCCGGAGGATATTTTTGAGGAAAATATGATCCGGGATTTGTATGACATTAACAATGGCTTTTTTGATCCTCTGTTTGGAAGTATTGAACTTCCAAAGCCGGAGGGAGAGGCGAAAACATTTGTGATCTGCGGAAACGGAACCGGTATTCCTGTATTCCGGCAGCTGCAGAAGGAGCATACGCCGTTTATTGCGGGAATTCTTTATACCAATGATGTAGACTACCGTCTGGCACGACTTCTGGCGGCAGATGTGATAACAGAAAGGCCTTTTATGGATATTTCTGAAGAGACCTTTCAAAAAGCCCTCCGTGTGATGGAGCAGTGTGAGAGAATCATTTGCACGGATGTACCTGTGGGTAGCTGTAATATGCGGCTGGGGCAGTTGATTGAGGCGGCAAAAAAGAGCGGAAAGATGGTTAGGGGCTGAGGGGGAATTTAGTGAAGCAGTCGTTTACAGGACGTGAGTTCGCAAGGTATATTCATCGCAGGTCGTCGCAACACTCCGACGAGCTAACTGCCAACTGCGACTAAACATCTCAGGAGAGCCTTCAATGTTAAGTCTTCGTAGACAGTGGATCTCGTCTCCGTTAAGAGCGCTCCTGAAATGACCTGCTCACGAATATACCTTGTGAACTCACTGGTTACTGGTAAGGCGAATGTGCTGAAACGATACTTCTTAACTGGCACTGAGAGGGAATTCAGACCGATGCTTATTGACTGGCATTAAGGAGAATTCTAGCAAAGTGGGGCGTGCAGATTGCGGGAATGATTTTTCAAACACGCTCTAAGCAGGTCATTTCAGGTGCGTCTTTAGCAGTTAGTTCACCGGAGCGTTGCACCGACCTGCGTGGAATAACAGGTGTTCAGAGGCGTCCGCCTTGATTCACTAAACTGCATCTTAGCATCAGTTTCCGGTTAACTCACTGGAATCGAGATGGTTGTAGGATATTTAATTTACCTGTTAGGTTAATTGTAAAATTGACACATATTAAGAAATGTGCTAATATTTTATTAACCTAGCAGGTAAATTTTTTATAGGAGAGTGGCGGTTGGAAATTACGTACAAAAACAATAAAATCAGGAAAATTTGTACGGATATCAAGGTCGCTGAAAAACATACGGTGCCCAAATGGCAGAAAAAATAGACATGCGTATAGGTGAAATATCAGCGGCTGACACAGTGGAAATGATGATTCAATTTCGTATTGGTCGCTGTCATCCTTTAACGCAAAACCGAAAGGGCCAGTATGCTATGGATCTTGTTCATCCGTACCGGTTAGTATTTGAAAAAAATGGAAATGAAATCCAGATTGCGAATATTTTAGAAATCGTTGATTATCATTAACTAGTATATCGGAGGTATTACTATGGTCAGGAGCAGAAGTTATATAGCGACACCACCTGGAGCCACAATCAAAGAGCAGTTAACTGACAGAGGCATGAGTCAGAAAGAATTTGCCGCAAGAATGAATATGTCAGAGAAGCATATCAGCAAGCTTATTAATGGAGAGGTGCAGCTTACTCCAGACTGTGCAGTCAGACTGGAAGTGGTTCTTGGTGTGTATGCCAAGTTTTGGAATAACCTTGAAGCCGCCTACAGAGAGAAGTTAATTAAGGTTGAAGCTGAAAATTTAATGGAACAGGATGAAGAAATTGCCAGAAAGTTTCCTTATAGTGAAATGGCAAAATATGGCTGGGTTCCTGCTACAAGAAATATAAAAGAAAAAGTGATCAACTTAAGAAAATATTTTGGGATTGTGGAACTTTCCTTGTTAGAAAACAGGCAGATTACACGAATTGCCTGCCGCAGACTGGCGATTACGGAAAAAAGTGATTTGGCACTTATGGCCTGGGCGCAAAGAGTAAAGGTTATTGCCAGGGAAATTGAAACAAAACCGATAAATGTGAAAGGATTCAATAATAGACTTGATGAGATTCGAAAGCTGACACTGATGGAGCCGAAACAGTTTAGTCCTAAATTAAAATTTCTTTTATCGGAGTATGGAATTGCATTAGTTTTTTTGCCGCATTTGAAGGGTTCTTTTTTGCACGGAGCTACATTTCTTGATGGAAACAAAATTGTTTTGGGCCTGACTGCCAGAGGAAGTGACGCGGACAAATTTTGGTTCAGCCTGTTCCATGAGTTAGGGCATATTATGCTTGGACACATAGGAAATTCTGATGGAACATCGGAGCAGGATGAAATTGCTGCAAATGAATGGGCGAGAGATCAGCTGATTCCAACAGATGCTTTTATAAAGTTTAAAGAGAATCATGTATTTTCCATTGATGCGGTGAGGGTATTTGCAGGAATGATTCATATTGCTCCTGGAATTGTAGTTGGCAGATTGCAAAATGAAGGTGAAATTAAGCATAATATGCTCAATGAGTTGAAAGAACACTATGTTATTATTGGGTAATTGAAACTTTCTGTCCTACAGAAATGATGCAGTTTTTGCCACATTGGCGGGACTTAGTGAAGCAGTTGTTTTAGTTGTTTTGTTACCAGGACGTGAGTTCGCAAGGAGAATGTGCTAAAACGATACTTCTTCACTGACACTGAGAGGGAATTCAGACTGATACTTATTTACTGGCATTAAGGGGAATTCCAGCCGATGCACAGCCTCTGGACACCTGTTACTCCTAAGCAGGTCATTTCAGGTGCGTCCTTAGCGGAGGTGAAATCCACTGCTTATGAAGGCTTAATCGTGAAGGCTCTCCTGAACGATTTAGCCGTAGTTAGCAGTTAGTTC
The DNA here is from genome assembly GCF_014287535.1 of Blautia segnis. Classification (NCBI taxonomy): domain Bacteria; kingdom Bacillati; phylum Bacillota; class Clostridia; order Lachnospirales; family Lachnospiraceae; genus Blautia; species Blautia segnis. Next base: position 67,626 of record NZ_JACOOT010000019.1, on the reverse strand, counting down.
ACCGGAGCGTTGCACCGACCTGCGTGGAATAACAGGTGTCCAGAGGCGTCCGCCTTGATTAACTAAATCCCCCCTCAGCTCAGCCCCCCATTTCCTTCGTATGCCACACCCCCACGCAGTGAATACCCCCTCACACCCCCTTTTCCGACACGGAGACGCAAAGTGGTATCATGAGCAGGAGTTAAGGTATAGGTGACATTCTTCCCCTCCCATTTAAGATCCACGCGGATGTTCCCACGGGCAATGAACCCGGTGGCTTCCCCGTTTCTCCAGGAGGGTGGGAGCGCAGGGAGAAGGACAAGCTCTTCGCCCTGGCTTTGAACCAGAACCTCGGCGACAGCAGCACTGTAGCCTAAGTTTCCGTCAATCTGGAATGGCGGATGAGCACAAAACAGATTGGGATAGATACCGCCTCTTCGCATTCCCATTTCTTCCGTTGGATCTACCACGTAAAACAGATTTTTCATAATTTTCTCTACATGAGCGCCATCCTCCATACGCGCCCACATCAGAACCTTCCAAGCCAGACTCCATCCGGTCCCCTCGTCTCCCCGAAGCTCAAGACTCTTTCTCACTGCTTTATACAATTCCGGTGTCTGCAAAGTAATGCCGCAGCCAGGATGAAGCTCATAAAGATGGGAAACATGGCGGTGATGCACATCCTGCTCCGGAAATTCTTGGTTCCACTCCAGAATCTGCCCCTTGCTTCCCACCGCAGTAGGTACCATGCGCTCCAAGGCTTCCAGTACATCATACAAAATCTGGCTCTGCAGACCAAGTACTTCACAGCCCTTCACATAATCCCGAAAGAGATTTCTTACAATGGCAAGGGTATTTTCACTGTATTTGGCCACGGAACAATCCTCATAAAACAGATTTTCCGGTGAAGTAGCGGGGCAGATAGCAAGTCCCTGATCTGTTTCCTGAAGCTGAGCCAGACAGAATCGCACATTTTCCTCCAGTATAGGCATAATTTCCTTCAAATACTCTTTATCTTCTGTAAATAAATACTGGTCAAACAGGTTTCGGCAGAGCCATGCCTCCCCAAATGGCCAGAACGACCATACCGCCTTTCCCGTTGCCGGAGAGGTTTTACCCCAGATATCCGTGTTGTGGAAGCAGGCGGTTCCCTCACAGTTAAACAGCTCTCTGGCAGTTTGCTGTCCGTTTTTTACCAGTGCCTTGCAAAGATTTACCAGCGGCTCCTGCATTTGAGCAAGATTCAGGGGACCTGTCATCCAGTAATTCATTTCTGTATTGATATTTACGGTGAAATCTCCGAACCATGGGGGAATAATATCATTGCTCCAGATTCCCTGCAGATTGGCAGCCTGGGTTCCCGGCCTGGAAGAGGAGATGAGCAGATATTTTCCGAAAGCAAACAAGATTGCATAAAGCTCCGGGTCAGATGCACCCTCATGAAATGCGGCAAGACGCTCCCGCAGATCATACCGGGAATTTCCATTCGAAAGCTTCTGGACATCATCCCACAGTCTTAATGAAGTTCTTCCATAAAAAGATTTATATTCTTTCACATGCTCATCCAGCAGCTCTTCAAAAGGTTTTGAAAGTTTCTCTAAATCATCAGCCAGCATATGACGAATTTCTGTATCGGAATACTGGCTGGTATATGCTTTGTCAAATCCCCGGAAGCTGGTACGGATTGCCATACGGATTTCCACCCCTGTCACATGCTCCAAAAGAATTCCATCCGCAGACACGGCAGCCCTTCCACCTTCTGCAGTTACACACCCTTCTCCTATAAAGTGTACGCCCTGAAGCTCTGGTTCTTCGGGGAAAAGGAACTCTTCCGGTTTATTTTCCTTAATAACCTTCAGTCCGCTTCTTCCCGGACAGATTCCGGTAAGCGTGAAATGATTTTCCTTATAATCCTTCTCACGGATAAAGGCTCCGTCACAGTGAATAAAAATGGAGAATGGCTTGGTGTTTTTGATCTGATACACAAGTCCCTGAGCCGGTGAGCTGATAAAGCAGGTACGTGTAACCTTAGCTTCATTTCTCACATAGTGCTCAAAGGCCACAGCCCGGTCTAAATCCAAACACCTTTCATAATCTGTCACAGATGTATCAGAATCTGGTGAAGCACCTGCAAATGTATCTTCATCAGCACCATAATTATCCTCCACAAAATCCAGATGCAGATCTCCAAAGGGCAGATAAACCTGTACATCCTCAGCTTCTTCCAGCTTCTTTTCTATGACCATTTTTGCTTCTTCATATTTCCCGGCTTTTGCAAGCTCCCCGGCCTGCTTCACCACTTCAGGGGAAAGCCCGGTCTGTCCGCTGTAAGGAGAGCCTGACCATAAGGTATCTTCGTTTAACTGCAGTACTTCATGATCCGGGGCTCCGTGAATAACTGCTCCTATTCGTCCATTTCCCAGAGGAAATCCTTCCAGCCAGCATTTTGCCGAATTTTTAAAATATAATTCCATATATGTAGTCCTTTCCTTATTGTTTATTGGTATTATGATCCGCCTACTGATGATACTTCTTTCCATATTCTGATGGGGAAATCCCCATGTATTTCTTAAACAGCCTGCTGAAATAAAGCTGATCATCAATTCCTACCATGGAAGAAATCTCTTTCATGGATAGGGTATTCTCTTTGATCAAGGTTGCAGCCTTGCGCACCCGCAGATTATTCAGATAGTTGGTAATGCTTGTTCCAACCTCTGATTTAAAAATCCTGCACAGATAACTGGAGCTTAAATTCACATTTGCGGAAATAGAAGCCAGGGTAAGCCTATACATATAATTTTCCTCCATATATTCCAGGGTCTTAGCCACATCTGCTTTATAATGTCCCTCACTGGAGGAAAATTCCCGGAATACACTCCGTGCTTCCTCATAATTTTTCATCATTTCCTGATAGGGCATATCCGGTGCAAAGGACTGGTACATGGTAAAACGATTGTACAGTTTTTTCACCAGCTGCTCCACCTTAATTTCACTGCCAGACAGCTCTGCCTGGGAAAAAACAACCAATGCGCTATAATCATTCAGTACCAGAATATAGGGCTGCAGCACTCCCTGGACCGCATCCAGGATCATATCCCGCAGAAGATTTCCGGATATGGAAAACGCTTCGTTAGATAAAAACTTCTCAAAGGTTACATAGCAGATGGCACAGGAAGCTTCCATAAACGCAAGTCTGGTTTTGTCGTGCTCAGCAATAAAATCTGAAAGCTTTGCATCCTTCCTGAAAAATTCCAGCAGCAGCGCTTGCATATTCTCTTTTGGATCCTTTTTTTCAGTTTCCCAATGACTGGGCACTCTGTCCTTTAATTTTTCTACCGTTTTATTTAAACAGGCAAGAAGGGTATCCGGCTGGATCTTAATTTTCAGCAGATAATCTGCAGCACCAAGCAGCAGGGCACTTCTCACAGAATCAAAATCCTCGTAATTGCTAAGCACCAGAATTTCACCGGGATATCCTTGTTCCTTTAAGATACGGATCAGCTCCAGCCCATCCATCCCGGGCATTTTCAGATCTGTGATGATCACATCCGGATGATGCTGGCCAATCAGAGGCAGTGCCTCAAGCCCATTTGATGCCGTTCCGCAAATAGAAAAGCCATGCTCCTCCCAGGGCAGGATGGAGCGAAGGGCAATCTTTACAATGGGCTCATCATCAATAATCAGTATACTGTACATGTATTATCCTTTCCGACCAATTGTGTATTTTATGAAAGTGAATCCGCATAGAGCTCCGGCAGAGTAAGCGTACACCTGGTTCCTTCTCCTGGCTGACTGTCAATTTTCAGCCCGTATTCCCGTCCGAAATTCAGCTGGATCCGATCATTTACATTGGCAACGCCAATTTTTTTTCGCTCCGGGCGAGGTGCCAGGGCGTCGTCCGTCACCTTAAAGCCTTTACCGTCATCGGACAGCTCTATAACCACATGATCTTCTTCTCGCCAGCAGGTAATCTGGATTTCCATTACGGTACCGTCATCTGAAGAGCCATGCATCACCGAATTTTCTGCCAGTGGCTGCAAAATCAGCTTGGGAACCAGGCAGGAGAGCAGTTCATCCTCCTCCACATGGAAGGAATACTCAAAGCTGCCAGCGTAGCGGATTCTGAGAATGGAAAAATAGTTTTCCAGATTTTCCAGTTCTTCCCGAATGGTAATATATTCGTTCTTATTGGTAAGGGTATTCTGTAAAAGACTGCTTAGTGCCTGAATTCCATCGCTTACGATCAGATCCTTATGCATAGCAGCCACAAACCGAAGGCTGTTCAGAGTGTTAAAAAGAAAATGAGGATTCAGCTGATACTGAAGCATCTGCAGCTCCAGTTCCCTTTTTCTCTCTTCCTGAGCCTTCTGCTGAGCCATCAGATGTTCAATGGTGTCTGCCATATGATCCATACTTCCGGAAAGTCTGGAAAGCTCGTCTTTATGATTGTCCTGAATACGCACAGATAAGTCCCCATGGGAAAGTGCTTTACAGAATTCCAGCATTCTTTTAATGGGAGACATAATTCCCTGATATACCATGGCTACGATCCCGATGCACAGCAAAACCAGAAGCATCACCACCACAAGAATCTGCTTTAGCATGGCATAAACCTCTGAATTAATATAGTGGTAGGGCATGGTATATACAAATAGCTGATTCAGGTTTTTGTTATAAATGTAAGTTACCAGCTGTTCCTCCCCATCCTCCTGGATACTGAAGGAATCTGTTTTCTTTGGAAGCATTTCCCCGATTCTTTTCATAAGCTCTTTATCAATTTTCTTCCCCAGAGATATACTTCGGTTCCAGGAAGAAAGCACGGTTCCATCCATATTCATATACATAATATTGGAAGAATCCGACAGCCCTACAGGCTCCAGTACCGTCTTGGAAAAAATTTTCTCCTCAATGGAAATCAGGGTATATCCGATTACCCGGCTTTTGGAATACTGCTCATAAATCCTTCTTCCAAGAACCAGAATATCCCGGTCCCGGTAAGTGTGTACGTAAGCCCACACATCCTGATCCTGCTCCTCAAGCCGGGAAAGGATTTTGTCCACATCCTCCTGATAAAACCCGTCATAGCCAAGATCATAAAAAATATTTCCTTCTGTATCATAGACAGTAATGTTTTTCGCCTGGGCGGGATAGATGATCTTATTGCGGATCATGCTCTGGATCTCATTGATCGCCTGATTCTTCTCCATGTCCGTCATGTCTTTTTTCAGAAGGCCTTCCTTAATCTCCTCGCTGATGCAGATAGAGCCGCACAGATACTGGTATTTTTCAATCTCGCTTACCATGTTCAGATTGATCATGGACAGGGTCTGGGAAATGGACGCAGAAAGCTTCTCCTGAAGTGCCACGGAAAATATATGAAAAGAATAGCCGCTGATCCCCGCTAATGGAATAATAGAAATCATCAGAAGGGCAATTACAAGTCTTGTTTTGATACTGAATTTACGAAATCCCTGAAAATGATGTTTTTTTCCCATGGCGGATCCTCCCATTGCTTTTGTCCTCTAACGGATATCTGTCAAAATATTATTATTTTCATTCATTATACAGGAAAAAAACAGAATAATCTATGTAAAAGCAAAAGACAAAAAAATAATACATATATGCCGCAAGAAAATCCATATCAGATATATTTTACAAGAAAATGTTCCATAGCAAGAGTTATTTTGTCGATTTACTATAAATGATTTTTCAAATATAATAGCATCATCAGGCAAACATAATAAAACAGCCAACCAGAAGGAGGAAACACCCTATGAAAAAAAGATTTGCAGCATCCGCTATGATCCTTGCCATGAGCGCAGCTACTGTACTTTCCCCGCTCACAGCATTTGCGGAAGCAGAAGAGCAGGAACTGAACATTGCCATTTTCCAGGGCGGATACGGAGATGCTTACTGGAACCAGATGGTAGAGCTTTTTGAAGCAAGCCATGAGGGCGTGAAGGTAAACATGACCATCAGCCCGACTATCGGTGATATCATCCGTCCACAGATCGTAGCCGGAAACGCACCGGATTTTATCTGCCTCAATGATGGAGCCGAGGATGGCGTTATCCTTTCCCTGATCAAGGAGCATGCGCTTCTCAATCTGGACGATGTATTTGACGGAGAAAACTATGCAGGAACCGGAACTCTTCGGGATGATATTACAGATGGTATCCTTTCCAGCACCAAATGTGCGCCTTACGGAGATGACGAAATCTATCTTGCACCATTTAGCAGCGGCCCGCAGGGTCTGATCTACAATAAGACCTTCTTCGAGGAAAATAATCTGGAAGTTCCCAAAACATGGGATGAGTTTTTCACACTTGGCGATACCTTGAAGGATATTGACGGACGTGCGCTTTTTACCTATCAGGGAATTTATCCAGGATACATGGAAGAAATGCTCTGGCCGGCAATCGCAAATGAGTGCGGCGAGGAAGCCCTTACCAGGATTGCCAATTATGAGGAAGGCTCTTTCAATAACGAAGGTGTGTTAAAGGCCCTTACCCATATCAAAGAGATCGCAGAAAAAGGCTATTTGTTAGAGGGTACTGTGGGCATGAACCATACGGAATCCCAGACAGAAATGATGCTTGGAAAAGCAGCATTTATCACGAATGGAACCTGGATGGAAAATGAGATGCAGGATGCTCCAAGAGAAGAGGGCTTTGAGTTTGCAATGGCTCCGATTCCGACTGAGAACGCAGACGATGTGCATTACATATTCGACAGCTGCGAGCAGTTCTCCATTCCGGCAGCTGCAAAGAATCCAGAGCTTGCAAAGGAATTCCTCCGTTTCCTGTACAGCGATGAATCTGTATCTGCATTTGCAGAGGCTTCCGGTGCACTTTACGCAACCAAGAGTGCCCGCGAGGTAGCAAAGGACAAGCTGTCTGCAGCAATCTACAACATGTACGGAATCTATGAAGAAGCAAAGGCATCCTCCTTGATTATGAGCTTCTCCGCAGTTCCGGCTGACTGTAAGGTGAATCCTAAGGATGAAATCTTCAACCCGATCACTTCTGTTATGAATGATGAAATGACAGTAGAAGAGTGGGCTCAGAATGTAGAAGATGCTTTTGCGCAGATTCGCGCTGACCAAGAAGCTGCAAAATAACAGGAGGAATATTGTTTTCCATAGAAAGGCTGCTGCACATGTATGCAGCAGCCTTTCTTCACCCAAAACGGATATTTCCATAACTTTAATATAAAAACGAGGTGACCTAGCGTGGTAAAAAAACCGAAATTATTCATAGCCTTATGTACACTTCCGGCTTTAATCCTTACGATCATCTTTATGATCGTTCCCATGGTGAATGCAGTTTACCTTTCCTTTACCAGCTCTACTGCACTCAGCGTTGGCTTTAACAGCAAATTCGTATTTTTAGATAACTATATTTACATGTTTCAGGACAAAGATTTTATCCGGGCTCTGCTTAACACCTTTAAGCTGATGCTGGTGATCCCGGCTGTGACTATTTTCCTTAGTCTGATCTTTGCCTTTATTCTCACCCAGGGCGAGCTTCAGGAAAAATCCTTTTACCGTACTGTTTTCTTTTTCCCAAGTATTATATCCATGACAGTTGTAGGTATTGTGTGGTCCTTTGTGTTTAATCCTACAAGAGGAATTCTGAACCATCTTCTGGATATGTTTCATCTTTCCACCTGGAAGCATGCCTGGCTTGGAGAGGGAAAAACTGCTCTGTGGTGTATCGGTGCTGCTCTGGTATGGCAGGCGATCGGATATTATATGGTAATGCATGTGGCTTCTATTGATGGAATTTCCCAGGAGGTGTACGAGGCAGCTTCTATTGATGGTGCTACCGGAACACAGAAATTTTTTAAGATCACCATTCCGCTTCTTCGAAAATCCATTGGAACCACCTATATTTTATCTCTTTCCGGAACCATAAACCTAAGCTTCACCCTGTCAAATGTTATGACAGGCGGCGGACCAAACGGGGCGTCCAGTGTCCTTCTTCAGTATATGTATACCCAGGGCATGCGAAACGCCAACTTCGGATATGCTATGGCTATTGCCATGTTTACCCTTGTACTTGCAATTATCATTGCAATAATCTCACGAAAGCTGTCGTCTGAAAAAGAATAGGAGGGAACTGATGAAAACTGTAAGAACATGGTGTGTCAGAATCCTGATGATTCTGTTCACGATTATTTTTCTTTATCCGCTTTTCTGGAACCTGATGTCTGCATTTAAAACCAATACAGAGTATCTGACGGATCCTTATGCGCTGCCTGCAGCACTGAATTTTGACAACTTTATTGCAGCCTGGGGAAAAGCAAACATTGCAGCCTATTTTGGAAATTCCGTACTGGTAACGGTACTTTCAACCGTGCTTTTGCTTTTATTTGTTATTCCTATTTCTTATGCGCTGGCAAGATACCGTTTTGTAGGGAGCAAGCTGATCTCAACCATTTATATGGCATGCATTTTCCTGCAGGCAACCTATATTATGATTCCTCTGTTTCTGGAATTACAGGCAATAAACGGATTGAACAATCTTCCGGTACTGTGCCTTGTTTATGCAGTCATGCAGTTTCCGTTTTGTATTTTTACTCTCCAGGGCTTTATGTCCGCTGTGCCAAGGGACTATGAGGAATCTGCCAGAATTGACGGCGCTACCAACCTTCAGCTTCTGCTTAAGGTAATGGTTCCTCTTGCCAAGCCTGGAATCGCTACCATTACCATGTTAAGTGCCATGGGCTTTTGGAATGAATATCCGCTGGCTCTTGTACTTCTCACAGAGGATGCAAAAAAAACACTTCCAATTGGTATGGCAAACCTGTTTGAGGTGCAAAAGTACGCTACAGACTGGGGTGCATTGTTTGCAGGACTTGTGATCGTCATGATTCCGACGATTATTATTTATCTTATTGGACAAAGATATCTGCTGCAGGGAATCGGCGCAGGCGGCTTAAAGGGTTAGAGAGGAGTTTATATATGCCAACAGATCAGGAATTAATTCGAATTGTTCCAAGTGACAGGCAGCTTGCCTATCAGGAAACGGAATTCTATGCATTTTTTCATTTCGGAATGAATACATATACAGACAGAGAATGGGGCGACGGAACCGAAGATCCCAAGCTTTTTAACCCTGCCAAGCTGGATGCCGACCAGTGGGTATCTGCAGCCAAAAGCGCAGGCATGAAGGGCGTGATCCTCACCTGCAAGCACCACGACGGCTTCTGCCTTTGGCCCACCAGATACACCAGTCACAGCGTTGCCTCAAGCCCATGGAAAAAGGGAACCGGTGATGTAGTCAAAGAGGTTTCGGATGCCTGCCGCCGTCACGGCATGAAATTCGGAATCTATCTTTCCCCCTGGGACCGGAACCAGCCCTGCTATGGAACGGGAAAGGAATATGATGATTACTATCTGGCTCAGCTTACCGAGCTGCTCACCGGATACGGAGAAATATTCAGTGTCTGGCTGGATGGTGCCTGCGGCGAGGGACCAAATGGCAAAAAACAGGTCTATGACTGGGAACGCTATTATGCCTGCGTGCGCAAATATCAGCCAGACGCCTGCATCTGTGTATGCGGCCCGGATATCCGCTGGTGCGGCAATGAAGCCGGAGATGTGCGTAAATCCGAGTGGAGTGTAGTTCCTGCCCGTACTGCACTGGCAGAGAGCATACAGGAAAAAAGCCAGCAGGCAGATGATGAGGAATTCCGTCAGCGAAAAATTACAAGTGACATGGAGGATCTTGGAAGCAGAGCCGCTCTTCAGGGAGAAAAGGACCTGATCTGGTATCCTGCTGAGGTCAATACCTCCATAAGACCGGGCTGGTTTTATCACGCAAAAGAAGATAATCAGGTAAAAAGCCTTAAAGAGCTGATTTCTATTTACTGCGGATCTGTAGGTGGAAACGCTACCTTTCTTCTTAATGTTCCGCCTATGCCAAACGGGCTGCTCCATCCAAATGATGTTGCCAGGCTGGCAGAATTGGGACAGTGGAAGAGAAGTGCATTTTCCGGCAATCTTGCAGAATTTGCAGAGATAACTGCGTCCTCCGAAGATGCCGCTCATCCGGTTCAGAATGTTCTCACAGACACCAGAACCACCTGGTACCAGCCAGAGACAGATGCCAAAACCGGAGCTTTCCCAGCGGAACTTATTTTCAATCTGCATACCCAAAAGGCACTGGGCTATCTGGTAATAAAAGAGGCAATCCAGCACAGCCAGAGAGTGGAGGCCTTTTGTGTCTACGCACAAAAAGAAGAGAAGTGGGTTCCGGTTTATGAAGGAACCGTTATAGGATATCAGAAAATCGTGAAGCTTTCCGAAGCTTTCACCAGGAAGCTTAAAATTGTATTTTCTGATTATCGTGTTGCGCCTTTAATTTCCTTTGTGGGAATTTATCCCAAAAGATAATTTCATAAAATACCATTATTTTCCAGATAATTTTCTTTTAAACATATTATTATTCGCAATTCTTTGAGCGCAGTTTCTTTACAGAGACTGCGTTTTACGTTATACTTAAGATATCCAAAGAAGGAGAGTAAAACTTATGAAAAAGAAAATATTTACAAAAGACAACCTGATTTTTTTCCTGATCCTCAATCTGGGACTGATTTTCACGGCAGTAGGAATTTCCATTTTTAAAACGCCTAACCATTTCGCCTTTGGGGGAACCTCCGGTCTGTCCATCATACTGTCCACCCTTTTTCCACAATGGAATGTCGGTGTATTCATGTGGATCGTCAATGCAGTGCTGGTTGTGCTGGGATTTTTCTTCCTGGGAATCCATTCCATGGGCTGGACCATTTATTCCTCCTTTGCCTTGTCCTTTTTTGTCAGTGCCTGTGAATTTATTTACCCATTACAGGCACCACTGACTCATGATGTATTTTTGGAGCTGTGCTTTGCCGTTATTCTCCCCGCAGTTGGTGCTGCTATGGTATTTAATGTAGGTGCCTCTACAGGCGGTACCGATATTGTGGCTATGATCCTGCACAAATACACAAGCCTTGAGATCGGACGCGCCCTTTTGGTCAGTGACCTTGGAATCGTGCTTGTGGCAGCCTATCTTTACGGCGCACAGACCGGACTTTACTGTATCCTGGGCATGATCCTGAAATGCACCGTAGTAGACAGCGCCATTGAGAGCCTGAACCTTCGAAAGGTCTGTACCGTAATCTGTAAGTATCCGGACGAAGTAGAGTCTTTCATTATCAATGATCTTCACCGTTCTGCTACTGAGCAGAAGGCTTTCGGCATTTACACAAAAACGGAGCAGAAGGTACTGATGACCGTTCTCACCAGAAGTGAAACCAACCGTCTTCGTATTTACCTGCGCCATCTGGACCCCCATGCATTTATCACCATTGTAAACAGCAGTGAAATTATCGGAAAAGGGTTCCGAAGTATTTAAATACCAGAAGTCAGAATAGTGTAATTATCTGTCATAATAAGGGTGGCATTTTTCTCTCTGAAGCATTATAATGATAGGACACAAATTTATAATGACTCGAAGGGGGAACTATGAAAAGTACGGTTTCAACGGGGAAAGACAACTTTTACCCGCAGATTTTCCGGCTGGCAATTCCGATCATTATCCAGAATCTGCTCAGCGCGGCAGTAAATTCAGCTGACGTGATCATGCTGAATTACGTAGGTCAGTCTGCTATCTCGGCAGTATCTCTGGCCGCCAATTATTCCAATATTTTGTTTATGGTTTATTACGGACTGGGAACAGGAGCGTCCCTTTTGTGTTCCCAGTATTCCGGCAAAAAGAACTTCCAGGCCATCCATGCAGTCGAAGGAATTGCCCTTCGTTTTTCCGTGGCAATATCCATTCTGGTGGCATTGGTGGCCTTTACTATGCCCCAACGGATGATGACCCTTTTTACATCTGACAGGGAACTGATTGCCATCGGCTCATCCTATCTGCGGATCATGGGAATCACATACATCTGCTGGGGAATTTCGGAAATTTACCTGGCGGTTCTTCGAAGCATCGGCCGCGTTACCGTCAGCATGGTACTAAATATGCTGGCATTTATCCTGAATATTTTGCTCAATGCCACATTTATCTTCGGTCTTTTTGGCGCACCGAAGCTCGGTGCCACCGGAGTTGCCATTGCGACCGCACTTTCCAGACTGATCCAGCTGATTGCCTGTATGATCGTTTCCTTTCTGAGTAAGGATGTGAAACTGAATCTCGCTTACATGTTCCTCAGAAGCAAGGTACTGCTGAACGATTTTATCCGACTGTCACTTCCTGCACTTGGAAATGACCTGTCCTGGAGCGTGGCATTTTCCATGTACTCCGTAATTTTAGGGCATCTTGGCACAGACGCAGTAGCCGCCAATTCCCTGGTAACGGTAGTGCGAAACATCGGCTCCGTATTCTGCTTTGCCATCGCAAGCGCAGGAACCATTTTGCTTGGTCAGATCATGGGACAGGGCGACCTGGAAAAATCCAAACGGTACGCTTCCAGAATGCTTCGCCTGACTGTGATCACAGGTGCTATCGGTGGACTGATCGTTCTTGCCGTCACGCCTTTTGTGCTGAAGTTCGCCTCCCTGAATGAGACAGCCATGCATTACCTGAAATACATGCTTCTTATCAACACTTACTACATTATGGGATCCGCGGTCAATACTGCACTGATTGCAGGTGTGTTCCGGGCAGGAGGGGATACCAAGTTCGGCCTGATCTGTGACACGATAGATATGTGGGTGTACGCGGTGCCTCTTGGATTTTTCGCCGCGTTTGTGCTGAAGCTTCCGGTGCTGTGGGTATATTTCCTTTTGTGCACCGACGAGTTTGTGAAATGGCCCTGGGTTTTCCATCATTACCTCAAGGGCACCTGGGCAAAAAATATAACACGGGACAATCTATTTGAATAAATTTGGATAAACAACAAGGCAGCCAGAATCACATACACTGGCTGCCTTGTTGTTTCTTTTATGTAATTCAAAATCAAATCTCTACAAGAATTCCCTTCCCCTTATCATAGCGGCAGTACTTCCCATTGCTGGAAATAAACGGCTGGTAGGTATCTGTGCGGGTATCCTTCACATACACAATTCCCGTAGCGATCATCTCCACCAGAGAGAAGCGTTTGCTGAGACTGGAAATCCATGCATAAGTCTTGTTACTGTCAGAATCTGCGGCTACCAGGCTGTAACCCCCCTCGCAGGGCTTCAAGGAAAAATAAATTTTCTCCGGCTGGGAGGTCTCCTTAAATACCTGGCTGGCAATGTAGGAAGAAAAATGCTTCTCTACAAATTCCTGGAAAGAGTGCAGAGTATAGACTTCTCCGCTTACTTCATCTGTGATCCTATCGCCTCTCTGCAGCCTTGCCTTGATCAGGGACAGGGTTTCAATGGTCCAGTTGATAAAGGAAATGCTGCTGTAGGTCATGCTCTCCAGAAGCTGGTCGATCAGTTTCTTTGTCAATACGTTTGACTTGGTTGCTTCGTTAAAAAGTTCTTCATTCATAATCCGCGCCCTCCATAGTATAAGATGGTAATTGATAATTTTATTATAAGAGCCTAAGCTCAAAAAAGCAATAAGTTGCCCCATTCTTTCTATATATCATTTGCCTTTCCTGAAAAATCGTGGTATCATCTATAGCAGTATTATTCAAACAAACAGACGCGGAAAGGAAAATTTTATGGAAAAACACCATCACCACGAGAGAAGTACATTCTCCGGGAAACTGGGCTTTGTACTTTCTGCTGCCGGAGCCTCGGTAGGACTGGGAAATATCTGGAGATTCCCCTACCTGGCAGCCAAATACGGCGGCGGCATTTTTTTACTGATCTACATCATTCTGGCACTCACCTTCGGCTACTCCATGATCATTGCGGAAACAGCCCTTGGACGCATGACCCGCAAAAGCCCAGTAGGCGCTTTTGGCAAATTCGGCAAATCCAAATGGCTGTCCTTCGGCGGATGGATCAACGCCGTTATCCCCATCCTGATCGTACCGTATTACTCGGTAATCGGCGGATGGGTTATCAAGTATCTCATTGAATATGTAAAAGGCAACAGCCAGAAGCTGGCAGAAGACGGATATTTCTCCGCCTTTATCTCAGACGGAACCTCCACAGAGATCTGCTTTCTTGTATTTGCCCTTTTGACACTGGCAATTATTTTCGCAGGTGTCCGAAACGGAGTAGAACGTGTGTCCAAATTCATGATGCCGATCCTGGTATTTTTGTCCGTGCTGATCGCCTTCTACTCGGTTACAAGACCTGGTGCCTTGGCTGGCGTGAAATATTTTCTGGTTCCCAACCCGGCTAACTTTTCCTGGATGACCGTGGTCGCAGCCATGGGACAGATGTTTTATTCTTTGTCCATTGCAATGGGAATCCTGGTCACCTTCGGTTCTTATATGAAACGAGACGTGTCCATCGAAGGATCCACCACAAATGTGGAGATTTTTGACACCGCCATTGCCATTATGGCAGGCCTGATGATCATTCCGGCAGTCTTTTCATTTTCCGGTGGAGATCCGGATACCCTGCAGGCTGGTCCGGCGCTGATGTTCATTACCATCCCCAAGGTTTTTGCCAACATGGGATTTGGAACGCCAATTGGAATCTTTTTTTTCCTGCTGGTACTGATGGCAGCTCTGACAAGCTCCATTGCCCTTACGGAAAGTGCCGTATCCACTTTCCAGGACGAGCTGAGATGGCCGAGAAAAGGTGCAACGGTAATCGTAGGCATCATCATGGTTATTCTTGGAAGCCTTTCTTCCCTGGGGTACGGACCGCTGGCATTTGTGAAGATCATTGGCATGCAGTTCCTGGATTTCTTTGATTTCCTCACAAATTCGGTCATGATGCCTATCGCTGCATTTGCAACCTGCATTCTGATTTCCAGAGTCATCGGTGTTGGCAAAATTGAAGAGGAAGTGGAAGCAGACGGAGGATCTTTTAAAAGGAAAAAAGTCTTTCGTTTTATGATCCGGTATCTCTGCCCGATTTTTGCTGTGATCATTCTGCTCAGTTCCGTGGCAAATGCATTCGGCTGGATTTCCATGTAAACGGAGCTGACTTCGGACAAAAGATACCGCAAAGCAGAGCGTGCAGATTGCGGGAACGATTTTTGATACATGCTCTAACACAAAGGAGAAAATTATGTTCAGAGAAATTGGTGAAGAAAGAACATTTAACGGGATTCTAAAACAGATCATCGAGAACATCCAGAAGGGAACCCTGAAAGCCGGGGCGGCACTTCCCGCGGAGCGGGTTATGGCAGAAGCCATGGGCGTATCCCGCTCGGCAGTCCGGGAAGTGCTCCGTGCGCTGGAGCTTCTTGGAATTGTGGAATCTGTTCCTGGTGGCGGCAATTACATTACTTCAGATCTTGACAACTGGCTCATCGGCCCGCTGTCCATCCTTTTCCAGTTAAACAACAGCTATCCCATTCAGAACCAGCAGCTTCGCGCCGCACTGGAGCGGGAATGCGCGGTTCTTGCAGCGAAGAAATGTACGCCCCTTGACGCAGCAGAGCTGCTGATAATCCTCACAAGGCTGGACGGTTCAGAGGATGAGAAAACCAGAGGGGATCTCGACAAGGAGCTTCATCACAAAATTGCCAAAATTGCAGACAATCCTATGCTTTACAGTGTTCTTTCCGCCGCTGATCAGCTGATCGAATCCAGCATTTTCGGAACAAGAGATTACATCATGCTGAAAAACCAGTCTGTCAAAGATGTGGATGATCAGCACAGAAGACTGGTGCACGCCATTATAAACGGTGACGCCAAGGAAGCGGAGCACTGTATGTCTGAGCATATGCAAACCATCGAGAAATATATGCTTGAAATGCAAAAAGAGCGGTAAAAACCGCCCCTTTTGTTCTGAGTAACTGACAGTCAGGGATTTTCCCCCGGCTGTCAGTTTTTCTTTTTGTAGATCAGATAAGAATAGAAAATAATTTCCCAGCACCAGAAAAAGGAGTCCAATCAGCAGCATCATTACCATGGCCATACTGATCTTTACGCCAAGGGCAATGAGATAAGTAGCACCGCTCATCAAAATAGAGAGCACCGGTTTTTCGAAATGTCAATATGAAAATAAATTCTGGAATTTCGAAGATGGAGCCGTCTAAATTGTTGCTGCGGACTTTACTGCTGACAGTGATTTTGCCTTGTAATTCCTGCCCATATCCTATATACTCATTTATCATACTTTGTAACTATTTGGCACTTTCCCAGTTACGGGAAATATTCCCTTGCTAAATCGTTACCATGATTTGGGGGCAAAAAATGGACACCATTTATCGAATTGCAATTTGTGATGATGAAGCGGCAGACCGCGCCTTCCTTTCCTCCCTTGTGAAAAAGTGGGGCAGTGCAAAGGAAGCGGCGGTGCGTGTTCGCGAATTTACTTCTGCGGAGAATTTTCTTTTTCATTACGCTGAGAATAAAGAATATGACATCCTTCTTCTGGATATTGAAATGGGAGACATGGACGGCATTTCCATGGCGAAAAAGCTGCGTCAGGACAACCATACCATCCAGATTGTGTTTGTCACCGGATATTCAGATTATATTGCAGAAGGATATGAGGTGGAGGCACTTCATTATCTATTGAAACCTCTGAAGGAAGAGAAGCTTTTCACAGTTCTGGACCGTGCAGCCCGTAAGCTTTCCGCAAATGAGAAAGTTCTGACTCTCACAAGCGGCGGGGAAATGGTGCGGTTTCCACTTAATCAGCTGCGGTATGCAGAAGTTTACAGAAACTATGTAACCCTGCATGAAATCAGTGATTTTACCCTGAAAATGACTCTTGGGGAACTGGAAAAACACCTGGATTCCCGTTTTTTCCGGGCAGGACGTTCCCTGATTGTCAACCTTACCCGGATCAGCCGTGTCACCAGAAAAGAAATTTATCTGCAGGATGGAACGGTTCTTCCTCTTCCAAGAGGTGTCTATGAGAAGCTTAACCGGGCCATTATAAATATGGAGTGAATGCACAATGGGATTTTTTTCGAAAAGAATGGATAAGAAGCTTGCCGTTTATCAGCAGGAACTGATCCAGACACACTATCAGGAAGTGGACAATATGTATCGCCAGATCCGGGGCTGGAGACACGACTACCGCAATCACATCCAGACCATGAAGGCCTATGCGGCGGCAGAAGACTGGGAAGCCATCCGGCATTATCTGGATCTGCTGGATGAGGATCTGACGACTGTGGATACCGTAGTCAAAACAGGAAATCCTATGGCAGATGCAATCTTAAACTCAAAAATCTCCCTGGCAAGGTCAAAGGAGATTCAGGTGATTGCAGATGCCGATATTCCGGTGAAGCTGAAATCTTCGGAGATCGATCTGTGCTGTATTATCGGAAACCTTTTTGACAATGCCATTGAGGCCAGCCTGGCGCTTCCCAAAGAGCAGCGGATCATTCGCATCTATATGGACATGAAAGGCACCCAGCTATACATTTCCTTTACCAATTTTACCGCTGGAAAGAAAATGAAAAAGGAGGGAAATCTGTTTAAAAGCACCAAAGGGGAAGGGCACGGTCTTGGCCTGATCCGCATTGATGATATCGTGAAACGTCTGGACGGATATATCAACCGCAACAGTGAGGATGGGGCTTTTACTACGGAGATTTTGATTCCGCAGGTATAAAAGCAGGGCACCTTATTTTTCCTTAAAATACTGCAGGTAAAACGTAACTTTACAATTCATCACCCCGATTAACAATTCGTCCCCGGTTTGACCCGGGGACATTTTTTCTGGTAAAATAATGAAAAAACCCAGAAAGGTACTCTTTATGTTTACAAAAAGCAACTCCACTCCTAAATATAACACCTTCCAAAACATTGGCTTTATGATCCGTCTGGCCTGGAATTCAGATGAAAAAATGGTTCTTGTACTTTGCCTTCTGATTGCACTTTTGTCAGTGGCGCAGAACCTGATCGATCTGTACATTTCCCCCGTGATCCTGGACGCCGTGGAAAACCATGTGCCTGTCATCCGGCTGCTTTTTACTATTGCAGGCTTTGCGATTGCCAGCATGGCCGTATCCGCTGCGCTGACCTACGCCAGGCAAAATTCCAGTCCCGGGCGCATCAGTGTCCGCTGTGAAATCGTCAACCTTCTAAACCGTAAAGCAGCCACCACCGCCTACCCAAACCTGGAAGACAACCGCTTTTTAAAACTGCTGGAAAAGTCAAATGAATACACCAACTGTAACCAGGAAGCAGCCGGAGCCATATGGGAAACCCTTACCTTACTGCTGATCAATCTTACCTGTTTCTTTCTTTACGGCAGCCTTCTGACCCAGGTTCAGCCAGTCCTGATCCTGGTGATTCTTGCCACTTCCGGGACCAGCTATTTTCTCTCCAGACATCTGGACAGCTATCGATATACCCACCTGGATGAGGAAGCAGAATATGCGAAACGGATGCTGTATCTTCTGAATCAGGCAAAGGACTTCGGCGCTGCAAAGGACATTCGGATCTTCGGGCTTTGCACCTGGCTGGAGGAACTGTATGAGAAAAATCTGGAAGCTTTTCTTGCCTTCCACAGGAAGGTGGAAGGGGTATACCTCTGGGCACGGATTGCAGATGTTATTCTCACCTTTTTGCGAAATGGAACCGCTTATGCATTCCTGATCTATCTGGTATTTCAGCAGGAGATGGATGTGCCGGCATTCCTTTTATTGTTCACCGCAGTAGATGGATTTTCCAGCTGGGTTCTTGGAATTCTGGATGGATTTCGCACCTTGCATAAGCAGTCCCTGGATATTTCCACTATCCGTGAATGCCTGGATTACCCGGAAATTTTCTCCTTCACGGATGGAATTCCCCTGAAATGGGAGACTCAAAAGAGCTATGAAATCCGCCTTGAGCATGTGTTTTTCCGCTATCCAAATGCCTCAGAGGACACCTTAAAAGACATCAATTTCACCCTTCATCCAGGAGAAAAACTGGCGGTGGTAGGCTTAAATGGAGCTGGAAAAACCACATTGATCCGGCTGATCTGCGGCTTTTATGATCCTACGGCAGGCCATGTTTTGTTAAATGGAACGGATATCCGTACCTATAATCGTACGGATTATTACACGTTCTTTTCCGCAGTATTTCAGGAATTTTCCCTGCTGGCAGCAACTGTGGCAGCAAATGTCGCACAGACAGAGGATGAAATAGACCAGAAACGAGTGGAAGATTGCCTGGAAAAAGCCGGACTTCGCGCAAAAATCAAGTCCCTTCCCAGACAATATGAAACCTGTCTGAACCGGGAGGTTTATGAGGATGCAGTGCTTTTTTCCGGCGGGGAAACTCAGCGGCTTATGCTTGCCCGTGCCCTATATAAGGATGCTCCCTTTGTGATTTTAGACGAACCTACCGCAGCACTTGATCCCATTGCGGAAGCAGATATTTACGGCAAATACAACGAAATGACACAGGGAAAATCCTCTATTTTTATTTCCCACCGTCTTGCTTCCACAAGGTTCTGCGACCGGATCCTTATGCTTGGCGACGGCAAAATCCTGGAGGAAGGAACCCACGAAGAGCTCCTTAACCTTGGGGGAAAATACGCCCAGCTGTATGAGATTCAAAGCAAATATTACAGGGAAAAGACGGAAATGAACCATACTGATATGAGTAAATTTACAGATAGAGAGCAGACTAAATTCGTTTACAGGAAAGGAGAGGGCAGAAATGTCTCAGAATAAACAACGTTTATCCTGGCTGGAAATGCTGAAAGTCAACCAAAGAGCCTACCTGCTCTTTTACAAAAGGTATCCCCGGATGATTCTTTCCCGCTTTGCCCTGATTATCTGGAAAGCGCTGACGCCGTATGTGGGCATCTATTTTTCCGCCCTTATTATTGAAGAACTGGCAGGGGCAAAAAACCCTGGACGGATTCATTTTCTGGTGCTTCTTACCTTATTTTTGATAGCTGCAGGCAGCCTTGTAACGGCTCTTCTGGAAAAATGGAAGAACGTTCAAAGCGCTGGAATGTGGCTGAAGATCAAGAAAATTTTGTCCGAGAAGCTGTTTGAAACTGACTATGTAAATTTGGATGAAACGAAAAATATGGAGTTGTATTCTGCCATCTGCCAGAACCACAACAGCGCTGGCTGGGGCCTTTATCGCACTCTGGAAGACTGCGAAGCCCTGTGCCAGACGGTGATAGTGATCCTTGGCGGCGCCTCCCTGACCCTTTCCCTTTTCACAAGCCAGGTACCGGAAAGTGCAGGGAAATATACCATTTTAAACAATCCGTTATTTGTGATTTTAATCGCTCTGATTATGCTGGCAGTCACCTGCATTTCGCCTGTACTTGCAGGAAAAGCTGGACGCTATCTGACCAGCCTGGCAGATATCCATAACCTTGGAAACCGTATGTTTTCCTATTACGGACATCTTGGATATGACACCAAAAAAGCGGCAGATATGCGCATTTACAGACAGGATAAAATCTGCGAAAAATATAATTTAAACAAAGAAAGTACCTTTGGTTCCAGAGGGGTGTTTGCCAGATACCAGAAGGGTCCTGTGGGATTTTATCTTGCCGGGGCTTCGGCAGTGTCTGGGATTTTCACCGGAATCGCCTATGTTTTTGTGTGCCTAAAAGCGTGGGCGGGAGCCTTTGGACTGGGTACAGTTACCAGATACGTTGCTTCCATCACCAGGGTTTACGGCGGGATTTCCACCCTGATCACGACAATGGAGGATATGCGAAGCAATGCCGCTTTTTTGAATATGGTATTTGAGTTTCTGGACATTCCGGATCACATGTATCAGGGCAGTCTGACGGTTGAAAAGCGAAATGACCGCAAATATGAGGTGGAATTTCGCAATGTGTCTTTTCAGTATTCGGGAAGCCAGGAATATGCCTTAAAGGATGTGAACATAAAGTTTGAAATCGGCAAAAAGCTGGCTGTGGTAGGTATGAATGGAAGCGGAAAAACGACCTTTATCAAGCTTCTTTGCCGTCTGTATGATCCTACAGAGGGGGAAATTCTGCTCAATGGAATCGATATCCGAAAGTACAATTACCGGGAATATATGACGATCTTTTCCGTGGTTTTCCAGGATTTCAAACTGTTTTCCCTGCCTCTTGGAGAGAATGTGGCAGCCAGAACAAATTATGACAGAGAACTGGTTACAGAAGCCCTTGAAAAAGCCGGATTTAAGCAGCGTCTTGCCAAAATGCCCCATGGCCTTTCTACCTGTTTATACAAGGAGTACACCGAATCCGGAGTGAGCATTTCCGGCGGGGAAGCCCAGAAAATTGCTATCGCAAGAGCCCTCTATAAGAATGCTCCCTTTATCATTCTGGACGAACCAACCGCTTCCCTGGATCCTGTAGCGGAAGCCGAGATCTACGAGAAATTTGCCGAAATTGTCGGTGACCGCACCGCCATCTACATCAGCCACCGCCTGTCCTCCTGCAAATTCTGCGACAAAATCGCCGTTTTCCACCACGGCACCATCGTCCAGACTGGCACCCACCAGTCCCTCCTCACCGACCAAACCGGCATCTACCACACCCTCTGGCAGGCCCAGGCACAGTATTATACATAGACATTGCAGGATTTTTGCTTTATTTTTGTATTCATTTCGTTACAATACGGTTACATTTCCACATTCAAAACAATGTATAATAAAACCCAGATGGCCCACAGCCATCCCTCTGCATAAATGCAACACTTAGAAAGGAACACCCACGAAAAATGAAAGCCAGAATCCTTGTAATAGAAGATGAAATCGCGATCAATGACCTGCTGTGCATGAACCTGGAGGTGACAGGGTATGAGACGGTGAGCTGCTTGGATGGAAACGAGGCAAGCGACACCATCCGCCAGGATCATAACTTCCAGTGCGCCCTTGTGGACATTATGCTCCCAGGCAAAGACGGCTACGCCCTTTTGCCAGAGCTGAAGCGCTTCGGCATCCCCGTCATTTTCCTCACCGCCAAAGCCGACCTGTCAAGCAAAGTAAAAGGCCTGAAAGAAGGAGCTGAAGACTACATTGTAAAGCCCTTCGAAATGCTGGAAGTCATGGTGCGCCTGGAAAAAGTACTGGAGCGCCACGGCAGCACCCAGGAGCAGCTTCAGATTGACGATGTCATCATTGACACCGTAAGCCACACCGTCATCAAAAACGGCGAAGAAATTTACCTGAAACCCATGGAATACAACTGCCTGATGATGTTCGTGAAAAGTCCTAACAAAGCCCTTTCAAGAGAACAGCTCCTTTCCGGCCTCTGGGGCGTGGAATTTGAAGGAGAAACACGCACCGTAGATGCCCACGTAGGCCGTATCCGCAAAAAGCTGGGCTGGCAGGACAAGATCAAAACCATCCCCCGCATCGGCTACCGACTGGAGGTGGATCTTTGAAGCTGTTTACCAAAATCTTTCTCCAGGTGACCTGTGTGATCCTGATTTTATCCTCCGCCATTTTTTTCTACACCACCTGCCGCTGGAAAGATCAAAGCCTGCAGGACATCAACAGCTACGAGTGGAACAAATTTCAGACCAGCATTTCCCAGTTCGAAAACCAGCTAAGGATCGCAGGCAGCCAGTCAGATGCCTCCGATCCCGACCTTCAGGAAAAAATACTGGTCTACTCCTTTCGCCACGTTTTCCACGATTCCGCCGCTTTATACTGCAATGAAAAAGAACTTTACAACGGAACCTCCTATGAATTTGAGGCAGAAACCATCAGGAAATTGACAGCAGAAACCCTTCCTCAGAAAAACCTTTCCGCATTTTATGATTATGATCCTGTCATCAGCAAAACAGATGGTAAAACCCTTCTTTTGTATTCCTATTTCTCCACAGAATACACAGGGGAAGAGAACTATCAGATCGTCACCTACAAAGACATCACCGATGTGTTGAAACGCAGCCAGATCCTGTTTTTCCAGGCAGGCGCACTGACCCTTGGCCTTCTTCTTTTCACAGGCTTCCTTCTTTTTTTCAGCCTGAAAAAGATCATGGCGCCTCTTACCAAACTGAACGAAGCCGCCCTCTGCATTGCGGACGGAAACTACGATATCCAGGTTCCACAGAACGGAAACACCGAACTGGCACAGGTGGGAAAAAGCTTTAACCAGATGACTGCCAAAATAAAAGAGCAGATTGAAAGCCTCTCCGCCGTCAACCAGGCCCAGAGGCAGCTTCTTGGCAGCCTGGCCCACGAGCTGAAAACTCCTATGACCGCCATCATCGGCTACGCAGACACCCTTCTCACCGTCCGCCTGTCAAAGGAGCGGCAGGAGAGAGCACTGACCTATATTGGAAACGAATGCCGCCGGCTTTCCAGGCTTTCCGTAAAAATGCTGGAGCTGACCGGACTGTATGAAACCGGGGAATCCCAGCTTACCCTTCAGGAGGTTCCGGTAGCGGATTTCCTGGATGAGGCCCGGAAACTGACTCTATACCGTCTTCAGGAAAAAAATCTCCATCTGGAAATTTCCTGCAATCCAGAGAATTTGAAAAAGACCTTCGACAAAGACCTGATGCTCAGTGTCGTCACCAACTTTATCGACAACGCAGTCAAGGCTTCGGAAGAAAATTCCAGAATTCTGCTTCACGCTACAAATGACCGACTTACTGTACAGGATTTCGGAAAAGGAATCCCCCCGGAGGACTTATCCAAAGTAACCGACGCCTTTTACATGGTAGATAAATCCCGTTCCCGGGCAAATGGAAGCGTAGGCCTTGGTCTTTCCCTCTGCCAGAAAATCGCAGATCTGCACGGCTATCAGATGAAAATTGAAAGTACGGTAGGAGAGGGAACGAAGGTTTCTGTTTTATGGTGATATCATTCTCACCAATTACATCTCGGTTACAACTTGCGGAAGATTCGATGCTTAAACAGGCGCTATCATCTATACCAGAACGTGACCTGAAAAATGTCCCCGGCCATCCGCCGATTCCCCTAAAGCATGTTTGGAAAAAATTTCCGCAGCCTGTAACTTACATTCTGCAAAATTTTTCCAAACGCCTCACATTTTTCAGTCACGCTCGGATAAATGGCAATGCTTCCCTATGCAGCGTTGCCATACAGGAAGGGAGAACTTACCAGATATGAGAAAAAACATAGAAAAAATAATCGGCCTTACCCTTTGTGTAGGAATGCTCACCGGATGCGCCAAGACCCCCGAATCTTCTCTTGTAAAGCCAAAAGGGAGCAGTGCCATGGACGCCTACAAAGAAGCAGATGACAGTGTGGACATGGTAGAAAATAACACAGCCTCTGACGAAGCAGCTGCAGATTCAAACAGCGCAGCCTCCGAGAACGACAACACCACTGACAGCAATAACAGCAGTTCTGCCGCCTCCGCTGCCAAGACCACCATTCGCGACCTGATCAACGCGCCACAGACCTACAAAAGCCAGGTCACAGATGACAGCGCCAAGCTGGTGATTAACACAGACGCTACTGTGGGAATCCCGGATGTGGACAAAATATCCGCCATTTCCGTAACTCCAGCAGAGGTTACCCAGGATCTTCTGGACCGCATCACAGACGCCTTCTTTTCCAATGCCACCCTGTACACTGCAGACAGCTATTACATCCAGACCAAGAGCGAGATCAAAGAGATTCTGGATGGATTAAAGGAGGATGTGGCAAACGGAAACCTGGACCCCAATAACTGGGGAACAGATGATGACGGAAATTATATCTACGATATTTATGCGGATATTGAATACTGGGAATCAGAATATGAAACAGCCCCGGAAGCCAAAACCTTGGTGGAAGGAAGACCGGTGGCAGGCGTCGCGTCCCAGGCCTCTGATGGACAGATTATGGAAGAGAATTCCTTTTCAGGCGTAGCAGTCATGAATGACGGTTCCAAATATTACTATAAAACTTATTCCAGCGGCTCGGATACTCTTGCTGTCAGGATCAAAAAAACGGCGAAGGCAGGCGGCGAAGCACTTCCAACCGATACAAGCTGGTTTGATTATACAGACAGCAACGGTTTCCAGAAACCCACAGAGGAATCCATCGGCCTTTCACTTGAGAATGCCAAAAAACTGGTACAGGAAAAAGTAGATAAAATGGGGATTACCGATCTGCAATGTACTGGATGGGATTATGCTGTGTGTACTAATCTGGAAGATGACAACACTTTAAGCAACATTGGAACAGGATATCATATTTACTACAACCGTGTCATAAATGGAGTTCCCATAACCCAGACAATGGATTCCGGCGGCAATCTGGAGGACATGGACAGTACCATGGAAACCTGGTCTTATGAAAGTCTGGAGTTTTTTGTAGATAAAGATGGGATCGCATCGGTGGCTTACCGTGATCCTTACATCATCGGAGAAACCAAAACAGAGAATTTAAGCCTCCTTCCTTTCAGTGAGATCATGAAAACCTACGAAAAAATGATGGTGGTCACAAACGCCGACAACATGGAATACGAAAATTCCAGGGTCTATGACATCGACCGGATCGTCCTTGGCTATGCCAGAATTTATGAGCCTTCCAAGGATGCCCACACAGGGCTTCTGGTTCCTGTCTGGGATTTCTTCGGAACCAGAAAAACAGAAACCGAGTATGACGGGGAATCCTATTCCGACACAACTGATTACCCCACCTGGAGCTATCTTACCATCAATGCCGTAGACGGAAGCATTATCGATCGCAGCCTGGGCTACTGATATGAAACAGGTATTTGGAATTGTCCGCTACAATTTCTTCGGCTTTTTCCGAAATCCCAAGGTGATTTTTACTTTTCTCCTGGAATTTGTGCTCAGCTTCCTGCTCACCGGAAGGATCATGATCGTCATGGAAACCTACGACACTCCGGTGCAGGCCATTGAGCCGTTCCTGTGGACCTTCGGAGATGGAACTGCGGTGCTTTTAAGCTCCCTGCTTTTGCTCCTTTTGTTCTCAGACCTGCCCAAAATGACGCCCGTCACCCCATACCAGCTGATTCGCACCACCAAGAAAAAATGGCTGTTTGGGCAGTTTGTCTACGTCACACTGGTGACCATTTTGTACACAGTGCTTATGCTTCTTTTTACTTCTGTGCTGTGCATGCAGAACAGTTATCCCGGCAATCTGTGGAGCGAAACCGCCGCCATGCTTGGCTATTCCAGCCTTGGCAAAAACCTGCAGGTGCCGTCCACTGTAAGAGTTATGGAAAGCATTTCCCCCTATGGATGCATGCTGCAGGTTTTCCTTTTGCTTTTTTGCTATTCTTTGACCTTAAGCTTTGTGATTCTTGTGGGAAATCTTTATAAGGGAAAAACAAAGGGCATGATTTTTGGGCTGTTTTACAGCGTGTACGGATTTCTGCTGGATCCCAAGGTGCTGGCAGTGATTTTCCATAAGGAAGACTACGAAATGTACCAGATGAATGTGCTGGTCAGTTGGATCAGTCCGCTGAACCAGGCGGTGTACGGAAAACACAATTTTGGCTATGACGCGCTGCTCCCCACCATCTGGCAGTCCTGCCTGTTTTTCCTGTTTTTTCTTGTGCTTCTTGCTTTTCTTGCCCTTTTTAAAATGCGAAAATACCAGTTTGAATTTCTTGGAGAAAAGGCATGAGTTGCGGAAGGGAGGACAATAATGACAGGTGAAATGAAACGCATGCTCACAGGAAAAAGCTTTCTGGCAGCGTGGCTCATTGCCTGCCTTTCCCTTGCGGCAGGCGCATCTTACCCTAACCTGAAAAAAGTTCTGGAATGCGGCACCTTCCTCCGGCTTCTGAACGGTTCCCTGGAAAGCCAGGTTCTGTCCTTTGCCATTCCGGTGGCGGCTGTATTGCCATGGAGCGATTCCTTTTTGCAGGAATACAAAAGCGGCTTTCTAAAGGCAGTGCTGCCCAGAACCGACCGGAGACGTTATGTGGAGGGAAAAGTATTTTCCGTTGTGATGTCCGGATTTCTGGTCTGGATATTTGCAGTGGTTGCCATGCTTTTTGTCAGTTTTGTTATATTTTATCCCATGGAAGAAAGAGGCAGTTTCCCAAAAGAGCTGCTGCTTGAGCTGATTCAAAAGACCCTTCGGGTTGGAATTACTGGAAGCATTCTCAGTACTTTCGGCGGTATTTGCGCAGTTCTTGGAAATTCCCCTTATATGGCATATGGAATTCCCTTTGTCACCTATTATTTTGGAATCATTCTCCATGAGCGTTACTTTAAGGAGCTGATCTGGTTTTACCCGGTAGAATGGATCCAGGCAGCTGGAGACTGGGGATCGGAGAAAGATGGGTTGTGGTTATTTTTGTTATTATTTCTTCTTGTGCTGATTCCTATTTTGGGAGGTGTATTATATGGAAAAATCCAGGAAATCTGAAGCTGCCTGCGTGCAGATCTGCCAGGTAACCAAATGCTTCGGTGAGGATCTGGTTCTAAAAGAGGTCAATCTTACCCTGAACTGCGGACAGGTTTACGGTATTGTAGGAAACAATGGTTCCGGCAAAACCGTGCTGATGAAGTGCATCTGCGGTTTCCTCCCCGCCACCACAGGAACCATCCATGTGTTCGGAAAACAGATCGGCAGGGACGTAGATTTCCCGGAAAGTCTCGGAGTCATCATCGAAACTCCCGGCTTTCTCACCCAGTATACAGGCGCTAAAAATCTGGAAATTCTGGCGAATATGAGAGGGCAGATCACCAAAGCCGACATCCGCCTGATTCTTCGCAAGGTAGGCCTTGACCCGGACATGAAAAAAACTGTGGGAAAATACTCCCTTGGCATGCGCCAGCGCCTTGGAATTGCCCAGGCCATTATGGAAAATCCTCGTTTTCTTATTCTGGACGAGCCTTTCAACGGGCTGGACAAACACGGCGTAGCAGAAATCCGGGAACTGCTTCTGGAACTGAAAGCCGCCGGAAAAACCATCCTCCTGGCCAGTCACAATGAGGAAGATATCCGCATCCTGTGCGACCATGTTTACGAAATGGACGGCGGAATTTTAAGAGAACGGTAAGCTTCGTACCTTCCCAATGATACGCTTTGCACCGCACAGGAATTATGATTTGCATAATTACGCATCGCATTTCTCGATTTTTCTGTGAATTTTGTTCCCCCAAAAGCTTGCGTAATCTCCGAATAATTATAAGGAAAGGACAAATTGGATATGAGGAACTGTCAATTACAAATTTACACAAAAAATAATAGCATTCATAAAAAATCATACAGGCGTTTTTTGAGCGGTGCTTATCTTTTCCTTGTTATCTTTTTACTGCCAGTTCCCGCCGCAGCATCTGTCCCCGATGAGAACGGTACATTTTCGGAAGAAATGGAAAATTCTTTGGACAATGAAAGTTCCGTCAACAATTCCAGCGGCGATGATTTCAGCGACCATAACTTTAACTCCACAGATAACCGGGAGCCCGGCTCCGATAGTTCTTCTGGTTCAGATAGCCAGTCACCGGACTCCGATAACTCATCCTCTGACCTGGACGGATTTTTCTCAGGCGATGACACCAGCAGTTCTTCCAAGGATAAAACCATCCATGTCATCATCGAAAATGGAAATTCTTCAAATGACTTAAACGGAAACGGCTCCGCCATAATAGATCCAGGTGCAGACAACGGAACCATATCAGGAGACGGATATACAGACGGCGGCTCTGGAGGATACACGGGCGGCAGTTCAGGCAGCTCATCCTCCGGTGAAGTCATTCTCCATAAGCCCCAGCTTCTCTTAGAAGACAGCAACCTTTCCGGTCAGTCCCTGAAAGCCGGAACCACCCAGGAAATGTCTGTGGTCTTCCGCAACAAAAGCCGCAGCCAGAACGTATTCGGCCTGAAGATTTCCCTTTCTACAGAAACAAAGGGAATCGAATTTGCCAAAAATTCTTTCTATGTACAAAGACTAACTCCCGGGGAAGCCATCACCCTCAAGTCGCTGATGACCATAGCGGAAGATACCGCCCCAGGACAAGTCACCGTCACTTTTTCCCTGGAATATGAGGACTCCAAGGCAACCGCAGCTACTGGCACAGAAACCCTCACCTTCAATATTTCGCAACAGCTTCGCGCCGAGCTGGAAGCTTCCGACATTCCCTCCATCGTCTACACCATGGACACCATCGAAGTCCCGGTAAAAGCCATGAACCTTGGCAGAGACAAGCTCTACAACGCCAAAGTCCGCCTGGAAGCCACGGGCCTAAGCCCCAGCGGAACGGTATTTCTCGGAAATATCGAAGCCGGCACTGCAGCAGAGGGCAGTATGAAAATCTATGTAAAGGGAAAAACGAATGAAACCGCAGCCACCTTATCCCCAGGCCAAATCTCCGGCCGTTTCATCCTCACCTACGAGGATTCCTCTGGAAATTCCTACGAGACCGCCTCTGACTTCCTGACCGAACTCAAAGAATCCCAGATCCAGTCCCTGAAAGTGGAAGAGGACCAGACCGAAACCAACAGCTGGTGGTATTCTATCCTTGCTGTAGGCGCCCTTTTCCTGATCTGCATCATTTTGCTTCTCCTGGTAAGCCTGCGCCGAAAAAACGTACTCCTGGAAGAAGCCAGAAAGGCGGCCTCCCAATGAAAAAGAAAAAAGCCGACAGCTTCACCTGTTTTCTCGCCGCCCTGTGCACCCTGATTTTTTTCCTGCTTATCCGGCTTTTCCTTGGCATGCAGGAGGAGAGAAGAACCTATACCGCACTGGTGTCCCTTGGCGATCTCACCTACGATAACGACTTTCTGAAAAGCGCGTCAAAGATAATAGGCATCCAGGCAGTTTACCCGGTTGTGGAAATTCCAGTAACCTTAAAAATAGAAGATTACACAGAAACCACCGCCTTCTACGGAATTGACCTAAGTGCCTTTGTTCAAAGTCCAGATGAGGATTCCCTGGGAACCGTTCCCCTTTTGCTCCTTGGCAAAAATTCCCTCTCCAATATGAAAGACTCCAATGGCCACCAGATTTCCCAAAATCAGCAGCAAAAATATCTGCAAATGGGAGAGGAGCTCTCCATCACCTACTCCCTGGATACCGGCATTGCATCTGACAGCCTTACCGCCACGGCTTCCTACACCACCGTTTCTTCTGCGACAGGCAGTGCTACCTCCAATATGGCTAATGCTTCTGGAAACAATCCTTCCAGTGTTGCCGCTTCCACCTGGCTTCCCTGCCATGCAGCCGCCGTCCTGGAAAACCAGGATACCGAAATCTACATTCCCTTTTCCCACGCCCAAGCCCTGTGCCAGTCCAGCGGAATGAATCAATCTATTACAAGTGTCCTCCTGAAAATAAACGGCAAAGAAAACCTGGAAAACGCCAGGCAGCTATTCCAATAATAAATAAACTCCTCCACCTTCCCCCAAGCCTGCATAGCCCCCGCCTGTCTTTTGCCTTACAGATTTGTCTCAATCCCAAATCTGTAAATTGATTTTCCCTCCAAAATGCTTTACAATAGGAAGCAACCAAGGAGGAGAAACGTTATGAAACTGGACAAAAAACAAATTTTTACCATTCCCAACCTGTTAAGCACATTCCGCATTGTACTGGCGTTCGTATTTTTAGCCGCATTTTATCAGTCCGGGGCATCCGGCAGAAGCAATCTGCTCACAGCCATCATCCTGCTTTCCGCACTCACCGATTTCCTGGATGGCAAGATTGCCCGGAAATTCAACATGGTCAGCGAGCTCGGCAAGATCCTGGATCCTATTGCAGACAAGATCACCCAAGGTGTTCTGATCTTATGCCTGATGAAAGAATATTCCCTTTTGAAATGGCTATTCCTTCTTTTCGCAGTGAAAGAAGCCTTCATGGGAATCGTGGGAGTGAAGGTCTTAAAGAAAACCCAGGAAAACAAAGGCGCCATGTGGTACGGCAAGGTCTGTACCGCCTTCTTTTACCTGGTCATGCTGTTGCTTCTTTTCATCCCCGACATGCCCATGAACATCGCCAACACTTTGATCCTGGCCTGCAGCTTTTTCATGGCCCTGTCATTTATCCTATACGCCAAACGCTACAAAGACCTGCTTTCCTAAACAAACAGGTCAACTGCCAACAGCCGTAATAAAAGAGGAAAGAGCATCTGTGTCACGCACATTTGCTCTTTCCTCTTTATTTTTCCAGCCGGTAGGTGACACACATTGGTTTCTGTGTCCACGGATCGGTTTCCATATACGCATCCAGCGAAAATACATTATGAAAAACCTCCGGCGTCATAATTTCCTCTGGCGTACCCTCATAGAGTACCTTCCCGTCCCGCATGGCAATGATCCAGTCAGAAAATCTGGCAGACTGGTTCAAGTCATGAATTACCAGTGCAATGGTTTTTTCCTGAGTTTTGTTCAGCATTTCCAGAAGCTCCAGGATTTCCAGCTGATGCGCCATATCCAGATAAGTAGTAGGCTCATCCAAAAGGATCAGCGGCGTATCCTGTGCCAATGCCATTGCGATCCAGGCCCTCTGGCGCTGACCGCCGGAAAGCGCATCCACCCGCCGATGTGCTAGTTCCTGCATTTTGGTAAGCTCAAGAGCCCACTGTATGGCATCTTTGTCCTCTTTTTTCAGTTTCCCGAACCCCTTCTGATGGGGATATCTTCCATAGGAGACCAGTTCCTGCACCGTAAGTCCGCCGGGAGCCTGAGGACTCTGTGGTAAAATTGCCATTCTCCTTGCAACCTCCACAGCAGGCATCTGGGTAATGGAATTTCCCTCCAGGAAAACCTCTCCGGATCTTACAGGAATCATACGGGAGAGTGCCTTCAATAAAGTAGATTTTCCACAGCCGTTGGGGCCGATAATAGAAGTTATCTTTCCCTTTGGAATCTGGACGCTCATAGACGGGATAATCAGATTCTGCTGATAGGCAACGGAAATATCCTTGCCGTAAATAGCTGGTTTCATTACGTTTTGTTCCTCCAAATTTATGATTTAATCCTGCATGATCAGTAAATAAAGAAAATAAGGCGCACCGATTACCGCAGCCACAATTCCAATGGGAATCTCATTTGGAATCAGCAGGGTTCTGGAAATAATATCGGAAAACACCAGAAGCACCGCACCCAGTAAAGCTGTAATCCCAATCAGGGATCTGTAGTTCGGACCGGTCAGACGCCTTGCCAGATGAGGACACACAAGCCCCACAAAGCTTAAGCCGCCGCCTACAGCGCAGCAAAGACTGGACATTCCAATGGCGATTCCAAGAAGAATGGCAGACTGCTTCGAAACTTCAACCCCAAGACCGGTTGCGGTCTGATTTCCAAGAACCAGAACATTCAAGGTCCGGCTTTTGTAAAAAGCTAGTAGCCCCAGCACCAGAAGGCAAACAAATAAAATGTGCACATTTGACCAGGATGCACCCCAGATACTTCCGGCGAGCCAGTTCTGCACAAAGGCATATTCACTGTCTGACATGCGGAGCATCAGCATGGTAGTCACACTGGAAACAGCAGTGGAAACCGCAATTCCAATCAGCAGAAGCCTTTTGGGGGAAAGTCCATTTCCCGTAAATGCCAACCGATAATCTATGATTGCAACGATCACAGACCCTGCAAAAGCGATCACTGGCAGAAGAGGTGTCATATTCTGGCTGCTGCCTGCAAAAAATACGATAAACACAGCCAGCGCAAGTCCTGCTCCGGCATTGATTCCAAGAATTCCGGGCTCTGCCATATCATTTTTCGCCACGCCCTGTATGATTCCGCCGGCAAGTCCAAGTCCTACGCCAACCAAAAGACTGGTAAAAATCCTGGGAAGGCGAAGCTGAATCAGGGTGTACCGAAGTCCCGGATCTCCGCCGCCTAAGATAATTTCCCAAAAATCCTGGAGAGAAAGCCGGCTGTACCCTGCATAAATATCTGCAAGGATTCCCGCTGCAAGAAGAACCAAAAGAATCAGGGACACCATACAGACTCTTTTTTTCTGCTTTGCATCAGTCATTTTCATCCGCCCCCTTTCTTGCCGTCCAAATGAAAAATGGGACCCCACAACTGCAAAAACAAGTCCCACCGGCGTTTCGGAAGGCGCATTGATCACTCTGGAAATAATATCCGCAAGAAGCATAAACACAGCCCCTGTAATCATAGAGCCAGGTATCACTGTGCCGTAGTCAGAGCCTGCAAAAAAACGGACCACATGGGGAACCAGAAGTCCCACAAAGGAAACGGGTCCTGCAAGTGCAACCGCACTTCCTGCAAGAAGAAGCACTGCCACCAAACATAATGTTTTTGTCCTTTCCACCTTGATTCCAAGTCCTCTTGCCGCGTCATCCCCAAGGCTTAAAAGGGAAATCCTTTTGGAAAGAAGCATCGCCAGAAGAAGTCCTGCCGCAATTCCAGGAACTGCAAAGGTCAGCTGTTTCATACGGATTCCCGCAACGCCGCCAGCTGTCCAGAAGGTAAGATCATAGCCAATATTATAAAAAAGGGAGATTGCCTGACAGATGGAAGAGAGGAAAATGCTTACCGCACTTCCCGCAAGAACCAGCCTGACAGGATCCAGCTTTTTGTGGCGAAGGCTCATCAGCCCATATACAAGAAGCAGGGCAGCACCAGCGCCCAGAAAAGAACACATTACAATGCCGGAAAAGCTCATTCCCGGCAAAAAAGCAAGACATACCGCCAGAGCAAAAGAGGATCCTGCATTAATTCCAAGAAGCCCGGAATCGGCAAGAGGATTCCGGGTGATTCCCTGCATGATCGCACCGGCGCAGGCAAATGCGGCACCTACGATAATACAGCCGATGGTTCTTGGAATCCGAAGCTCAAGAATGGCAATCTGCGCAGAATCGGACCAGTCCGGCTGCAAAATCGCCTGCAGGATCTTTTCCCCGGATATATTTGTACTTCCAAACCTTACAGAACAAACCGCAGCCACAAAAAGGGCTGCGATTCCAACAATAAAAAATATGGTTTTTCTAATTCGGGAGTTCATTTTAGTCCTCAAAGCCTCTGAAGAAATCAAGGAAAATGTCAAGCTGTGCATTCAGTGTGATAGGATCACGGTGCATAAAGGATACCTGCTCATAGGAAAGAACCTTTCCATTTTTCACTGCATCCAGGTTGTTCCACAGCTGGGAATCCTCCACAAAAGAGCTGTCTGTATCCGCAAGAACCCCGTACAAAATGAAGTCGCCGGTATATTCCGGAAGTGCTTCCAGAGAAACAACTTCATAAGCGGTATCCCCGTCTACCATTTCCTCCTGAACTTTTTCCGGTGCCTTTAAATCCCACATATCATATAAAATGCTTCCGCCTCTTGCGAAATGACTTCCCATTGTATAGATCTGCTGCGGCCATACCTCTACGATGGAAACAGTCTGATCCCCTACAATTCCCTGGATTTCTTCTTTTGCATCCATCACGCGGGTATTGAAATCATCTACATAAGCCTGCGCTTCGTCCTCTTTTCCCACCAGATCTGCAATGTAAAGGAAAAGCTCCTCGTCAGAGCGCTTTCCATCTTCAATATAAACAGTAGGTGCAATTGCAGAATACTTCTCATAATCAGCCTCTGTAATGGTGACGATCAGATCTGGCTGTTCTGCCACGATCATTTCCAGAGAGGTTTCTGCGCTTGTAACGTTCATTGCCTGGATCCCGTCTATATATTCCTCCAGAAATTTATTGGATAAGGAGTAAGGAGACGCGATAACAGGCTTTACATCTACTGCAAGAAATTCTCCAAGATAGTAATCGGACACGATTTTTTCAGGATTGACTGGAATTTCCACCTCACCCTTATCTGTCTCTACCGTGCGCATTTCCTGTTCTTCTGCAGCGGATACGGTGAAAGCAGTGCATGTAAACGCGGTTGCAAGTGCTGCGGCTGCAAGAAGCATACCTGTGTGTTTTTCTCTTGTTTTCATACTTATTATCCTTTCTGTGGTTCATGTGTTTAACAAAAATTAGTGTTAGCTAACTGGACGAGGGGTATCATATCACAGAAATTTCCGTCTGGCAATGTTTCAATAAAATTACACCCGATTGGAATATTCTTTTGCATTTTCAGGAAAATACCTGGTATAATAAAAGCTGTAAATTACAGAAGATGGGGGAAATCTGATTTTATGTCATTGGAAAAGCACCTGGAATTCCAGGAAAAAATATTGAAAGCTTTGAACTTTTGCCCAAAATCCCTGGAATCCTGTACCAGATGGGATAATAAAGAAAATCCAGAGGATGGGTTCCTGATTCTCTATGAACGAAAGGGATTTTACAGCCTGGCAGTTGCCCAGTATACTGTGCATCATAATTTTTCCATTTCTTTTCAGGATGAAGAACCGCTGCTTCGTTTCGGAAACTTTTATACCGGAATCACCCATTTCAAAATTGACGGAGTAAAAGCAGATTCTTCCACGCCGGACTCTTTTCTGGTGCTGGAAGGACATCTGAAGGGACAACAGTTCTGGAAAAAAGGAGAGCAGTACTGCGGAATTGAGGTTTCTATCGCCCCTTCATTTGTGGAACTGCTGAAAACTGTGGATCCGCACATTTTTTCCGTAACCTGTTTTACCAGAAACGTGACTTATCACTGGCTTCCTACTGCAGCCATGACTACTTTGCGCCAGCTCACCAACATGGCAGTCCGGGGCACTCTTACTCCTTTGATTTTGGAAGGATGCATTCTCCAGTGTCTTGGAAGCATCAGTGAATCTGTAAAAAACGGCCAGTTCAGCCTGGATGAAAAATGCCCAAGTACCATGCTGGGAAACAGGCAGATTACTTTTTCTTCTTTCGACCTGTCTGCCATCAGCCAGGCGTATCAGATTCTCACCGATCACCCGGAGTCTGCTCCCAGTATTCCGGAGCTGAGTAAGCTGCTGCTTCTGAATGAACAGAAGCTGAAAGCTGGTTTTCAAATGTGCTATCACATATCCATCGGACAATATGTCCATGAATGCCGTATGACAAAAGCCGCCCAGCTTCTTGGCAATACCAGCCTCAGTGTCCTGGAGATCAGCCATGAAACCGGATACAAAAGCTGCGCCAGCTTCATAAAAGCATTCCGGAAATTTTACCAGAAAACACCCCTGCAGTTCCGCGCCAGCCAGAAAACCAGCCAACAAGCCAGCAGCTCCCAGGAAAGTTTTTCTTGACTTAAACCCATGTTTAAGCCTTATTATGATATCAGGGGCAAAATAGGGGCAAAAGACCTTTTGCCCCTAACCTCTGCCTCCACGCTGGCAAACAAGGTTCTGGATATGGGCCTAATCGACATGATGATGTTTTCCATCAACCCTATGTACGATTACGGACAGGGAGATTTTTCCATCGGAAGTAATGCCGAGCGCTATGAACTGTATTCCAGATGTGAAAAAAAAGGCGTTGGAATCTCCGTCATGAAGCCATTCAATGCCGGACAGCTTTTCCCCCTTATGACCATCAAGAACCATTCCAATCTTGCCTCAGACGACCGTGTTTACGGCTTGAGAAGCGTGACAACACCAATTTCATCGTCACCTCCGTAATCTCCGACTGGGCCATCAAATTCAAAACCGGATGCAAATCTGAGTATTCATTAGTGGATATTCAGGGAAAATAAATACAATTGCGAAATAGTTGCTGCATGCTTTCGGCGCAGCAACTATTTTTGGTTACTGGTTCACTCCGTGCCCAGTAACACGCTTCGCGATGCACAGAAATCATGCTTTGCATGATTTCGCGCCGCAATCCTCGGGTTTTCTGTGAACTTTGTTCACAAAAAACACCTCGCGGAATATTACCTATGAACAGTAACTATTTTTGTACAAAATGCTTGTTAAAAATATAATTTTTATTGCTTTTTGGTTAATTTATCACTATAATAAACACAAATAACTTGTTGTTTTTTTATTTTACAGAAAGGATTTTCCATGGAAACACGAGTTGCTGTGATCAGCATTATTGTAGAGAATACGGACGCCGTCGAACCACTGAACGGACTTTTGCATACCTATGGAGAATACATCATCGGACGGATGGGTATTCCCCATCGTGAAAAAGGCATCAACATTATTTGCGTGGTGCTGGATGCTCCCCTTGACAAGATCAATGCACTGTCCGGTGCTCTTGGACGGCTGAATGGGATTTCCACCAAGGTGGCTTATTCCAAGGTCTGAAAGAGGTATAGCCTGGAAAAGTTTAGAAGCTTTTACAATTGAATACAAGCATCCCCTGACACTGAAACCAATCCTTGAGGTGAAAGATACGATGATTTTTTTGCAGACACAAATCCTGCCGCTGTATCTTTCCCTTTTAAGAGGGGGAGCGAAGCGGCGGGATTTTTTTTATAAAAGGGAGATGGTTTATGATCCAAGCACAAATAGAACGCATTGACAAATTAGAACAGCAGCACATTCTGCCAAAAGAAGAACTGATCACACTTTTGGACGGGCAAAATGAAGCGCTTTCTGCCTATCTTTTTTCTAGAGCAGATGCTGTGCGCAGGGTCAATTACGGTACAGATGTCTACGTCCGCGGTCTGATCGAGTTCACCAACTACTGCAGAAATGACTGCTATTACTGCGGCATCCGCCGTTCCAACCCAAATGCCAGCCGTTACCGGCTGACCGAAGAGGAGATTCTTGGCTGCTGCAAAGAGGGCTATCAGCTTGGTTTTCGCACCTTCGTACTGCAGGGCGGAGAGGACCCTTTTTACACTCCAGAACGGATTGAGCATCTGGTGCGCTCTATCAAAAGTCAGCATCCTGACTGCGCCATCACCCTTTCCGTGGGAGAGCATGATCGGGAAACCTACCAGCGCTGGTTTGACGCAGGAGCAGAACGGTACCTTCTCCGTCACGAAACTGCCGAGGATGCTCACTACCGGATTTTACATCCGCCGGAACTAAGCCTGGCTCACCGGAAACAATGCCTGTGGGATTTAAAAAGCATTGGCTACCAGGTTGGCTGCGGATTCATGGTAGGCTCTCCTGGACAGAACAGTTCGCAGCTGGCAGAGGACCTGCTTTTTATCCACGAGCTGCAGCCGGAGATGGTGGGCATCGGCCCTTTTATTCCACAGAAAGACACCCCATTTCGGGCTCAGGCCCCCGGCACCTTAGAGCAGACCCTTTTTCTCCTTGGCATCCTTCGTCTGATGCTTCCCCAGGCTCTGCTTCCGGCCACCACAGCCCTTGGAACCATCCACCCAAAGGGCCGGGAAAAAGGCATCCAGGCTGGTGCAAACGTGTGCATGCCCAACCTTTCCCCTACAGAGGTGCGGGAAAAATACGCACTCTACGACAACAAGATCTGCACCGGGGATGAGGCAGCACAGTGCCGCAACTGTCTTTCCATGCGCATGAAATCCATTGGATATCAGGTAGTGGTGTCTAGAGGCGACCATCTTTCCAGGCGCTCAAAATAAAAACTGAATACGGAACTCCATAACACTTCACTAATGGGAAAGGCCCGTCCTGACCCAAAAGAAAGGAAACCATTATGTACGATCCCAAATCATTAAAAGCCGAAGAATTTATTGACCACGAAGAAATCCTTGCATCCCTTGCCTATGCAGACGAACACAAAGACGACCTCCCCCTGATCGATGAGATCCTGGAAAAAGCAAAGCTGCGTAAAGGCTTAAGCCACAGGGATGCCTCCGTGCTTCTTGCCTGCGAAACCCCGGAAAAGGTTCAGGAAATCTATGCTCTGGCCGAGCAGATCAAAAAGGATTTTTACGGCAACCGTATTGTAATGTTTGCGCCTTTGTACCTTTCCAACTATTGCGTAAACGGCTGTACTTACTGTCCCTACCATGCCATCAACAAGCACATCCCCCGCAAAAAGCTGACCCAGGAGGAAATCCGCGCGGAAGTTATCGCTCTTCAGGATCAGGGCCACAAGCGTCTTGCCCTGGAAGCAGGAGAGGATCCCATCCACAATCCCATTGAATACATACTGGAATCTATCCAAACCATTTATTCCATCAAACACAAAAACGGCGCCATCCGCAGGGTAAACGTAAACATCGCTGCAACCACCGTGGAAAATTACCGGAAGCTTCACGATGCCGGCATCGGCACCTACATTCTTTTCCAGGAAACCTATCACAAGGAATCTTATGAGCAGCTTCACCCATGGGGACCGAAGCATGACTATGCTTATCATACCGAAGCTATGGACCGTGCCATGGAGGGCGGCATTGATGATGTAGGACTTGGCGTTTTGTTCGGGCTGGATAAATACCGCTATGAGTTTGCGGGAATCCTTATGCACGCCGAGCATCTGGAGGCTGTTCACGGGGTGGGACCGCATACCATTTCCGTTCCCCGTATCTGTCCGGCGGATGATATCGATCCTTCTGCTTTTTCCAATGCAATCAGCGATGATACCTTTGCTAAGATCGTGGCATGTATCCGCATTGCCGTTCCTTACACTGGCATGATCGTATCCACCCGGGAAAGCCAGCGCTGCCGTGAGCGGGTGCTCCATCTTGGAATCTCCCAGATCAGCGGAGGTTCCCGCACAAGCGTAGGCGGATACACGGAAGAGGAGCGACCGGAAGACACGGTACAGTTTGATATTTCTGACCGCCGCAGCCTGGATGAGGTAGTCTGTTGGTTAATGGAAATGGGCTATGTTCCTTCTTTTTGCACCGCCTGTTACCGGGAGGGGCGGACAGGCGACCGGTTCATGTCTCTTTGCAAATCCGGTCAGATCCAGAACTGCTGTCTGCCAAACGCCCTGATGACCTTAAAAGAATACCTGCAGGATTACGCCTCCGACAAAACCCGCACCCTCGGCGACACCATGATCCAGTCCCAGCTTCAGGATATTCCAAACGAAAAAGTAAGAAAAATTGTGGAAGAGCGCCTTGTGAAGATTGCAGGCGGAGAGCGGGATTTCCGGTTCTAGAGCCTTTTTCAAACACGCTCTAGAGCAAATATCTTGGGGGATGGCGTCTGCTGTCCCCACATTTGTATTTTCAAAGAAAAAGGAGATGCTAAGCTATGAGCACTTTAAATCAAACACCCTCCGCAGGCCGCCTCCACATCAGCTTTTTCGGCTGCCGAAACGCAGGCAAATCAAGCGTAGTCAACGCCGTAACTGGCCAGGAGCTTTCCATTGTATCAGACATAAAAGGAACCACCACCGACCCGGTTACCAAATCCATGGAGCTTCTTCCCCTTGGCCCCGTAGTCATCATTGACACTCCAGGCATTGATGATGTAGGAGAGCTTGGCGAACTTCGCGTAAAACGCACCAAACGAATCCTGAACAAAACTGACATTGCCGTACTTGTGGTAGATGCCACAGCAGGACCAACCACTGCCGATCAGGAACTGATCACTCTTTTCCGTGAAAAAGAGCTTCCCTATCTGATCGTATACAACAAATCCGACCTTATTTCTCCCATACCAGATGCCGGGGAACATGAGATCTGGGTCAGCGCCCTAAAGAAAACCAATATCCAAGAATTAAAGGAACGCTTAGGCCACCTGATTCAAACCGACACCATGACAAAAAAACTGGTCGGCCACTTGCTAAAACCTCTTGATACCGTGATCCTGGTCTGTCCCATCGATGAATCCGCACCAAAAGGAAGGCTGATCCTGCCCCAGCAGCAGGCCATCCGGGATGTATTAGAAGCCGGGGCAATTGCAGTGGTAGTCCGGGAGCATGAACTTGCAGCAGCCCTGGACCAGCTGGGAAATAAGGCAGCAATGGTCATCACGGACAGCCAGGCATTTTCCATGGTAGGAAAAATCACACCCGATTCCATCCCCCTGACTTCTTTTTCCATACTGATGGCAAATTACAAAGGCTTCCTGAAAACTGCAGTGGCAGGCGTTTCCGCCCTGAAAAACCTTCAGGACGGGGACACTGTTCTCATCGCTGAGGGCTGTACCCACCACCGCCAGTGCAACGACATCGGCACCGTAAAGCTGCCAAACTGGCTCCAGCAGTACACCGGCAAGTCCCTGAATTTCCAATTCTGCTCCGGCACCGAATTCCCAGAGAACCTTGCCCCTTATTCCATGGTGATCCACTGCGGCGGCTGCATGCTGAACCACCGCGAAATCCAGTACCGCATGCGCACCGCCACCGACCAGTCCATCCCCTTCACCAACTACGGCACCATAATCGCCCTGATCACCGGAACCTTAGCCCGCAGCCTTTGCATCTTCCCGGAGATTCATGAGATGCTGTGATTATATTACCAGTGAACGGTAATATAATAATTTGCAATTGACAATATGGTATATACCATATACCAATCTAAAGGAACCAAACCTGCCATAGAATTTCTTAATGGTTTAGATACAAAAATGCGGGCAAAAGTTGGTTCTGATACTGGTGAGTCCTGCTATCTTCTGGACCAACTGATGGGACTGGAACATCATGCCAGAATAACGGAAGATGCACAGGCAAGAATCCTGCAATCAGACGGAGGACCTGATGGTCCTCCATTTTTTATATAGGAGGATTTGATTATGCTGTTATTACAACTTATCCTGTACTGTCTCCTGTTCTTTTTGCTGGTAAAATGCGCGGCTAAAGACAGCGGACTCAACTGTATCTATTTTTATCCAAAGGAATACATAAACGAGGCCGAGAAACGCGGCCTGGCCACCATTCTGTATCTGATCATCGCCCTTGCCGTCGCCGGAATTGTAGTATTGATCAGTAAAATCTAAGCTGAATCTAATGAAGGAGCCATATTCCTGCCCTTTTGATTTGATGAATAAAATTTCAATAATTCTTTACACTTCCGCCAGACATGGAAAATATTGGATACATCATTCCAGTATCCCCATATCCGGCGAAAGTTCTATATTTTCATAAGTGTGAAGCAGTCTTTCCAGTTCATGAATAGCAGGAGAGAGGAACTTGTTTTTGTGATAAACAAGTTTGAATTTTCGGTTCCATTCCCCATTTTGATTATAAAAAACCCTGATTTTTCCATGCCGGATCTCATGCGGCATTAGGCGAAGAGACATAACCGCAAGTACCCGGTCATAAAG
Source organism: Blautia segnis (assembly GCF_014287535.1). NCBI lineage: Bacteria > Bacillati > Bacillota > Clostridia > Lachnospirales > Lachnospiraceae > Blautia > Blautia segnis. The sequence goes on along the minus strand of NZ_JACOOT010000019.1, from coordinate 25,801 downwards.
CACAGCATTCAGAAGCGCCCGGGGACTGTTGGCCTCCCAAACCGTCTGCACAAAAATATGATGCTTCGCAGCATACTCCTCAAACAGCTGCCTGGTTCCGCTTCCCTGTTCACGCATAGCAAAAGGTTCCCCCACAAGATCCTGTACTTGAATGCGTTTTTTCCCATAAAATGGATGATCCTTTCCCACCGCAAGCACCAAGCAGTCATCAATAATCGGAAGAACAGTAAGATCCGGAGAAAGGATTTCCCCCTCCACAATTCCCACATCCAGCTCCGAGCGAAGAAGCTTCTGCTCAATATCCTTGGTATTGCTCACATAAGAATGGACCCGAATCTCCGGGCAGTTCTTTTGAAGCCGGGGAATCAGAAAGGGCGTCAAACAAGTTCCCACCGTAATAGTAGAACCCAGCTTCAGTGTGGAAGACTGCCCCTGATTCAGCATCAGTTCCTCCAGCTGCTGAAATTGCCGGATCAGATTTCGCGCCTGGGGAAGCAAAAGCTGGCCCCGTTCTGTGAGATACAGCTTCTTTCCCAATCGTTCAAAAAGAAGACCATTGTAATGCTTTTCCAACTCCCGAATGGCCTGGCTCACCGTCGGCTGAGACAAATATAAAGAAGCAGCAGCGGCGCTCATAGACCCCAGATCCGCCACTGCAACAAAAATCGTCAGATGTCTTATCGTCATATCTATTGCTCCTTATATAGAAAATACCTATCATTTCTATAAAATAATATCATTTTTCAAATACATCCTCAAGTGCTATATTAAAGGAAATACACATGAAACGAGGTAGCAAAATGTCAGCATTAACAGTCAGCAAAGAAGACGAAGCCCGCGTAAAAGGAATGGGCTTTCTTAACAACCGGGGAACGGATCTTTTTTCTGCCCGTATTCTTACCGTCAATGGAAAAGTAACCGCAGCACAGCACCGCTGCATGGCAGAAGCGGCAGAGAAGTTCGGCAACGGCAATCTTTTGTATACTACCAGACTTTCCGTAGAAGTGCAGGGAATTCCCTATGACAAAATTGAAGAATTCCAGCAGTTTATTGCGAAGGAGGGCCTGGTGACAGGCGGAACCGGAGCCAAGGTCCGTCCTGTAGTATCCTGTAAAGGAACCACCTGCCAGTACGGACTTCTGGATTCCTACGCAATTTCAGAAGAAATTTACAAGCGCTTCTACGAAGGATACCGGGATACCTCCCTTCCCCATAAATTTAAGATTGCAGTTGGAGGCTGCCCAAATAACTGCGTCAAACCAGACCTGAACGATGTTGGCATTATCGGCCAGAGAATCCCACAGGTCAGCATCAATGCCTGTAAGGGCTGCAAAAAATGTGCCATCGAAGCCAGCTGTCCAAACAAAGTGGCAAAGGTGATCAATGGAAAAATCCAGATTGACAAAGAGACCTGCCAGCACTGCGGACGCTGCGTAGGAAAATGCCCGTTTGGCACCATTGAAGACGGCACCTACGGCTACAAAATCTACATTGGCGGACGTTGGGGCAAAAAAGTAGCAAAGGGAAGAGCTCTTGGCAGGATTTTCACCTCCAAAGAGGAGGCCTTAGACGTGATTGAAAAAGCCATCCTTTTCTTCCGTGATAACGGTATCAAAGGAGAGCGCTTCGCAGAAACTATTGAGCGGATTGGATTTGAAGCTGTGGAGAGACAGCTGCTTGAAAATGAACAGTGAGATCGTAGTCTGCCTTGAAAAGGGCGGACAAAAGGACATGGCAGAAGCCTTTTCCAGGCGAACAGGCTTCTGCATGATGGACAAACCGGGAAGCCAGCTGACTGTTTTGTTTAATTCCAAAGGAGTTTCTTTAGTCGGCTTCGGATTAAGCTACCAGGGAGATTTTGAAAACATGCTTCACAGAGTCACCAACGGACGACTGCAGCATGAGATGCTTGTCCGCGCAGCCAAATCTGAAAAAGAGGGGCGAAAAGCCATTGACGCCACAGCAGGAATGGGAGAGGACGCTTTCCTTCTGGCAGCACAGGGCTATGAAGTAACCTTGTATGAACAGAATCCTGTGATCGCAGTTCTTTTAAAGGACGCACTTCGACGGGCCAGGAAGCATCCGCTCCTAAAGGACATTGCAGGCCGCATGAAGCTGATAGAGGGCAACAGCATAGACCAGATGTCAAAGCTTCTTGACCCGGTAGATGTAATTTATCTGGACCCCATGTTTCCTGCAAGGCAGAAGTCCAGCCTGATCAACAAAAAGCTTCAGCTGATTCAGAAGCTGGAGCCGCCTTGCTCTGCTGAAACAGAGCTTTTTGACGCTGCCATTAAGACCAGACCGTCAAAGATTATTGTAAAACGCCCCTTAAAAAGTGAATTTCTTGCAGAAAGAAAGCCATCCTATACTTTAAGCGGAAAAGCCATTCGCTATGACTGCTATACCTTATAGTGTATCAATTCTCCCTTTTGATTTGCCGCATACAATCACTGTTTTTCCGAAATCCATATAGACAAACCCTGCAATCTTAAGTATACTAAAGCATGTTGGGAAAATAATGTAGGGAGTAGTAGTAACCATGAAAAAAGATTTCAACTATTTTAATGTATTAAGGGAAGCACTTATTCTGACCGGGGTTATGGCCATCATAGCAGCTGCCGTATATTTCTTTCTGGTCCCCAGTCACACTTCCATAAGCAGTATGTCAGGTCTTGGTATTGTACTTACCAATTTTATTCCCCTGCCATTGTCTACGATTACTATGATCCTGAATGTAGTGCTTTTAATTGTGGGGTTTCTTACCTGCGGAAAGGAGTTTGGCGTAAAGACTATTTACACAAGTATAATGCTGCCTCTGTTTCTTGGCCTTTTCGAAAAATTATTTCCGGATTTCGGATCTATGACTAACAGCCAGGAGCTGGATGTGCTGTGCTATATTCTTGTGGTAAGTATTGGCTCAAGTATTCTTTTCAACAGAAATGCTTCTTCCGGCGGCCTGGATATTGTAGCGAAGGTCATGAACAAGTACCTTCACATGGAGATTGGAAAAGCAATGTCTTTATCAGGAATGTGCGTAGCACTTTCTGCCGCACTTGTATATGACAAAAAGACAGTAGTGCTTAGTGTTCTTGGAACATACTTTAATGGAATTGTTCTGGATCACTTTATTTTTGACCACAATATCAAAAGACGGGTCTGTATCATCACGCAGAAGGAGAAGGAGCTTCGTCAGTTTATTGTAGAGGATCTGCACAGTGGAGCAACCATCTATGAGTCAATCGGCGCTTACAATATGCAAAGACGAAATGAAATCATTACCATTGTAGATAAATCCGAATATCAGAAGCTGATGAATTACATCAATCAGGAGGATCCAAAGGCTTTTGTAACCGTATATAATGTTTCAGATATGCGTTACCAGCCTAAGCATTAAGGATAAAACAATAGTAAAGGAGATTATGCTATGACAGTAAAGGAGAGAATCGAGGCTCTTCGCGAGAAGATGCGGGAGAAAAAAATAGATGCCTATCTTGTTCCCACAGATGATTTTCATGCTTCAGAGTATGTAGGAGAATATTTTAAGTGCAGGAAATTTATCACAGGCTTTACCGGTTCTGCAGGAAGAGCTGTGATCATGGAGGACATGGCTGGTTTATGGACAGACGGCCGCTATTTTATCCAGGCTGCAGCGCAGCTGGAGGGCACAGGTGTAGAGCTTTTTAAAATGGGCGAACCGGACGTTCCCACTGTACACCAGTTTTTGGAGGAAAAATTGGGAAAGGGCATGTGTCTGGGCTTTGACGGAAGAACTGTCAGTGCGAAGGAAGCAGCTGAGCTTTCAGAGATTCTTGAAAAGAAGGGCGCAGCTCTTTGCGTAAACTATGATCTTGTGGGAGAAGTATGGGAAGACCGCCCTGCGCTTTCATGTGAGCCGGTTATGGAGCTGGACGTGAAGTGGGCAGGAGAATCTCGTGCTGACAAATGTGCAAGGATCCGCAAGGCAATGGAAGAGAAGAAGGCAGATGCCTTTGTACTGACCTCTCTGGATGATATTGCATGGCTTTTAAATATCCGCGGCGGCGATGTGCATTGCTGTCCGGTTGTTCTTTCTTACCTGGTAATGACCAAAACCAAAATCCTTCTGTTTGCAAATGAAAAAGCATTTCCGGCAGAAGTTAAGGATGCACTGGCAAAGGATGGCGTAGCCCTTCTTCCATATGACGATATTTATGAATATGTAAAAACATTCACAACAGATATGAAGGTCCTTCTTTGTAAAAAGAAAGCTAACAGCCGCCTCGCAGGCAGTATCCCGGAGGGCGTAGCTGTTCTGGATGAAGAGAATCTTACCTTCCTTCCAAAGGCAATCAAAAATCCGATAGAGGTAGAGAATGAGCGCATCGCCCATATTAAAGATGGTGTGGCTCTCACAAAATTTATTTACTGGTTAAAGAAAAATGTGGGCAAGGTTCCAATGACGGAGCTTAGTGTTACAGAGAAGCTTTATAGCCTGCGCAAGCAGCAGGAGAACTTTATCGGCAACAGCTTTGATCCTATTATTTCTTACGGTGTTCATGCTGCCATTAATCATTATTCTGCAACACCTGAAACAGATATTTCCATTGAACCGGGAAATTTTGTTCTGGCAGATACCGGCGGACATTATTACGAGGGCACTACAGATACCACACGTACCATTGTTATGGGTTCTGTAAATGATGAACAGAAGAAATACTTTACAGCCGTTTTACGCGGTATGCTGAATCTGGCAAATGCAAAATTCCGTTATGGATGCACAGGCGTAAACCTGGATTATCTGGCTCGTGGACCACTTTGGGAGCTTGGTCAGGATTTTAATCACGGAACCGGTCATGGAGTCGGCTATCTGCTGAATGTCCATGAAGGGCCAAACAGCTTCCGCTGGAGAATCATTCCGGGAGATAACGCAGTACTGGAAGAGGGTATGATTACCTCAGATGAACCTGGATATTATGTGGAGAATGAATACGGAATCCGTCATGAAAATATGATCGTATGCAAGAAGGCAGAAAAAACAAGCTTCGGACAGTTTATGTGCTTTGAGCATCTGACTATGGTTCCCTTTGACCTTGACGGTGTAGTTCCACAGCAGATGTCTGTCCAGGAGAGAGCACTTCTTAATGATTATCATGCACAGGTATATGAGAAGATTTCTCCATATCTGAATGAAGATGAGAAAGCATGGCTTAAGGAAGCTACCCGTGCAATCTGATTTCTGAATAATTGTATCAAGTGAAAGAAAAGCCCCAGTTTAATCTGGGGCTTTTTTGACAGCTTTTTGGGGAATAATTCAGGAAAGAGAATCCAAAAGCTGCGAGATTGTCTGATTTAATACAGGATGCCGCAAGTAAGGGGCAATCTGATTCATAGGAATAAGAACAAAGGTGCGGTTCTGTAAATCAGTATGTGGAATATGGAGCGTTGGACTGTCAATGATCTCCTGGTCATAAAACAGAATATCAAGATCCAGCGTCCGTGGCCCCCAGTGAATAATGCGTTCCCGGTTTGCTTCCTGCTCCAGCTGATGCAGGCGCTCAAGCAATTCTTCCGGTGTAAGGAGTGTGCGCATTTTCAACGCTCCGTTTAAAAATTCATCCTGATCAATGACTCCATAAGGCTCAGTAATAAGATAATCAGATACAGCCTCAATCCGGCATCCCTTTGTTTGAGAAAGTCCACGGATCCCGTTATCAATAAACTGCCTCTTGTCTCCCATGTTGGAGCCAAATGCAATGTATGCAGTGTGCCATTTCCTGGTAATTTCCACAGACACGGTTTTCAGCGGAAGGCCTACAGGTGCCCAGGGCTTTTCGATTTTCAAAGTAACCATTTCCAGACCTTTGAGCGTGCAAAGAAGCATCTCTGCCAGATTTTCTGCCAGAGCTTCCAAAAGCTTAAAGGTGTGCTTTCTGGTAAAATCCGTAATCATGTGACTGACCTCTCCATAATTGATGGAGGCAGACAGATCGTCTGTTACGCCAGCCTGACGGGTACTGGTGAAAAGAGTGGCAGAAATAACAAATTTCTGTCCCAGAATATTTTCTTCAGGATACACACCATGATTGGCAAAAACTTCCAGCTCTTTAATTTCTATTTTATCTAATCTGGTTTTTTCCATAGCATTACTTCCTTTCAGTGAATTATCTCTGCGCCAAAATGGCTTCTGTCATCTGAATCACGCGCTTATTCTCTTTAACATCGTGGACACGGACAAAAGCACAGCCCTTCATAACGCCAATCACACTGGTTGCTAATGTTCCCTCTACGCGCTGGTCTACAGGCAGATCCAATGCCAGTCCGATCATGGATTTGCGTGAGGTACCAAGAAGAACCGGGAAGCCCAGATTCTGGAAAAGCTCCAGATGCTTCATAGTTTCCAGATTCATTTCAAATGTTTTTCCAAATCCCACACCTGGGTCAAGGATAATTTTCTCATCCTTGATTCCTGCCTGTCTTGCAAGATTGACACATTCCTGGGTTTCAGAGAGCATGTCTATAAGAAAGTTCTTATATTCTGTGTTGGATTTGTTATGCATAAGACAGCATGCCACATCAGATTCTGCAATTACCGCCCCCATCTGGGAATCATACTTTAGTCCCCAGATATCATTAACCAGATCTGCTCCGGCCTGGATAGCACTTTTTGCAACACTGCTTTTAAAGGTATCTACAGAAATGGGAATATCAAAACGCTTTTTGACTGCCTCAATAACAGGCAGAACACGCTGGGCTTCTTCATCAGCACTGACAGGAGTATGTCCCGGGCGGGTGGATTCGCCGCCAATATCAATAATATCCGCACCCTCTGCAATCATATTCTCTGTATGTCTTAAGGCTTCATCTATATGATTCCATTTTCCCCCATCGGAAAAGGAATCAGGTGTAACATTTAAGATACCCATTATGTAAGTATGATTTTCTGTATCAAATAAACGGTTTCCGATTTTCATAAGCAAAAACCATCCTTCCTATTTTATTTTTCTATCAGTATTCAATTTTCATGTTTTTTTTCTCAGAAGGCCAGTAGCATTCAGAAACCTGGGCGCATAAAAAGCAATTTCTGGATTTTTTGTCGGCCTTGTATAAAAGAAGGGACAGAGCATTACCGTCAGCCTCAGTTCTGTGCTGACCGATTGCTGAGAGTATTTCTTCTTTTTCCTGCTCAGTAAACGGAAGCTCTGCCAGAATTTCCTCTGCAATTTTTACTCCTGCAGTATCATGGGGAATATCAAAGGTGTATTGCTGCGCCCGTCCAATATCATGAAGAAGAGCAGCAGCATAAATAATGTCTCTGGATATATTAAGCTTTTCTTCCAGAGAATAAATATACATCAGCCTTGCAACATCCAGAAAATGCTCCGGTGTATGCCTGCAGAAAATCCGGTCTCTTTCAAGCTCCTGTATCTTCCGGCAGTGTTCCTGGTAAAGGGGATGCTGCCAGATTAAATTAATACGGTTTGTTTCGGATATGAAGCTGCTCATTTTCCAACCATAGAAAGGAACATTTTCTGTAATTCCTTATCTTCCTTAAAAGCGCCTCTGGTTACAGTGGTGATGGTTTTGCTTCCTGGCTTCTTAACCCCGCGCATGGTCATGCAGGTATGCTCTGCCTCCAGCATTACCATGATTCCCTTAGGTGCAAGGGCACGTTCCAGCGCATCTGCGATCTGTACGGTAAGCCGTTCCTGAATCTGTGGTCTTCGGGCGTAAACCTCTACTGTGCGCGCCAGCTTGCTTAAGCCGGTGACTTTTCCGTCCGGAATATAGGCAAGATGTGCCTTCCCATAGAAGGGCATAAGATGATGCTCACACATAGAATAAAAAGTAATGTCTTTTTCCAATACGATCTCATTGTTCTCTACCGGAAACTGTTTTAACAAATGCTTGTCAGCCTCCTGGTCAAGACCGCCATAGATTTCCTCACACATACGTGCGATTCTGTCCGGAGTATCAATCAGACCTTCTCGTGTAATATCCTCGCCAATTCCCTCAAGAAGCAAACGAATCGCCTCTTCTACCTTTTGTTTGTCAACCATTAAAATAACCTCCTTTGTATTTTGCTGTGGAGATTATCCTTTTAATATCAAAAAGAAAAAGGATATCTCCAATTGTGATAGAATGTATGTCGAAAACATTCCCTAAAGAGTGTTTGGACGTAATTTCCAAACACTGTCTGACACAATATGAGATATCCTCTTATAGTGCTTGCAACGGGTGCGGATAATATACCGTAAGACGTGCTTTTCGTTTCAGTGACAACTCCCCATTCACCGAACACTTAACGCATAAAATCCTATTTTGCATATCATTCAATTCGAAAGTAAGTATAACACGTTATGAAACAACAGAAAAGATTTTTTAATTATTTTATTAAAAAATTTCCAAAAGGATTTGCCGGGTCCTTAAAAGAACACCCCTTGCTTTTATTCTCTTATCACGTTATACTATAACTCATATGATTAATGGAGGATTGTACATATGAAAATTGCAGCAACATACGACAATGGAAATATTTTCCAGCATTTTGGAAAAACAGAGTTTTTTAAGGTATATGAGGTAGCGGATAACAAGATCATTTCCAGTGAAGTGATCAGCTCCAATGGATTAGGTCATGGCGCTCTTGCCGGACTTCTTGGAGAGCAGGGCATTGATGTGCTGATTTGCGGTGGTCTTGGCGGCGGAGCACAGACAGCTCTTAAAGAGGCTGGCGTGGAAGTATGCTCCGGAGCAAATGGAGATGCAGATCAGGCTGTAGAGGCTTACCTGCGCGGTGAGCTTGTATCAACAGGTGCCAACTGTAATCACCATCACCATGAGGAAGGCCATTCCTGTGGAGATCACGAGGAGGGTCATTCCTGTGGAAGCCACGAAGATGGCGGCTCCTGTGGTGGCAGCTGCGGCGGATGCGGCTCTAAGCCTGTGATCACCGGACCGAATGTTGGAAAGACCTGCCGCACTCATTACAGAGGAACCTTTAACGACGGAACTCAATTTGATTCCTCCTATGACCGCGGGGAACCGCTAGAATTCATTTGCGGAGCCGGACAGATGATCAAAGGCTTCGATGCGGCAGTTGCAAATATGGAGGTAGGTCAGGTGGTAGATGTTCATCTGATGCCGGAGGAAGCATATGGGCTGCCTAACCCGGATGCGATCTTTACTGTTGAAATCGCACAGCTTCCAGGTTCTGAGGATCTTACTGTAGGACAGCAGGTATACTTGTCTAATCAGTTTGGACAGCCTTTCCCGGTTAAGGTAACAGCGAAGGAAGAGAAGACCATTACCTTTGATGCCAATCATGAAATGGCAGGAAAAGAACTGAACTTCAGAATCGAGCTTGTTGAAGTAAAATAACATAGTTTTTTCTTGATTATAAAAACAATGCAGGTTATAATACCGAATATGATTTTTGTGCGAAAAGCAGACAATGGGGTCTAAGAAGAATCCCTTTGTCTGCTTTTTTTGTGCAAAAATTTATTAATCCACACAATTCGAGAGGGTAATGTTCATGCTGTGTGAACAGGTTTTGGGAAAGTTTTGCAACCATGCCTCTTTTCATTCCCTCCTGTGGCTGATATAATAGCTTTATAATCTATTATATCAGCTACAGGAGGTTTTTCCATGTTAAAAAAAGTTTTGATACCAGCAGCTGCAATCCTTACAATCTGCTTTACTCCTGCAACTCTTTTCGCCGGGAATGACATAACGCTTACAGGCAGCGATCTAAAAGGTCATTGGCTGCTTGCAGAAGCAGAATTCTCATATGAAGCAAGCTTTGATTCCAATGGAGACTGCCATGTAACCATGTCTCAACGTGAGGAGAATACGGATTTGTGCATTCATCCGGATGGAACCTTTGAGACAGATGCAGATACAGGTGAAATCACCAGCTTTTCGGTTTTTAAATCTGAGGATACCATCCTTTACTATGCTTACGGAGATGATACCTGTATAGGCATTTTCTTTTTAGACGGAGAAGCTTCGGACAAGGGCTACGTTCTGAATGTGGAATCTGACCTGTTCCTTTCTGAAGATAAGGTTATATCTGTTGAAGACTAGGAAGTGTTCGACTATGAGATATTCGACAGCACATTTTGTTATTATAATGAACACAGTGTTCGTGCACTGGACATTATTTCCCAGACACCTGACCTGCTGGTATGCCAGGACAGCCCAAACACGGAAGATTCCGATTACTGCCTGACTTTGTTTATAAAAGCAGACTGCATAGACAGTGAATAAGGGAACAAAGTACATGGTAAAAAAAGGAAACCTATTATGGATGTAAATTTCGAGTATTACAAAATTTTCTATTATGTAGCAAAGTACCACAACTTTACCAAAGCAGCCCAGGCTTTAAATAACAGCCAGCCCAATATCACCCGGGCCATGAACTGTCTGGAGCAGTTTCAGATTGCAGAAGAGGAACTGGCAGACAGCTCCGGATTGTCTCACGGAAGTGTATCCATTGGTGCCAGTGAAACTGCCCTTAATATTTTTCTGCTGGATAAATTAAAAAATATGATTATGTCCAATACTGATTTAAGCAATATACATGGAGAATACAAATGAATTTACCAACTTTTTTAAGAAAATCAGATGAACTTGCAAAACAGTTATCAAAGGACCAGTTGCTTGCTGTTATCCATGAAATTGCCAGAACATTACCAGAGCATAAAAGAGAAATCTTTTTGGATACTTTGAATTACCTGAGTTTGAGCAGTTCCTTCCGCTTTGGATTGAATACCTGGGGACCCACAGCGGCATGGGTGTAAAAATACTTTTGAAAGAAGCCCAGTCTATGCTTCAGGATGAACAGCAGATTCTCGACACAGCCAGAAAATATGCAAATACTTGTCCTGAGTTATATAAGCAGATCTTGGAGCAAAACTCTGATCCTGATAAAAATCAACGTATGATGAGCATTGGTATTGAAGCATTGGAAAGGATTTCCGAAAACACAAAAGTCCGAAGCGAAATAGCTCTGCTTACAGCCAAATATGCATGTGAAAATAATCAGGAATCAGTATGCGAATATTGCTGGCTGGAAGCATTCCGCTCTAATCCGTCGCTTGTTCATTACCTTCGTCTGCGCTTCTGTGGAGCCAATTGGGAAAACAACAAACGACAGGCAGCAAAAATCTGCCAGGGTCTATATAAAACGGATAATGAATTATATTTTATGCTTCTTTTCTGGAATAAAGAATTTGATACTGTAATGACCCAGGGCATGAATGTAAGAGAATCACTTGGCTGGTCATTTACCTTTATGAAGGAGTCTTATGGAACTATCGGTGAAAAAAGTACATTTATGGCAGAATATCGCAAACGATATTCAAGACGGAGTGCATTTATACAGGAATTGGTGAAATTTGGATATGTGAAATGATTGGGTTCCCCATTTCCTATAACACTCATGTAATGTGCCAATGACATAATCAGCCAGCACCTTCTGATTCCAAAGGGATAAAGCATTCGGTTCGTTTTTTATATACTCAGAAACTGAATGACGGCAGTAAGGAACAATACTATAATATGTTCATAAGGAATCGGAGGTGCCTGAGGGATGAGTGTACAGAAAAAAGAAGATTATGCCGTTTTAAAAAGTGATCACCAATATACGATTTTTATCTTTAGAAATCAAGTGATTCGCTTCGTAACTTCTTCGAAATTAGAAAAATATACAAGTATTAAAGAATGGGATCATGGATACCTGGTCGTAACTGCAAAATACAAAAACCTTAATGGAATGGAAGAGTATATCGATCTGATACCAATTTTGCAGAATTTATACTATGACGTAGATGAATTTTTAAATCCGATCAAGGAGGTTCGCATTGACTATGCAATTTCCATGGCAGAAGAGGGCTAGAGCGTGTTTGAAAAAGGCTTTCTGCAAGATGTGCGTCACAATTTGTGGGAGATTTTGTCCGGATGAGGGCGCCGTAGCGGGCTACGGCAACTGAATTCGGGCAAAATCTCCCGCAAAGTGGGGCGTACAGATTGCGGGAATGATTTTTCAAACACGCTCTAGGAGTAGCGCACATCATGGAAATATCAAAAAAATATTTATGGTGTCTTTTCTCCTTCTGCTCCCTCTCTGTACATGACATCACGGTAGAAAAGGTGCCTTTTATTTTTTGAGCAAAGTTTGTCGGTCAGCTGATCATAGGTGGTAAAAATGACGGAGACAGAATGCCAGTATCTGCTGCTTAATCAAAAGTGCTGCTGTAGAAATCCGAACAAGGAATTTTTGAGGACAAAAATAAAGTTCATCTTTCATAGAAAAAAGGATTCCTTGCAAGATAGAAGCCTAACAAGCCTCGTCCTTGCAGGGATCCTTTCAATTACTACTAGTGATGCCGAAATGTGGTATTAACCGACAGCCCCACGATGGCAAGACTATCCTTCATAACAATTGTATTTGATTACTATATTACCATTTACAAGTTTCTATATGTACATCCATTTTCTTTTTTACTACAATTTCCGATATTTCCGTATGATTGGCGTTGGATTTTACCAGAATCCAATCATCAAAGTAATCATATATATCACGATATTTACAATATAGATTATAAAGTGAAGGAGTATCGTTCTCACTAATATTTGCAAGTATTACTTCCGAAGTATAGCCTTTCGTATGTATAAACTCTTCAAAAATCGGATCTGTCTTTTTATAATCATTTAAAATAAATCTGGCAATCCTCGCCTCTACTTCGCATTCATACTTAAATTCATAATCTCTTTCATCAAGATTATTTTCAATCAGCTCCAATGGAATTTTAATTCTAAACGGTCCGGGAATAGTATAATACCATTTATGGTCTAAATCATAAAAATAGCCATAATCAATAAACATAATTCTACTAAAAATCATTCTTTCCGTATTATCTAGCCAGAATGGCTCTCCTGTAGGGCAATGAGTTTCATACCAATTAGAACCGCCTTTTTCACTTCCAATCTTTCCGATTAATGAGGTCTGCCCAAGTGAAAATAGATATTCTACATTTTCAGGCTCTTGATACCATAATAGCAGTCTAATTCCCACCATGCTAAAATACCCTCCATTTCCGCTCCAGCCGTATTGAACATGACCATCAGCAAGTCGTCTTGCAATAATACTTACATCACCCATTTTATATTCCATTCAATATTTTATTGGACATAAACTGTGCTTTAACATATTCTTTTTAAATATAATATATTTCATATTGTATATTAAATCATTTTGTTATATTATGCAAGTAGTATCGTATAAAAAGTATTCTTTTAATATTTATTATGTCAAACTGCATTCTCTATATTGGAAAGTTATATCGCCCCCTACCGCCGTATAAAGGTATATAAAATAATAGAGAAAGAGAATATGCGGAAAAAAATGATTCCGTTATTCTAAAAAGCGATATAGAAATATTAAAACATTTGAAAGGGAACCTATAATGGGAAGACTATATAAAATTAATCCGTCATGTCCTCATTGTGGTGAGGAACATGAATATTGGACAATCCGTCTAACAGATGAGGAACAGCAGGTATTAGACAAGCATACAGCACAGCATGCAGGTGAACATCCGATAATATCGCTGATGTCTCCTCCAGGACTGACAGTTACTCGTAAAGTGAAATGTGGCATGTGTCATAACGAGTTCGAAGCATATGTTGCTATTAGAAAAGAAAATGAAGTCGGGTGGACGCATCCTGATTTCATTCCAGTGGGGAAATATCCAGTGTATTAGTTATCCGTAGTCAAAAGGCTTCACGGTATAAATGGTCTGTTTTTTAAGCAGCTTTGATATGTTTTCAAATGACTTTATGGAAGAAGGAAGGGAACAGCCAAAAGAACATCTGTATTTCAAACTGAAGACAGTTCCTGGTTTTTTTGTGTAATAGATCATTCGTTTTCTTTGCCATAAAATCACCTTTCCGTACTATAATAATAGTGCAGAACACCTCTATTATAGTGCGGAAAGGTGATTTTTGCGTATAACAAGTGTACACCACCCGCAAAGCAGATGGATTGTAGTTCAAAGTGTCTACACGATGCGTAGACATTTTGAACAGGCTAAAGCCGTATCATACGTAAGCAATGAATAACCTCCCGGTTTTTCATCGCTTACCATAATATTTCAGAAAAAACGAACAACTTTCTGTGTTTGATATTTAAGTGGAAAAGGAAAAAGTTCATTATTTCTCTGAACCAAAAAGCGTAATACATTCATCAATAATACTTTCAACAGTTCGTACTTGAGCCGGTGTAAGCTTTTGGAGCTTGCCGGAGAGAATTAACAAGTCTTTATCAATGATTTCCCCTGTAAGCAGATAATCGGCACTTACATTTAGTGCGGATGAGATTTTTAGAAGGTTTTCCGGGCGCATTGCTCGTTTGCCTGATTCAGCGTAAGAGACAAACTGAGTTGTAACATCCCCTTTTTCAGCAAGAGCTTCTTGTGTAAGTCCAAGTTTTTTTCGTCGTTCCATGATTCTTTTCCCGATTTCTTGTAAACACAGTTCGTTATCAAACATAAAAGAATTCTCCTCCTCTTCTGCTGTTTAATTATATCCACAATAGACGATAAAAATAAGCGCGTACTGTTGACTTAATTCAACAAAACGATATATAATAGGGTAGGATGTGAAAAATTTTTCATAAACATACTGAAAATAATGATATGTAATGTGGAAAGGAAGAGTGGTATGCAAACTGGAATAGCAGAATCTGGAGTACCTAAATGGCTGGAAGACTGGAAATGTCCTTCTGATGATTATGAGGAGTATATAAGCACATATGATCGTTACCAGCATTCGTTAGAAGGAATAAAAGTAGCTCATTCAGAAACAGAAAAAGCTCAAAAAGCATTTGGAGATGCAGGCTTGCTTAGTGACAGGTTAAAAAAATCTAGTGAAACAAGAGATGATTATAGAAAAAGCTATATAAAAGAAGTTCAGAGCAGGTCTGTAGAAGATGAATATAACCGACAAATACGTGGCATTACAGATTTCCACGGAAGATATACAGATAGCAACACATATGAATCTCAAAGAAAAAATATAATAGATAAATATCAAAAACAGAAAGATATATATGTAAAACAAAGGCATTCGAAACTCGAACCAGAAAGAGATAAATATAGAAAAGAACTTGAAAATTTTGCACATGATAAAGCTGGTTACGTAAATAGGAGAAAAGAAGAAATTTGTCCAGGAAGTGATACCGTCTTATCTGGTAAGAGAAAGGAAATTACAGATTATTTGACATTTAGTTCTGAGATAAAAAATTCTCCAATCTCACAAAAGATAATGAGTATTATTCAAACAGAAAAGCCAAATCTTTCAACAAGTGTCTTACCAGAAGAAAAACTACTAAATGAGGTAATGAATTTAGGCGGAACTGATATATATGCAAGAAAAAATAAAATAACAGCGAACGATGTAAAAGCAGGTAATACAACAGGATCAACAATTCCATTTTTGATTTTTCTTGGAATAGTTTTTGTTGTGGCATTCATTTATTTCGCACCATTTGAATCGTTTTTATCAGCAAGTGCCATTGCAGGAACTACTCAGTCAGTATTGCAGTTTTTAGTTAACATTATTTTAGGATTGCTTGGCGGGGTTCTTATTTTTGGTGTTGTGTACTCTTTATTTACCTACTTTGAAATGGAAATATTAGGTGGAATAATAGGTGTTATTGGAGGTCTCTATTTTGGCTGGAAAATATACACAGATATGCATCCAACAATCGAAACAAGTAGTTTAATGGGAGCTGGCGGGGTAATACATGGTATTCTCATATGGATTATTCAAATTATATTGATAGCGATTGTTCTTTTTATTGTAAATGTGCTAATCAGTAATACGCCCTTAATAGGCTTGTTTTATAAACCAAAAGATAATAAAGTTCTAAAGGATTTGGAAGCGTATGACCAATATTTTGAGACCAATAAATCAACTTTTATAAATCTGTTTAATATTGATTTAGCAATGGAATATGCTTGCACTAAAAGCTTGAGTGGTAGATTACAGAGTATAGAGTCCTCTTTAAGCAATATAGAGAAAGATTCTGGTTATGTTGAAATTGAGAATAAATGTAAAATTGAATTAAAAACACTTGAAAAGGAGCGTGATAGTGAACGAGTCAAAGAAAAACTGCGAAGAAAGACCAATGATGAAGAAAAAGAGAGAATTAGAAAAAACCTTGAAAAAAAAGAGGCAACGCGTATTCAAAATGTTAAACAAAAAATGAATGCTTTAAATAAAGCAGTTGAAGATGACGCATTGAGAATATGTCAACTTGTAAGGACAAGTACAGGTGAAGTACTTACAGGTATTGCTATTTACGATCGGGATAAAATACTTCCAGTTGTTGAAAATTTTACGGAAAAGGCTCTTTCTATAATATCAGTTTTTTTAAGAAAAAAGATAGATTGCGAAGAAAAAACAATAGAGCAATCGCAGATTGACAAAGAGTATTTAATAAAAGAAACAGATCGACTCGTTAGAATCAGGTCATTTAAGAATATCGATTGTACCAAGTCTGTATACAAAACTGAAGCAAAACTTTCAGACTCAATTTATTTTATCAGTCCTCAGTTAGATGAAAATGGCATGGCAATCGTAAGTAAACTATCATTAAAGTGTATACCTATAGTAGGAATTTATGATAGTAGTTCTTTGCAAGGAGATAATCTTAGCGAAGAGCTTAGTCATTTTATTGAGTGGGTATGTGTAAGCATTAGAAGAACAACTGCTCAGAGTATTATAGATAAAGCTGTTGTTGTAGATACATTTTCCGGAAATAGTGTATTAAAAACTGTAAGATTCAACGGCTTTATAGATGTAATTGATGATAGTCAAGGAATTCATTCTTTGGAGGAACGGTTTAATGAAAAAGAGAGAGCATTGATATCTAGAGGGCAATCAATTTATTCGCAGGCAAAGGAACTTGAAATTGCTGATCAGCTTGGAGATATCGGTAATATTGACGCGCTTAATAAAGCAATCATGTTGGTTGATCAGGATGATATTTTTGAAAATCCGGATAGACCAGTAGAAGGTGAGGTGGGATTGTGGGAAAAGCCAGTTAAATATAGTTTTGTTATATTTATTATTCCCTCTTCACACCAGAAGAGTGCAGGAAAGTCAGTAATAACAGAAGAATTAAGAAAATGTTTTACAGGATGTGCTCGAAGTGGAATTGTTCCTATTTTCCTTGTTGATTCTGATAATTGGAATCATCCTGAATTGAGTGACGATATTTCATGGATCAAAAACTTACGTGATAAATTAATATGGAATATTGAGAATATCGGTAAGGAAAGACAGGATCTGTTGAAAATTTCTGAGGCATAAAAATATGCAGGGCACAAAGAAGCTGAAATAAGAATCTTTGTGCCCTGTTTGGTGTAAATTATGAATGTATAGGGGTATAGTAAGTAGCAGAAATGAAAGAAAAAAGTCATAATGGATTATATGATCGAATAAAAGAATTAATGCGCAAAAAAAATAATGGTTCAGATGATGATGAAAAAGAGGAACCTATTCGGGATCTGGCAAAAGAATCTAAAATCACTTCGGCAAAAGAAAAGAGACAGGCTTTTATAGATCATTTAAGAGAGCAGGCAAAGGCTGATGAGAACGTTGAAACAACGGAAACAGGATCTATAAAGTCAAGAGAACAAGGT
The DNA here is from genome assembly GCF_014287535.1 of Blautia segnis. Taxonomy (NCBI): domain Bacteria; kingdom Bacillati; phylum Bacillota; class Clostridia; order Lachnospirales; family Lachnospiraceae; genus Blautia; species Blautia segnis. Next base: position 8,114 of record NZ_JACOOT010000019.1, on the reverse strand, counting down.
ATCGAAAGGTCAAGGTATACAAAACGATATGAAGGAATGGATGATATACCAGGAATAACAGATTCTGAAATATGGAAAACAAAAGCAAATTTTTGTAAGGATCAACAAATCTTAATACGCCATATTGTTGAAATGGAAGCTGTAAAAATGGGAATTCCTAATCCAAAAATTATTTTTGAGAAATTGGATGAGAAAGAGGAGAGCCTAGGGTTTTATGATCATGATGCAAAAGAGATGGTAATTAATTCTAGTACAGATGGTGCTATTAAGCATAATAATCTTTTAGAAGTGATTGATACTGCAACTCATGAACTACGGCATTCGTACCAGTATCGTATGTTGGATAATCCGGAGCGGTTTCCACACATCAATACAATAGTAAAACAATATTTTGCATATGAAGAAGACATTTATCCAGATGAGGAAAGGCAACGTACTGAAGAAGGATTTTTAGAATATCTTGCAAATGCGTTGGAGGTTGATGCACGAAGATATGCAGATGAAAGTACCTTATATTATTCTGGTAAAACATTGTCAGAAATTAGGCAATTGAAGCATGTTATTGATGAGCCTGTACGCAATCAGATTTTGTTAGGTCTTAGAGATGAAGTACCTAACGGAAATAATCCTTTGATGGCTGTAGGTAATGATTTTGATTTTTTCAAGAAAGAAAAGTCTAAGAGGTTACAACAAAACAATTTACATAATAAAAAAATAATAGGAAACGAGAAAGGAATGGTAAGTAGTATGGCAGGATGGTCAGGCGGAACAGATTTAAGTGAAGGAGCACAGCAGGCGGCAGCAAAACAGTATATGATGGTTGTTCAGAATATACAGTCTAATTGTGAGAATATGATTAGAGTGTTTGAGCAGCGTATTAAGGAACATCCTTACAAACAGCTGCAGCATGTAGCAAATACGTTTATTAATTTACATAATAGTGATGTACCGAAAGCAATTAAAGAAGCAATACAGGAATGGTCTAGCTCAGATGAGAGTTTCTCCAAATTGCTGCAAGATTTGGATGAAGATTGCTCACAAGAATCTATTGCTGCTGCGGAAAAGTTGCAGGACAGTTTGAAAGAACAGGTTGATTCGTATTTTACAAATATCTCAGAAATAGCTATAAATAAAGCTATACAAGTAAATGAAGAAGTAATGCGTGAGGATCAAGCATTTGTAGATTCATGGCTTAAATCACTGAGCGCTTTAAAGGGACAATGGAAGACTCGATTTGAAGGTTATTCTGAGGAGAATGCAATTTATGCGAATATGATATCTATGGTTGTTAGTACATTTAATAATGTAGAAACAGTATATGAGGCAGCTCGCGCTGATATAACAACAATAGCAGATACTTTTAAAGAAAAGAGGAAGGATAATATTGATAGAGCAATAAAGAAGGGAGAAAATATTTTTTCTGATATTAAGGATACACGAGATATTTTTCAGAATGCAAGGAAAAAAAAGAAATGAAGAATGAGGTGGTAGAATGGAAAATAATGAGTCTCTTTTTAATTTAGATCAATTTCAAAGCTCAATCAGTTATCATAATGCTTTCAGAAATAATTGGAAAAGAACGCTCCAAAGAGATCCACATGCAAAAGAAAATGAGCGCTGGATTGAATATGGAAAAGGAAAAAAAGCATATATTGTTTCGGATTTAACGGACATTATAAAAGATACAAATATGCATCCAGATGATGTGGAAAAAAATAAGAAAGTATTTAAAGCATTTGTTGAAAAGCAACCGTTTATCTCGTTAGATAAAATGCCTGATGATTTTACTTGGTATAATACAACGGACAGAGGAATAAATTTGCGACCAGGTAAGCAGGAAGGAAGTAATAGAGTCCCCAAACCTTTATTAATGGAAGGCGAAAAATCGCATGCTATAGTAGCTGGTCAGACTGGATCTGGTAAATCTGTATTTCTAAATAGTATGATATTAAATTTGATGGCTGAATATCCGCCGTGGGAATTGGAATTATATTTAGCAGATTTCAAAAAAGTTGAATTTAGTAGATATATGAATAAATATAAGGCTCCACATGTCAGGGCATGTGCAGCTACAAGTGAAATTGATTATGTTCAATCTTTAATTCAGTACATAAAAAATAAAAATGATGATAGAGGAAGGATGTTTTCAAGATTAGGATTTCAAAAAATAGAAGATCTTAGAAAATATTATAGAGAGAACTATAATCTGGAAGTTGCACTACCGCGCATTTTATTTATTGTGGATGAATTTCAGCAGATGTATCTGGATACTGATTCATTTCAGAAAGATGCGATAAATGATTTATTAACAAGTATTATAAAGACGGGACGTTCACAAGGTGTGCATTTAATGTTCTGTAGCCAGGAACTTAGTGGAGCATTAAATAGTCAGCAGTTGGCAAACTTTAAAGTTCATTTTGCATTACATTGCAGTGCTTCTATTTCAAGTGATATTTTGGGAAACCCGGCGGCGGAAAATATTAGACGCGGACAAGTCATTTTGAATGCAAAATCGAAGCTTGTTGAAGACAACGAATTGTATACTGTTCCACTTGGAGTTGATCCCGAGGATGAGCCTCACGATGAAGAATATTTTTATAGAATGTTAAAATTATTTTGTGGTTATGCAAAGCAAACAAATTATATTTATGAATTGGCTCAAAAATTTTATGATGAAGATAAACAATGGCAAATAGAAGATTTGCAAAAGTTATTAGAAAATCCTGCTATTAAAAAAGTCAGAATGTTTGAAGGCGAAGAATTTTCAGAAGATAAACGAAGAAACTTTATGAGCCTGGTACTCGGAAGAAAGACAACATACACCAATGAAAATTTTGACATAGAAAATATTTACATCGATTATGCTAAGAACAGATGTATCCTTTGTGTTTCTCCAAACAATGAAGATCTTGCATATTTTCAAAAATTGATTGCAATGAATCTTAGAACGATGGATGCAGCGAATCACACTATTAATGATATAAATTTGCCATTAAATGAACCAGAATTTTATGATTTAAATCCACTTGTATCCACTTTTTATCCAGTAGAAGAGCGTATGCGAGATTTTGGTTATGATAATGCTTTTGCAAATGAAGCGGAAAAAGAAAATTATATTAAGCAATTTGAAGAGGAGTATGTTCATTACAGAGCCGAAGAACTTAATATGCTATGGGATAGATTTACAGATAGAAAAAATACGTTAGAAATACTACGACAGGTGAAAAATGCTCGAGATTATGTAATTCATCAACTTATGGGGTACTTAGGTGAAATTGAAGAATGCGAAGATGATGAAATAAAAAAAGAATTTATAAAAAGATTTTTTGACGCAGGGCTAAATCGGCTTAAAGATGATGACTCTAATGTGCTAGAATTTATTAATTATGATTTGAGTTTTCTTGGAAAACATGAAGAAGATATAAGAATTGACTTACAAAGGTATTATAGATATAAGTCGCTAAAAAAATGTCCAAGTTATAAAATATTTGAGCCATCTGTAGTATTTCTTACAGGAATTGAAAATATGGAAAGACTTCCTAATTGGTTTTCAGAGTATTTATCTAACGGTACGGACTACAATATTTTGACATTGATTTTTTCGACAACCGCAGTTCGCTTTGAAGTACGAGAAGCTTCCAACTACGTGTTTGTTTCAGGTGATAATGTTAGGATATTTGAAGATTATTATGGAAAAAAGCCTCCCAAAGGTGGAAGCGGTATAAAATTTTTTGGAACCATAAAAAATACTAATAAAAAATTTGCATTTAAAAAATATAGATGTGAATTAAATGAGCCAACAGCAAAAGCAATTAATTTTGATTCTCTATTAGGAAATTCATATTAGAAGTAAGTATAGTATGACAGGGATAGGCTTCGGAGTGTATCTTTGCCATACTATGCCGTATTTGTATGTGTAAATTTGCAAATTTGCATAAAAAAAGCGAGACATGATCAGAGGATTTTATGGATATTAATGAAGTTAGAAAAAAAGAAGAAGAAAGATTAAAAAAAGTAAATAAATACCATGAAACGGAAAAACAAGATCAGAAAAGAAAAAAAAGAGTTGTTAAGATTATTTCTTTTATTCTTGCTGTTCTTGGTATTTTGGTTCTTTTTGTATTTGGAGCCTCAGTCTATATACAGAATAAATTACACGTTGAAGAGGGAATTGATAAAGTTAGTTTTCTATGTAGAATACCAGGCGGTACTAAGCTTGTAGATCAAAATATTGCTTTTTATTTAAATTCTACGCTCTCTGAATATAATAATGATAAAATCAATGAGAGGGAATTAGATTCAAAGTTTTCAATATTAGAACGACAGAATTTAACAGAAGGTGAGCTACAAATTTTTTCTTCTTATAAAGAAAAGAAAGAGTTATATATTGCTTCAAAAGAAGGATTTATATTAGGAAAAGAATATGAAGCTTCTGCGGAATATATATATGCTATGGATGAATATCAAAAAGTAATAAAGGAAGATACCAATTATTCTAAAGCTAGCGGCCAAATTGCAGATATAAAAAATGAATACATTAATGCTGTTATTCAGACTGCATATGAAGAATTGACAGCAAATAACAATCTTGAGTATGTGTGCGATTTGTTTAATAAAGCAACTAATTATTTCCCGGAAAATAGTGAACTTCTTGCTTATAAAAATGCGGAAGAAATAACTGGAAATCCATTATTATATAACATTGCCAAAACATTTTGTGACAAATTAAAAAAAGCAGAAAAGGATGAGAACCATACTGAAGCTGAATGCACAGAGGTGACATTATACAAGATCTCTGATACATGTGTTATATATAGCACTGCTTTTCATACACAATATCCTCCAGCTTGTTATTTCTATTATCAGGTTTACGCCAATGGTGATTTTGAAGAATTATCAGCAGAAGATTTTCAGAATATATTAAAAAGTATAAAGCGTGTTCCACAAACTACAATTAATTGGGACGAAGAATTGGAAAAAAATGAGAAATTAGATTTAGTAATAGCACAAATGGCAGCATTGAATGATTCTTCGTCCGAAAAAATTTCGACATCTGCAATAAATGAAATAAAAAACAATGATAATGCAATGCAGGAAAGAATAGAAAATGGTAATTCTGGAACAGGAGTAAATACATTATTAGTGGTTTTGGCAGAAGGTGCGGCTGTATTATTTGGGCTGTGGATAATGATAAAAATGATTACAAGTGTGTTCCAATAGAATGATTGTGAGGAAGCAATATGTTTGGTAAAATAGGATATGTATTAAGATGTGGGTTTGATTTTTTATTAATTACCCTGGGTGTTCTCTATATATCAGGGCCTAAAAGCATGGGAGGAACAGGTATCAATGGTCTTATAGGATTTCTAATATGGTGTGCAATGATTTGTATTGATTTCAAAGTATCACATTTGTTGGGAGTTGGGGCAACATATGTGATTTATTTCACTTTTTATATCATTAAATACGGAGTAACGGAAAGCATAATTTATATGATAATAGCTTTTTTAATAATTGCGTTTGTCATTTGGGGAATACATAAGTTACAAAGTTAACATATATAATTAAAAAATGTAATGAGCTCTCGGAATTCTAATTGATCATGCCAGTGAAAGATTCCGAGAGATTATTGTATAGAATAGGGGGATATTATGCTGGATTTTACTAAGAAAGGTGTTATTAATTTACATGGTTTGCCATTAAAAATGGTAAATAAAAATATTTTGAATTTATTACATAGTGGAGAAAATGTTGTTGCCCCTTTTGCTGTAGTTAGAGATCAAGTAATTTTTACCAATAAACGTATTATTACCGTCGAAGTTAATGGGATTACAGGTGTGCAGCAGGACATTTTTTCATTACCTTACAGAAAAGTGCAATACTATGGAATAAAAACTGCCGGTTTTGCGGAGGTAATTCCGGATTCATCGTTGCTTCTTTTTTTCGCTGATGGAAAAAAGGCTGAGTTTCATTTTCAAGAAAAAGCCAATATTATTGAAATTGGCAGAATAATTGGGATGTATTGTTAGCTGTAATATTGGAAATAGTAAAATAGGCTGTCGCGCTAAAATGTACGTGTGCGGCAGCTCATTTAGCTTATACGCCAGAAAATTAACAATGCCAACTTCAGTTGTCGCAAATTTTGCGACAACTGCTTCAGATGGAAAAATGTATCAAGTAGAACATTATAATTTAGATATGATTATTTCTATAGGCTATAGAGTGAAATCTAATCGAGGAGTAGAATTTAGAAAATGGGCTAATAGTGTTCTAAAACAGTATATCATACAGGGGTATGCAATCAATGAAAAAAGATTAGAAGCTTTACAACGAACAATAAATATCCAAACAAAAATGCTTGCATGCACTTTGGAAGTAGATGAAGCAGAGGTGTTGAAAGCTATTAGCTTATATACAAATGCTTTGATGCTGTTAGATCAGTATGATCATTAATCACTTAAAAAGCCTACTGGAAGCAAGATCATCCTTATGTTGATGGATGCAAGAGGAATCCATTTTATGGTCGTGTTAACATTGATAACATTGGTGTTTCTGGACACTCTCAAGGCGGTGTAGGTGTTATCAATGCGGCAACAGAGAATAAGCATGGATATATGATTAAGGCGATTTTCTCTGCAAGTCCAACGAATATGACGATGGCACAGGCTTTGCAGTGGGATTATAATCCAAGCCTAATTTCTGTCCCTGTGTTTTTTGTATCAAGTACGGGCAATGGCGATGAAAATCTTGTTGTATCCGGCACTCATCTTCAAGAAATATTTGATGCTGTTCCCGATACTGTTACGAAAGTGAGGGCTCGAAGAACAGAGGCAGGAGGTGGTGAAGAGCGGCGTTGACACTGGTGCCTACTATAAGAAATTAAAGAAGATGATGGAAAACTTCCATACTTTGAGAAAAATGCGGACAAACGTGAAAACCGCTGGAGCCAGATTATTAGTGGAAGTGATCTGATTGATACCATCTAAAAAGCAGACAGCCCGATATTTTCGGGCTGTCTGTCATTGGATTAAGGAAAGATATGAGGCAGGAAATACAGTCATTTTTTGCAGCATATCTTTTTTTGTATCATTTTGTCTATATTTTAAAGAATCCTGTTCATGTACAGGGGTTCATCAGTTGGTTATACTAATAAAAAGCGGATGTGATAGTTTATGCAGAAGAAAATCCGGCCGAATACCGGAATTCTCTTCTGGCATTAGCGGCAAACTTTATAATAGTTTGCATAGAAATTCATCACATATAAGATATAAGCTTTTAAATTTTTCATTTCGTTCACCTCTTTGCTTAACTTACAAGTGCATTATAGATCACCTGAAAGCGGATTACGTGCCAAATGAAAAGAAAAAACAGACAAAATTTGCAGAGGAGAGAAATTATGTTTCCGGTTTATGAAGAGAAAAAAGAAAACCTGCATTTACATTCCCGCATTGCCAGACATGAATCCCCTCATCTGCACAATTCAGTTGAATTCATCTATCTTACAGAAGGATGCTTGGAGCTTGGAATGGGCCAGGAACTCTTTCACATGGAGGAAGGTGATTTTGCAGTCCTTTTTCCGGAAGTGATCCATCACTGCCAGGTCTTTTCAGGAGAGAATAATAAGGCATGCTATCTGTGGGCGCAGCCCATACTTTGCGGACAATTTGCTTCTGTTATGCAGAAATACTGTCCGAAAAATCCTGTGATTAAAAAGCCGCAGGTCCACCGGGATATTGTAAATGCAATTCGGTGTCTGAAGCTCGATAAAAAGGAGCAAAATCCTAACCTTGTTGTGGAACAGGCTTATGTGCAGATCCTTTTGGCCAGAAGTATCCCGGCATTTAACTTACAGGAAAAGAGCAGTGTGGAGAGCAATGATATCATTTATCAGACTGTCTCCTATATTGCAAAACATTTTAAAGAAGAAATGTCCCTGGAAAAGATGGCAAGAGATATGGGAGTAAGTAAATTTACACTTTCCCGGGTCTTTTCCGGTGCAAATTCTGCCCGAACGGTACGCCTATTCTGAAATTAGCGGTACATCCATTCTGATTTAGCGGTATGCGTTTTCTGCTCAAAGCGGTACGTTTTTCCTTTATTATTGTGATGTAACT
>NZ_JACOOT010000040.1:0-165756 GCF_014287535.1 Blautia segnis | reverse complement strand
TTGCATCTCATCCACCTTACAAATTCCAGTCCATTCCCATCCGGAAGATTCACATCACAAATGGTAACATCCACATTATTATCACTTGCAATTCTTTTCGCTTTTTTCACTGATTCTGCAGAAAAAACCTCATATCCGGATTTTTTCAGTGAGAATGTAATTCCACGATTTAAATTTTCATCATCTTCGACCACGAGTATACCTGGCATAGCATATGCACCTCTCTTTATTAACTATTTTTCCTCTTCGTTAAGACCTAGTTCATTACATATTTGTTCTGCCTCAATATCCTCGGCAGTGACTTTCCCTGTAATATCCCTATAGGCTTCTTTTATTCCATTTTTGACCGCCCACTTAATTATAAAATATAATGCAAGTAAGACGATTAGTGCTGTGCCAAAACTAATTCCTAATTCTTCAAACATTTCATTACCTCTGTCAATTCCGATTTGTTAAGTTTCTATTTTTTAAATTATATCAAATTCTACATGCTTCCGCAATCAAACAACGCATCTAACACTATCTGTTTCTAAGAATCTTAAAATTTTGTTATATACATTTTTTAATTTTATATATATAATATAATTACATTGTGCTTAACGAATGTATTTACATTCAAAGAAAGGAACATCTATGAATGCAGGATATGTCCGTCTCTCCAGAGACGATGATAAAAGGAACTATGTTTCCATAGAAAATCAGAAGCTGATTATCAACCAGTATGCAGCAGATCATGGTGTGGTTATTGACCGCTGGTATGAAGATGATGGCATTTCCGGCTATATCTTTGACAGACCGGGATTTCAGCAGATGATGGCTGATCTGGATAAAGATATTGATACTGTATATGTCAAAGACTTTTCACGCCTTGGCAGACATAATGCAAAGGTGCTGTTGCTTCTGGATGAATTTCAGGAACGTGGAAAACATCTGGTTGTGATTGACGATAATTATGATTCTATGGATTCCAGTGACGATACGATTGGCATTAAAACATGGTTTAATGAGCGATATGTAAAAGATACCAGTAAGAAAATCAAACGTGCCATAGGAGCCAGACAGAAAGAGGGAACACTGATTACCAGACCACCGTTTGGCTATCGCCGTAATGAACAAGATAAGACCGTTCTGAAAATTGTACCAAAAGAAGCAGAATACATTAAGCAAATTTATGACTTATATCTTTCAGGTTCCGGCTACCGCAAGATTGCCACATATCTGACTGAGCAGGGAGCACCTACTCCATCTATGATACAGCGTGAACGTGAAATAGAAGAAGGCAGACTGTCCAAAAGACAGGTAGCGTCTAAATGGTCAGATGCTATGATAAAAGAAATTCTGGATAATGATTTTTACATTGGTACTTTTCGCTTGAAAAAACGTGCAAGAAATACGGTTCATGGAAAAGATAAACGTGTACCAAAAGAAGAACAATGTATTTTCGAGAATCACCATCCGGCAATTATTGATAAGGCTACTTTTGCTCTGGTACAAGAATTAAAGGAAAAACGTAACCGTACCAATTATCGTGGAAGTCGGGGGCAATGGTTAGGTTCAGAAATTCCGAATCCTTTTGGCAGTTGTCTGTTCTGTAAGGATTGCGGAAGTCGTCTTACACCAATTAAACGCCAGACTTCCAGCAGGGAACGGAAATATTACATCTGTACTACTTATAATACCAAGGGCAAGCGTTATTGCTCCAAGGCACATTTAATTGAAGAAGATGACCTGCGGGAAGATGTTCTGGCCTATATCAAGATGTGCCGAAATGCTCTCTGTGAAGTTATTTCAACTTATGATTTAAAGGATTTTGAAGCAGAAAAGAAAACAATAGAGGAAAAACGGCATGAACTGCACACAGCCATCAATGAGCGAAAAAGTCAACTGAAAGTTATGCTTACCCAAAAAGTAAAAGATTTGGCGGTTGCTGCGGGAAATGAAGATTTAATCAATGAGACTTACGATTCTATGCAGAAAGATTTATTTGCTCAGATTCATGGTCTGGAAATGCAGATTAAGGAACTGAATGAAACTGTCATAGAAACGCCGGATGTAAAGGATAAATTGAAGAATGCTCTTGAAGTGGTAGATAAAATCATTGCAGGAGGAAGTCTTGACCGAAGAGATATTGAACTTCTGATTGAAAAAATTGTGGTAGACGAAGATGGAATGCCGGAAATTACATTGAAATACGGTCTGTCCAATCTGATCAGTTACAGTCCTGCCGATGAAATGAACCGCAGAGAAAATACCATTATTGCCATTGTGATGAAACTGATTGTTGAGGATGAACGTGAGTTTACTTCTGCAAAATATCTGTCAGAGCATATTACTGATTTGGGATTCAAGAAAACAAAGCAGAGCATACTTCCATATATTGAACTGATGAAAAGTCTTGGGATTCTGGAAAACACAGATAATCCGTTAAAGCCATACAATATTATAAAATCAAAAGAAGAAATAGCACAGTTTACCAAAGACTATCTGCCAGATTTATCACCAGAAACCACTGCGAAACAACTATCAGATGATTATTTACATAGTAATAATGATGACAGGCGGCATGCCAGAAATGGTTTTTGAATATATTCTGAAAAACAACGGCATTGACCCGGCAGCAGATCTGGAAATCGACCAGAGCATTGACTTTGGTTCCACAGCGGCGGCTTTTACAGGTGATGCTTCTGCTGCTTTCACAGTGGAATTCGAGCCTTCCGCTACCGCCCTTGAGAAAGAAGGGGCTGGCTATGTGGTTGCCTCTCTTGGCGTAGATTCCGGATACGTCCCCTACACCTCTTACAGCGCCAAAACCAGCTTTCTCAATGAAAATCCCCAGGTCATCCAAAGCTTTACAACCGCCCTTCAGAAGGGAATGGATTACGTGCAAAGCCACACTCCTGAAGAAATTGCACAGGTAATCGCACCGCAGTTCCCGGAAACCGATCTGGATACTCTCACCACCATCGTCACCCGCTATTATGAACAGGACACCTGGAAAGACAATCTGGTATTTGAACAGGACAGCTTCGAACTTCTCCAGGACATTCTGGAAAGTGCAGGCGAGCTTTCTGAAAGAGTAGATTACGAACAGCTTGTTGCTACTGAATTTGCGAAATCTGCGGTAAAATAACCCAATTTCAAACACACTCTATCTATACAGAGATGGGTACTGATATGTTTTCCAGGGTAAAACATACAGTCTTCATCTCTGTTTTTTATATTTTATCTGCACAAACTGCTACTCTCCCGCTCTATTTTCTGCTATAATAATAACAAAAAAATCATTTTTCCCACTTTTTTGACCTTTAACCACACATTTTTCCAAAAGGAGGGCCCTATGAAACTGAATCCCTGCTGTATGAACTGTCAGCTTCGCAAGCAGGAAGCGAAGATTCGTCACTTTGATGATGAAGACAGGAAAAAACAATATATGGAAGCAATCCGCCGCCGTTTCGACAATCCAAAGGAAGGCGACTGTGTTCCAAGCATTTCCACGGAACTGAAAAAATTTTACTGCTCCTTCTGGGGCGTCCCTATGGAAGATTTTTCCCAGATCAACAGAGAATATGACCAGCTTATGCTGGATCTGGAGGAGGAACTTCGCTCCACCATCCGCTATTCTGCGGATCCGCTGAAAACTGCCCTGATCTATGCCCGCACCGGCAACTACATCGATTTCGCAGCACTTCCGGAGGTCAGCCAAGAGACTGCCCTTGCCCTTATCAAAAGCGAAAACAAAGATACTCTGGATGAACAGGAGTACAAAAACTTTTGCCAGGATATGAAAAAAGCTGCCAATGTTGTATATATTACCGATAACTGCGGCGAAATCGTCCTGGATAAGCTTGCCATTTCGGTTCTGAAGAAAACGTTTCCCAATGTGCGGATCACGGCACTGGTACGCGGTCTGCCGGCTGGAAACGACGCCACCATGGAAGATGCAGAATTTTGCGGACTCACGGATCTTGTCCCGGTACTGGGAAACGGCAGCGATGTAGGCGGCACCTGGCTCCATGGAATCAGCGCCCATGCGCAGGAGCTTTTGCAAAGCGCAGACGTGATTTTGTCCAAAGGCCAGGGCAATTATGAGACCCTGCACGGCTGCGGTCTGAACATCTACTACCTGTTTTTGTGCAAATGTGACTGGTTTATCCATCTTTTTCAGGCAAAATCACTGCAGGGAATGTTCATAAACGAGAGGAGATCCCCTGCTGCTACCGCTTTTTCGTCAGATTGACAAGAAACAGTTCAAAAGTTTGTATGATTCTGCCCTAGCCCTTTTAGGTCATTTTCGCTATACTAACAGCAGATGAAAAAAGCATCGAAACAATTTTGATTATCATAATGTATTGAAATTTGGAGGAAAAATCATGGCAAGCTTATCATTACAGCACATTAACAAAACTTACCCAAATGGTTTCCAGGCAGTTAAAGACTTCAACCTTGAAATCGAAGACAAAGAGTTCATCATCTTCGTAGGACCATCCGGATGTGGTAAATCTACAACACTTCGTATGATCGCAGGTCTTGAGGAGATCAGCGGTGGTACATTAAAGATCGGTGACAAAGTTATGAACGATGTAGAGCCGAAAGACCGTGATATCGCAATGGTATTCCAGAACTACGCTCTGTATCCTCATATGACAGTATATGATAACATGGCATTTGGTCTGAAACTTCGTAAAGTTCCGAAAGACCAGATTGACAAAGCAGTTAGAGAAGCTGCAAGAATCCTTGACCTTGAGAAACTTCTTGATCGTAAACCGAAGGCTCTTTCCGGTGGACAGAGACAGCGTGTTGCTATGGGACGTGCTATCGTTCGTAATCCTAAGGTATTCCTTATGGATGAGCCTCTTTCCAACCTGGATGCTAAACTTCGTGTACAGATGCGTATTGAGATTTCCAAGATCCATCAGAGACTGGGCGCAACTATCATCTATGTAACACATGACCAGACAGAGGCTATGACTCTTGGTACCAGAATCGTTGTTATGAAAGATGGTGTTGTTCAGCAGGTTGATACACCACAGCACCTTTATGAGCAGCCAGGCAACCTGTTCGTAGCAGGATTCATGGGATCTCCGCAGATGAACTTCCTTGATGCTCAGATCGCAGAAAAAGGCGGCGACCTTGTTGCTAAGGTTGGTGAGTATGACGTTGTTATCCCAGCTGCAAAAGCGAAAGTTCTGAAAGATGGCGGCTATGTTGGAAAGACAGTTGTTCTTGGTATCCGTCCAGAGGATATTCATGATTCCCAGATGTTCATCGAGGCTTCTCCAAGCGCTCCAATGACATCTACCGTTAAGGTTTATGAGCTTCTTGGTGCTGAAGTATTCCTGTACTTCGATGTAAACGGAACTCAGGTTACAGCACGAGTTGATCCTCGTACAAACTCCAAGACAGGCGATACAATCAAATTCGCATTCGATATGGAGAAATCTCACTTCTTCGACAAAGAGACAGAGCTTGTTATCTGCAACTAATTTTTAGAAGAATGAAATTGGGCCTCAGGGGTTTTCCCCTGGGGCTTTTTTGTGTTATACTGTGAGTATCTAGGACGGATTTTTATTATTTTTTTCACAAAGGAGACAACCTTATGAAATTACTTCAGATTCTCCAGAAATGTCTGGAAGACTGGAAGAACATCAGTCATCTGGACTTCTGCCTTGTTCATTTAGACAACACGATTTATATCAGCACCTGCGACAGAGCCCTGCCTTCCACCGAGAAACTGGACGAATTTAAGGATGAGGAAGCTTTGTGTATTTCCAATATGAACTGCCGCCTTTACAAGGTTATGGAAAACCACCAGCTTCAGTATATTCTGATCGTGTGGGGAAATGCGGAGGCAGCTTCCACTATCGGGGAACTGGCTGTCTGCCAGATTGAGAGTCTGCTCACCGCTTATACGGAGAAAAGTGATAAGAATGTTTTTATGCAGAATCTTCTTCTTGGCTCCTACTCTGAAGTGGACGCTTTTAACCGTGCCAAGAAGCTTCACATTGCTACAACTGTGAGACGTGCCGTTTTCCTTGTAGAGACCAAACAGAGCAAGGATGAGAATGCGCTTGCTACCATCCGCAATATTTTTGCTGCCAAAACCCGTGACTTTATCACAGCTATTGACGACTCCGGAATTATTGTCCTTCGGGAGCTGCAGCCTTCTGAAGATTATTCTGATCTGGACGACATTGCTCATATGCTGGTAGACATGCTGAATACTGAGGCCATGACTTCTGCCTGGGTTTCTTACAGCAATATTGCGGATGACCTGAAGCAGCTTCCGGATGCCTATAAGGAGGCCCGCACTGCGCTGGAAGTGGGCAAGATTTTTTACACGGGCAAGAATGTTTTCGGATACAACCGCCTGGGAATCGGACGACTGATTTACCAGCTGCCGGTAGAGATCTGCGAGATGTTTATCGATGAGTTTTTCAAGGAAGAGACTCTGGATTCCATTGATGATGAGACTCTTACCACCATCCGCACCTTCTTTGAAAACAACCTGAACCTTTCTGAAACCTCCCGCCAGCTTTATGTGCATCGTAACACGCTGGTGTACCGTTTTGAAAAGCTACAGAAGAAATTTGGATTGGATATCCGGACCTTTGAGGATGCGTTGACATTTAAGCTGGCTATGATGGTAGTGAATTATATTAAGTATAAAAAGGCGAATTAAGTCTTATAATCAGGAAGTTACTTTTACATTTAACAGGAGCCCCGGAAATTTTTCTTGACTTAAAGTTGGGTTTAACATGTATAATAAAGAAAACTATTTTGGCCATGGAGCACTGCTGCTCTGTGGCCTGTCTTTCAAGAAAGGAGTATTTACTTTGATCAAGACAGTTACTTTGAATAGAAATCAGCAACCCACCAAAGAACAAATTCAACAAATAGAAGCTGCTGCCAAAAAGGATATTGTTTTTGATGAAGATTCTCCTGCCCTTACCCCAGCAATGGAGAAAGCCTTTCGTTTGGCGGCCAAAAATCGAAATACACAAAAGAAAACAGGTGTCTCATAATTTCTAATATTGGACACTTTACAAAATTATTTTGGCGGATTCCATTAAATGGATCCGCCATTTTTGTTTAGGACTGCAGATATGCCTGCAGTATAGCAGCGCAATCTTCTGTTATCTTCTATCTTCTCATCCTCTTCTCGCTTGCACGAAGAGTGAGTGTTTCTAAGATGCTTACATATTCGTCTCATCTTCCTTCGCCCACTCAAAGGTGCATCTCACAGCTTTCTTCCAGCCTTTCAGCTTCTTGCTGCGTTCTTCGGCAGTCATGTGAGGGGCAAATTTCTGGCCGATCTGCCAGTTTTGTTTTACTTCGGATGCGTCTTTCCAGAAGCCGGTGGCAAGGCCGGCAAGATAGGATGCGCCAAGGGCGGTAGTTTCGATGCAGCTTGGGCGGACTACCTGGGTGTCCAAGAGGTCGGCCTGGAACTGCATGAGGAAGTTGTTGGCGCTGGCGCCGCCGTCTACGCGGAGGGCGCTAAGATCAAGGCCGGAATCCTTTTCCATGGCTTCCAGCACGTCGTGCACCTGGTAGGCAAGGGACTCTACAGTAGCCCGCACAAGATGGGCTTTTCCTGCACCCCTGGTAAGGCCCAGAATGGCTCCTCTTGCGTACTGATCCCAATAGGGCGCGCCAAGTCCGGTAAAAGCAGGCACTACATAGACGCCGTTTGTGTCTGGCACAGACAGACAGTATTTCTCGGAATCCGGGGAGCTTTCCAGGATTCCAACCTCATCGCGCAGCCACTGGATTGCCGCACCAGCCACAAAAACGCTTCCCTCAAGAGCGTAACCGGGCGTTCCGTCGGCTTTTACCGCAATGGTGGTAAGAAGTCCGTTCTTTGATTCTACGGCTGTATCTCCGGTGTGCATAAGCATGAAACATCCGGTTCCATATGTATTTTTCACATCACCGGATTCGAAACAGCACTGGCCGAAAAGTGCTGCCTGCTGGTCTCCTGCTGCGCCTGCGATGGGAATTCTGCCGCCGATCAGATTCTCGTTGGTATAGCCGTAAATGCAGCTGCTCGGCTTTACCTCCGGCAGCATGCATTCGGGAATATTCAGATACTCCAGAATCTCTTTGTCCCATTTTCTCTGGTGAATATCAAAAAGCATGGTTCTGGAAGCATTGGTGTAATCAGTCACATGCACTTTTCCCTTTGTCAGCTTCCAGATCAGCCAGGTGTCCACAGTTCCAAAAAGCAGTTCTCCATTTTGGGCACGTTCTCTTGCTCCCTCCACATGATCCAGGATCCATTTCAGCTTGGTTCCGGAAAAATAAGCGTCCGGAATCAGTCCGGTCTTCTTTCGCACCAGCTCTGACATACCATCTTTTTCCATCTTCTCAATCATATCGGCTGTTCTGCGGCACTGCCACACAATTGCCGGATAGACAGGCTCTCCTGTCTTTTTGTCCCATACAATGGTTGTCTCACGCTGGTTGGTGATTCCGATGGCATGGATGTCCTCTGCATCCACGCCGATCTTGCTCATGGCCTCAGTAGCCACGGAAATCTGAGAGGACCAGATTTCCTTTGGGTCATGCTCCACCCAGCCAGGCTTCGGATAATACTGTTTGTATTCCTTCTGGGCAACACTGCACATATTGCCCTTCTTATCAAATAAAATACATCTGGAACTGGTAGTTCCCTGGTCCAATGCCATTATATATTTTCCCATAGTACACCTCGTTTTTACTAAATTCTTAATTCCTATTATAACCGATTCCCTTATGTAAGGAAACACCCTAATCTGTCAAAAACTTCATAGAAAAAGCGCCAGCCCGCAAAGTTTCCCCTGCAGGCTGACGCCGAAATTTCTTATATATAATTTTATGCAAGTAAGGTCTTGCCGATGAAATAAACCAGAACCAGCACACCAAGTACGATTCGGTACCAGCCGAATGCCTTGAAGTCATGCTTCTTGATATAGCCCATCAGGAACTTGATTGCAAGGATGGAAACCACAAATGCAACCACCATACCGATTACCAGAATCAATACCTCTGTTCCTGTAAATCCAAAGCCGAATTTCAGCAGCTTCAGAAGGCTGGCTCCGAACATAACCGGAATGCCAAGGAAGAAGGTAAACTCAGCTGCAACGGTACGGGAGGTACCAACCAGGATTCCTCCGATAATGGTGGAACCGGATCTGGAAGTTCCCGGAACAACAGAAAGAACCTGGAAGCAGCCAATCAAAAATGCAGTCTTGAAAGTCAGATCTTCCAGACTTGTGCACTGCGGCTCTCTGCCTTTGTTGTAGTTTTCCACAATGATAAACAGAACACCGTAGACAATTAACGCGATGGCTACTACAACATAGTTGTTGAAATGCGCCTCAATAAAATCATTAAACGGAAGCGCAATAATGATAGTCGGCAGACATGCTACCACGATCTTAAACCACAGGATCCATTTGTCCTTATCACAGTAGCGCTCAACAAAATTCAGAATTACCTGCGCCCATTTCGGCTTCTTAGCGATGGCCATCTGAGTTCTTCTGGGAAGCTTCTTTATGTAAAACGGCCACAGCTTATTCCAGTACAAAACAACGACTGCGAGAATTGCTCCCAGCTGGATCACAACCAGAAATACATCCATAAAATCCTGAGAAACATTCAGGTGAATAAACTCATCCACCAGGATCATATGGCCGGTACTGCTGATAGGAAGCCACTCTGTAATTCCTTCCACAATACCAAGGAGAATTACCTTTAAAAGTTCGATAATATCCATTTCTACCCCTTTCTTATCTTGAACAAAATGAGGACGGAGACTTAAATTTCTCCGTCCTCTTTAGTATATTACATCAAATGACTTTCGTAAACTTGTATTTTGCTTTTTTCGCAAAATTTAGCTTTTGTTTAACAGCTGCTTATCTTCTGGCGATAGTCGCGATATCGATCAGGCTCAACTTCTTGGCATCTGTGTTCTCAAGACTGGTTACCAGAGCTTCTGCTGTATCAAGGCTGGTAAGAACATTTACACCAGTCTCGATGGCATTACGTCTGATCACGAATCCATCCTTCTGATGCTCAACGCCCTGGGATGGGATGTCGATAACCACATCAATCTTATGACCAAGGATCAGGTCCATAAGGTTCGGTGCAGGCTGCTCCAGCTTGTTGGTGCGGATTACCTTAACGCCGTGCTCTTTCAAAGTATTTGCGGTTCCTCTTGTAGCGTAGATACGGTATCCAAGTGCCTCGAATCTCTTTGCGATCGGAACTGCATCTTCCTGCTCTTCCGGTCTGACTGTCATGATCATGTTCTTGTACTTCGGCAGACGGATTCCGGCACCAAGGAATGCTTTGTAAAGAGCCTCATTGAAGGTCTCTGCAATACCAAGGCACTCACCTGTGGACTTCATCTCCGGTCCAAGGCTGATATCAGCGCCGCGGATCTTCTCGAAGGAGAATACCGGCATCTTGATGGCAATATGTTTTGCTTCCGGCTGAAGTCCTGGCTCATAGCCCATGTCTTTCAGCTTGTATCCAAGGATTACCTTGGTTGCCAGCGGTACGATCGGGATTCCGGTAACCTTGCTGATGTAAGGTACGGTACGGCTGGAACGCGGGTTAACCTCAATTACGTATACGTCATCTCCAAGAACGATAAACTGGATGTTGATCATACCGATGACATGCAGTGCTCTTGCAAGACGTTTGGTGTACTCTGCAATAGTCTCTTTTGCTTTTTCACTGATGGTTCTTGCCGGATATACGGAAATACTGTCACCGGAATGGATTCCGGCACGCTCAATATGCTCCATAATACCAGGAATCAAAATGTCCTCGCCGTCGCATACGGCATCAACCTCGATTTCTTTTCCCATCAGGTACTTGTCAACAAGGATCGGATGCTCCTGTGCGATCTGGTTGATCACACCGATGTACTCTTCCACATCCTCATCGCTTACTGCAATACGCATTCCCTGACCGCCAAGTACATAGGAAGGACGAACCAGAACCGGATAGCCCAGCTCATTTGCAGCTTTCTTCGCTTCCTCTGCGGTAAATACAGTGTGTCCCTTCGGTCTCGGGATCTGGCACTTCTCAAGAATCTCATCAAACAGCTCACGGTCCTCAGCTGCATCTACGTTCTCAGCAGATGTTCCAAGAATCTTCACACCCATCTTGGTAAGAGCTTCTGTCAGCTTGATGGCAGTCTGTCCGCCGAACTGAACAACCGCACCGTCCGGTTTCTCAATATTTACAATATTCTCAACATCCTCCGGTGTAAGGGGCTCAAAATACAGCTTATCTGCAATATCAAAGTCTGTACTTACAGTTTCCGGATTGTTGTTGATAATAATCGTCTCATAGCCTTCCTTCGCAAAAGCCCAGGTACAGTGTACGGAGCAGAAATCGAACTCAATACCCTGTCCGATACGGATCGGTCCGGAACCAAGTACCAGGATCTTTTTCTTATCCGGTGTGGCAATTGCTTCGTTCTCTGTGCCTTCGTCACCATATACAGAATAGTAATACGGAGTTGCAGCAGCAAACTCTGCGGCACAGGTATCAACCATCTTGTATGCAGCCTTGATGCCGTACTCACTGCGAAGTCCCTTGATTTCATCCTCAGTTTTGCCTGTAAGGCGGGCAATGATGTAGTCCGGGAACTCCATGCGTTTTGCTTCCAGAAGAAGTTCTTTGGTAAGCTTTCTGTTCTTCAGTGCATTCTCCATACCTACCAGGATTGCAATCTTGTCAATGAACCAGATATCGATCTGTGTGATATCGTGAAGCATGGACTGCGGCATACCGCGGCGGATTGCTTCTGCAATCTTCCAGATTCTGCGGTCATCTACGATCTCAAGCTCTGCAAGAAGCTCCTCGTCTGTAAGCTGGGTAAAATCATAAGACATCAGGCTGTCCACATGCTGCTCCAGGGAACGGATCGCTTTCATAAGCGCGCCCTCGAAGTTGTGGCAGATACTCATAACCTCACCGGTAGCCTTCATCTGTGTGGTAAGGGTTCTCTTCGCTGTAATAAATTTATCAAACGGAAGTCTCGGAATCTTCACTACACAGTAGTCAAGCATTGGCTCGAAGCTTGCGTATGTTTTGCCTGTGATGGCGTTTGGAATCTCGTCCAGGGTATATCCAAGGGCGATCTTCGCTGCAACCTTGGCAATCGGGTATCCGGTAGCCTTACTTGCAAGTGCAGAGGAACGGCTTACACGTGGGTTTACCTCGATTACGCAGTACTCAAAGCTGTCTGGCTTCAGTGCGTACTGGACGTTGCATCCGCCGGTGATTCCAAGCTCTGTGATGATATTCAGGGCAGAGGTACGGAGCATCTGGTACTCTTTGTCCCCAAGGGTCTGGGATGGAGCAACTACGATAGAGTCTCCTGTATGAACACCAACCGGATCAATGTTCTCCATGTTGCAGACTGTGATGCAGTTTCCTGCACTGTCACGCATTACCTCATACTCAATCTCTTTCCATCCTGCGATGCAGCGCTCTACCAGAACCTCGCCGACACGGGAAAGGCGAAGGCCGTTCTCCAGGATCTCTCGAAGCTCATATTCATTATGGGCAATACCGCCGCCGCTTCCACCAAGGGTATAAGCAGGACGAAGTACAACCGGATAACCGATGGTATTGGTAAATGCAAGTCCATCCTGTACTGTTGTAACAACCTTAGATGCTGCAACCGGCTCACCGATTTTTTCCATGGTATCTTTAAATTCCTGACGGTCCTCAGCCTTCTTAATGGTCTGAGCTGTAGTTCCGATCAGTCTTACATTATGCTCCTTCAGGAAACCCTTTTCATCCAGCTCCATAGCCAGATTCAAGCCTGCCTGTCCGCCAAGAGTAGGAAGTACACTGTCCGGTTTCTCCTTCAGGATCAGCTGCTCTACAACCTCTACAGTAAGAGGTTCAATATAAACACGGTCAGCAATGTCTTTATCTGTCATAATGGTTGCCGGGTTGGAGTTCAGAAGAACAACCTCAAGGCCTTCTTCTTTTAAAGAACGGCAGGCCTGTGTTCCTGCATAATCGAACTCTGCTGCCTGACCGATGATGATCGGACCAGAACCAATAACAAGTACTTTTTTAATGTCTTTATTTCTTGGCATTATTTATTTCCTCCCATCATATCCATAAATCTGTCAAACAGGTAACTGGAATCTTGCGGTCCCGGGCATGCCTCCGGATGGAACTGAACTGTAAAAATATTTTTTCCAACATATGCCATTCCCTCATTTGTGCCGTCATTAACATTTACAAATGCAGGATGCGCAATGTTTTTCTCCTCAAGATCCTTGGCATCTACTACATAACCATGATTCTGGGATGAAATATAAACTCTTCCTGTTGCAAGATCCTTCACCGGGTGATTTCCGCCGCGGTGGCCGTATTTCATCTTATAAGTATCTCCCCCTGTTGCAAGTGCCATCAGCTGATGTCCAAGACAGATTGCAAAGATCGGAACATTGGAATCGTAAAGCTTCTTTACTTCTTTAATAATAGAAGTACATTCCTTGGGGTCTCCAGGGCCATTACTGAGCATGATTCCGTCCGGATGATCTGCCAGAATCTCTTCTGCCGGAGTAAGTGCCGGATAAATAGTCACCTCACATCCACGTTTATTCAATGAATGGGCAATATTGCGTTTTGCACCAAAATCCATAAGCGCAACCTTCGGACCGTCTCCCGGAAGGATTTCTTTCTCACGGCAGGTTACCTTTTCTACTACTTTACCAGTTGTATATGCTTTTAACTTGGGGAGAATTGCGTTTAAATCATAATTTTCATCCACTGTGATCATACCATTCATGGTACCTTTCTCACGGAGGATTTTGGTAAGTGCACGGGTGTCAATTCCTGCGATTCCAGGAATATCATGTTTAGTCAAGAAATGCTGAATAGTGTCAACGCTTCTGAAATTGCTTGGAACACGGGATAACTCACGAACGATAAACCCATCAATCCACGGTCTTGCGGATTCCTGGTCGTCATAGCAGATTCCGTAGTTTCCTATTAACGGATAAGTCATGCAAACCGCCTGTCCTGCGTAAGATGGATCAGTCATTACCTCCAGATATCCTGTCATGGAAGTATTGAATACGATCTCGCTGATGACTTCTCTTGCAGCGCCAATGCTGGTTCCTGTAAATACATGGCCATCTTCTAATATCAGAAATGCTTTCATACAATCTCCCTTTCTTATGTCGTATTTTATCCTAAATCTTCAAGATTGTATCATAGCAAAATGCTTTTTTCAACAAAATACAGGCAAAAAAAAATTCTGTTGTGCATAAAAAAATTGTACAACAGAAAAAAGCTACTGGATCTCAGATATCTCTGGTATTCGTAACAAAAGAAAAAAATAATGCAGGAGATGGGACTTGAACCCACACGATCTTGCGACCACAGGCACCTGAAGCCTGCGCGTCTGCCAATTCCGCCACTCCTGCATTTCTTATGTTTCAATCGCTTTCTCGCGACTGCTTGATTATAATACAACATATTCACTTGAATGTCAACACTAATTTTCAAAAAAATTTAAAAAATTTTGAATTTATATTGTTAGTCCATTCTGGTCTTTTTTAAGGTGTCAAATGAAACTGCAATTTATAATAAGAAAGATGGCCATATACAGACGGCCAGGTCTATATTTTTACACCAGAGAAATGAAATATGACGTACAAAAGAATCAGAGAGCTTCGGGAGGATCATGATTTGACGCAGACATATATGGCACACTATCTGAATGTAAATCAGCGCACTTACTCGCGATATGAAAGAGGGGAACGGAGCGTTCCTCTTGAACAATTATGCCGGATTGCTGACTTCTACAAGGTAAGTGTGGATTATCTGCTTGGACGTACTGATGTAAAGCGTCCTTACCCTGCATCCCGGCTCTCCAGGAAAACGTGAGACTTAGAGCAGCAGAAACAGCATCAAGGCTCGCGTCCTGCAAAACACAAAGAGACATCTTCTTTCAAAGGAGATGTCTCTTTATGTTTATATGTTTTCTCTTTTTCTTTTTTTGTCAGGAAGCAGGCTGGATACCGCCCACAGCACAGTACCGGCGGCGATGCAAAAATCCGAAAGGTTAAATACCATCCTGCGCATATCCTTGTTCTTTACATTAAAGCTGATATAATCTGTAACATAGCCCTTATTTCTGCGGTCCATGTAATTCGACATACCGCCTCCAAGAACCATGGCAAGTCCCATTCTTCCAAGCCTGCGGCCATGAATAAGCTCATGCCAGTATTCCCCCAGCACACAGCCAAGACCTGCTAAGGAAAGCTCTCGACAGCTTTCCTCATCAAGCTTTATTTTTCCAAACACCATGTTCTTGTTGTGACAGTTTCGAAAGATCACTCTGCCTCCAAGTACTTCCTCGCGGCTTCCCTGAAGCCTGGTACTGTCTACATGCTCCTTAATTTTGTGATCCAGCAGAAAAATTCCTCCTGCAATACTCAGTGAAAGCATACTCACTTCTCCTCGGCATCTTCCGTTTTCTTATCGCAGGTCTCAGAAGCTTCTGCTTCTTCTTTGGCAGAAGCATTTTCAGGTTCTGTCTCGCTCTCTTCTACTGTCTCTATGCGTTCGTCTGATGCTTCTTCTGGCATCCCTTCCTCCGCTTCTACCGGCTCCTCTGTCTTGGAATCTACAACCTCTCCCTCTGCTGCTTCAGGCTCAGGGTTCGGACATGGAGAACCACAAAGGGGACAAAATGCTGCACTTCTGTCAATAGACTTGCCACATGCAGGACAGATTTTCTGCCCCTTTAAATCAGCTGCCGCATCCTTATATCCTGCAATAATCTGCAAATGCTGCTGGATTTCTTCACAGAATCCCTTCAGTCCATCTTCTACCTCTGTACCATCCTTGTATTTCTCAAAGATTACGTTTCCAATATCAGCCTTCAGCTTCTGCACCATCTGTTCTTCACTAGCAATTTTACTTTTGATCTTCTGTGTCTCATAGATCTGACTTGCTTTTTTACTAAAATCCTTCGTTGTTCTTGTTATCGTGTCACTTAATTCATCAAAAAAATCGCGTGCCATTTTGCCATCTCCTTTATTTATATAAAAAGTGTTGACCACATGTTACCTGTGCAGGCAGCCAAAAAGCAGCTGCGGATTTACTGTACTGAGAGAAGCGGGATTTCCTGACCTCGAAGCAGGATTCTCGGTCCTCCGGTACCTTCAATATATTCTCTTGTAATAATCACCTGTCCAATGCTGTCATCCTTTGGAATCTCATACATGATATCCAGCATATACTCTTCCAGGATAGCGCGCAGTCCTCTGGCACCTGTATGCTTCTCCAGAGCTTTAGCTGCAATAGCATGAAGGGCTTCTTCTTCATAATCCAGCTTTACCTCATCTAATGCAAGAAGCTTCTGATACTGCTTCAGAATCGCATTCTTAGGCTCCTTAAGAATCTGTACCAGCATATCCTCATTCAGTCCGTTCAGCGTATAGATAATCGGAAGACGTCCGATAAACTCAGGAATCATGCCAAACGCACGAATATCATCTACAGTTACCTTCTCCAGAATATGAGGATCGTTGTCATATTTATCCTTAAGATCTGCATAAAAACCGATGGATGCCTGCTTATTCAGTCTCTCCTTAATGATATTCTCCAGATCCGGGAAAGCGCCCCCGCAAATAAACAGAATATTCTTCGTGTTCACAGTAACCATCGGAACCATCGCATTCTTGCTGTTGGCACCTACCGGAACCTCCACCTCGCTTCCCTCAAGGAGCTTCAAAAGTCCCTGCTGTACAGCCTCACCGCTTACATCTCGCTGATTGGTATTTTTCTTCTTGGCAAGCTTATCAATCTCATCAATAAAGATAATGCCGTGTTCCGCTTTCTCTACATCATTGTCTGCAGCTGCAAGAAGCTTGGAAACCACACTCTCAATATCGTCACCGATATAGCCAGCCTCTGTAAGCGAAGTGGCATCTGCAATAGCAAGCGGCACATCCAGAAGTCTGGCGAGAGTTTTCACCAGATAGGTTTTACCGCTGCCTGTAGGTCCGATCATAAGCATATTGGACTTCTCAATCTCAATTTCATCCATAGTATCTGTAGCAACACGTTTATAATGGTTATAAACAGCAACAGACATTACCTTCTTGGCACGCTCCTGTCCGATTACATATTCATCAAGGCTTGCCTTGATCTTGTGAGGTGCCGGAATCTTCTTAAGGTCAATGGCTGGCTTGGCAGCCTCCTTTTTCTTCTTTATTTTCTTCGGATGGGGAATGGCATCCTGAAGGCTTCCCAGATTGATCATGCTTACATTCGGCATGTTCAGAAGATCATTCAGGTTCAGTCCATTATTCATCTGCTGGGTCATAGTGTCAAAGCTCTTCTGCATACAATCGTTGCAGATATGTATATTATTAGGCAGTTCGATCATCTTGCCAGCCTGGCTCTCCGGTCGATGACAGAGAAAGCAGAATTTCTCATATTCGCTGTCATTCTGCTGATTGCTGTCGTTGTTCTCTGTTATATCTCCATCGATGATCTCGTCTCTTTCATCGTCAAAATGATCTGTCATAATTTTTCCTTTCCTGTTTCTTATTCTGTCCTTTTATTGTAGCATATTTTTGTCAGATTTAGAAATTAACTTTTTATAAACAAAGGGGAGCATTTCGCTCCCCTGAAATTTACTGATTACTATCCGGTCTGGCACCTAGCGTGACTGTAATCGTGGATTCCACATATTCTCCGTCGCTCAGGCGTGCCACGCCCACGTCTATTTCTTCTCCTGCTGTATAGTACTGGAGCTTGTCGTTGATATCCGCTTTGCTGGAAACCTTCTGTCCGTCCAGCTTGGTAATAATATCACTCTTCTGGATTCCCGCATTGTCTGCTGCGCCGCCGGAAACAACGTCCATGACAAAAGCACCTGCCGGCATATTATACATCTGGATTGCCTCTCTGGAAAGATCAGCAAACTTCACGCCCAGGTATCCTGCCTGTGATTCATCCGAAACCTTATCTCTTGTTTTGCGGTTCATCAACTCTTCCAGAATCGGCTGTGCCTTGGAAATCGGGATTGCATATCCGGTACCTTCCACACTGCTGGATGCAATTTTGGCACAGTTGATACCGATCAGCTCACCCTGCATATTCAAAAGTGCGCCGCCGCTGTTTCCAGGATTGATGGCTGCATCTGTCTGGATCAGGTCTTCATAAGTATTGGAATCAGACTGAACAGTTCGCTCCAAAGCACTTACCCATCCGGAGGTTACAGTCTGACCATATCCAAGGGCATTTCCAATAGCTACTACCTGCTCACCAACAACCAGGTCATCTGAATTGCCAAGCTGCGCAATCTTAATCTGATTCATGGTCTCTTCCGGGATATCACTTTTCTCCACTGCAATGACTGCCAGGTCTGTATCCTCATCTGTACCTTTGATCTTTGCGGAAACCGCTCCATCAATATTCAAATCTCCATTGCTGGTCACATAATTCTCAGTTTCCTGCTCTGCATTCACCACATCATCGCCAATGAAGCATACGCTTAAAGTAGTTGCTCCCTCTACCACATGATTGTTAGTAGCAATCAGAAGCTCACTGTCATTCTCTCCTACAATAATACCGGAACCGCTTCCTGTGCTCGGATACTCCATTCCATAACCGAAAAAGCTGCGGATCTCCTGCATGCTGACGGAGGTGATTGCCACAACAGAGGGCATGGCAGCCTGTGCAACTCCAGCCACAGGTCCTTTCTCATTTGCAACTGCGTCTGCGCTTACAGTATCGCTGCTGCTCTGGCTGGTCTCATCGGAAACAGAGGAGGTAAGCGTCTCTGCAGTGCCTACAGATGTGGTGGTATCTTTCTTAAAATACTGATCAGATACCGCATTCACCGCCTGAAAAACAAGGCCTGCCACCAGGCCAAAGATTACAGCCAGGGTAATGGTGTTTCTTGCTTTTTTTCCAAAGGAAGAAGATTCTCTCTTTTCATGATGCTTCCGATGTTTGGTCTTCTCTTCTTCCGGCTTCTTTTCCTGTTCGTCTACCTGGTAATGTGCATATTTAGGTTCTGCACCTTGTTCACCGGAAGTGCTTCCGGCACTGCTGCCAGATTCATTTCCCCCATAATTATGGGAGGCATAATAATTGCCATTATCTGAGTCTGCAGCATTGCCGCCAGATTCTCTGCTTCGCGTGTATTTATAATGATACGTTACATTCTCATTCAGATCTTCTTCGGGGGCTGTCTGCTGATCAGATGCAGCCTGCGCGGACACATCTGAATCTGACTGCCGGGGCGTATCATCCGTCTTCTTCGGATCCTGTCCCCAATTCCATTCATCACTCATGTTTTGCTCCCTTCTATGTTAAATCCTAACAATTTCTTTTATTTTATAGTACAAGTTTAGCAATCAATTGTGTTGAAAATGTGATAGATTCTTTAAGAAAAGGTGACAGCGTCAAAAGCCCTATTTTTCTTCCTGTTTTTTCCAGTATTCACGGTTCATGGTACAGAAAAGGATCATTTTCTCCGGCAGCTTCCGGTATCTTTTTCCAAGGAAATATCCTGCATATTTAAATCCGCTCTGCGCGATCAGCCCGGGAATCAGCCAGATATGTCCTGTTTTTACCAGATAGGCAAGACTTTTCTTTACAAGACGAATTCCCTCCCCTTCTGAGGGAACACCTGCGAAAATCTCCGGATGCTCGGCCTGGGAAACACCCAGGTCAAAATTACGGTGAAACTGCTGGCGACAGGAATAATTGTGGGAATGGATCACACAGGCATCTGCTGCGTAGGCAATCCCGTATCCTTTTTTTGCCATGGTTCCGGCATAGATCATGTCCTCATTAAAAATCGCATGCTCGATAAAGCCGCCCATTTCCTGGTAAATCTTTTTCTTATATGCGGCGCACACATTGGAACAGAAATAGGTCTTAATTCCGTATGCTGCAGTATCCTTCTCCCATTTCACGGAAGATTTGTCCGGATAATTAAAGGTACGGGTATATTTTTCCAGATAGGCACAGTCTTCTCTGGCCAGCTGTCTTGCAAAGGCAGCACCTACCTTTGGATTCTCCTGCAGCGGGCGGATCAGATTCTGAATCAGATCCTGATCTGCCGGAACGGCATCCTGAGTCATAAATACCATAATATCTGCATCGGAAAGCTTCGCTGCGGCCCGCCTGGTTCCGCCATGGTCAAAGTCTTCTTTTTTCAGATGGGTCACTTTCACTTTTTGAAAAGCATCCTCCCATTTGGGATTCCAGAATTTTTCTTCTGTATTCATGACAATGATATTTTCTATGGGATAACTCTGGCTGCAAAGTGCATCCAAAAGACCGGCAAATTCTTCCCCCGGACGATATGCAGGAATGATCACATCTACTTTTTCCATTGCCGCTTTCCTCCTTGCGTTTAAAAAAGGGACCATTCCTTCTCAGATGGTCCCCGAATTTTTTCTTTATAATGATGTCACTTCAAGATATCTTTTCTTTTAATATTCGCTTCCGTCTTCAAAGCCATCATCACTATAATCATTATCACTGTAATCGCTGCTATAGTCATCACTGTAATCATCGCTATAGTCGCTGCTGTAATCATTATAATCGTAATTTCCGCTTCCATCTCCCTGCCATACAACATCAGACGAAGTGTCATCACTGGTTACAGCTGGAGCTTCATCCACTAATGTGTCCGCTCCTCCTACAAGCTCAATGATCTTGTCATTGGCTTCAATAATATTCTGGGACGGCTCATAGCTCTCATCTGCGCCGTACAGGAATGCATGCAGTTCCTTAACGTTTTCCTCCAGGGTATCTGCAACTACCATGCTGGCATTCTTAACATCCGCAAACTTGTATTTCGATGGGAAACCTGTAGTATCTGCAATATTGTATCCGATCAGGCTCGGAACCATGTTCAGCAGCTCGGTCTTGGAAACAGATGTAGTAATCAGCGGGAATACCTGATCCATAATATTGAAAATAGTGGTAATTCCAGCCTTCTTCGCCTTATCCACCATAAGGCCGATCACTCGTCTCTGGCGCTCGGTACGTCCCATATCCATACTGGATGTGTAACGGATTCGGCAGTAGGAGACAACCTGTACTCCATTCAGATGATACTCTCCAAGAGCAGCCTCCTCATCAACAGGCTTTGGATCCGGCAGTTCCACCGGAGTGTAGCTCTTTCCAGTCTCTTCCGAGGTTTCAATACAGTAGTCATTCATGAAAACCATTTCTGCATAAGAAAGAGGAAGATCAAGTCCGCCTAAAGCATCTACCGCTTCTGCCATTGCACTGAAGTTTACCGTCACATAATCTGTAATATTCAGATCCAGCATGGTATTCAGCATGGAAATCGCCTGCTCCGGGCCGCCGTATGCATATGCTGCATTCGCCTTGGTATAAGTGTCATTTCCAATATTCAGAAGGGTGTCACGATATATGGAAGCCAGCTTCACTTCTTTGGTATCATTATTGATGCTTGCAACAATAATGGTATCACTGTTCTGCGCATCCAGCGCTGCATTCTTGGAACGCTTGTCAATTGCAAAAAGCGCATATGTGGTATAACCGGTCATCTGCGGTGCCGTCACATTCGTAACAATTTTACTCTCGTCCAGCTGCGGTGTCTCAATCTTATTCAGTCTGCTGTCGATCTGTCCGTATACATACAGACCGCCGATAAACAGAAGCAGACAAAGAATCTCAACAATAAACAGGGCTGTCTTCCTTTTTTTACCAGGTCTTGCCATTTCTCTTTCCTTTCTCAGTAAGCATTCTTATTAATAAATCCCTTAAAAATTGTCATAAACAATATTTTTATATCCAGACCAACGGTCCAGTTCTCAATGTAATACAAATCATACTCGATTCTTTTGCGGATGGAGGTATCTCCTCTGTAGCCATTTACCTGCGCCCATCCGGTCAGTCCCGGTCTTACCTGGTGCTTCACCATGTATCTTGGAATCTCCTCACGGAATTTCTCCACAAAAAATGGTCTCTCCGGTCTTGGTCCCACCAGGCTCATGTCTCCCTTCAGAATGTTAAACAGCTGGGGAAGCTCATCAATACTGGTCCGGCGCATAAATCTTCCAATTCCTGTAACTCTGGGATCGTTTTTCACAGTCCAGGCTTTCTTCTCCTCCGCCTCCGGCTGAATCTCCATGGAACGGAATTTGTACATCCAGAAAGTCTGGTTATGAAGTCCCACTCGCTCCTGGCGATAGATCAGCGGTCCCGGGGATGTGATCTTAATTAAAATACACATCACCAGCATAACCGGAGATGCCACAATGATCCCGATAATGGATCCGATAATATCCATCACTCTCTTGATCATGGAATTGAAGGTATTGCTCAGGGGCACATACCGGATATTGATGACCGGAAGTCCCAGGATATCTTCTGTATATGGTTTGGTAGGAATAATCTTATTATAGTCCGGAATAAACTTTGTATGCACTCCTGATTTCTCGCAAAGTGCAACAATCTCCTCCAGCCGGTAATATTCACTTAAGCCAAGCGTAATCGCAATCTCATCCAGCCTGCTCTCAGGCAGGATCACATTCAGATTGGCAATTCGTCCAATTACCTTAATGCCCTTGTACATAGTACCCGCAGGAATATTGTCATCCAGAATTCCTCTCACAACATACCCCCACTGCGGATTCTCCCTGATGCGGTCAATATATTCCTCTGCTGCCCGGCTGTATCCTACAAGTACCACCTGCTTCTGGTTCAGTCCGCGCTTTCGCATATTCCGCAGGCTGTAGAAAATGAGCATTCTCACTCCCCAGCTGGCCAGAATACAGATTCCATAGAACATATACAGCACAGAACGGGAAATATTCCCCTCTTCAATGGTGTACAGTATAAATATGGTAATCAGAATACCAAGGGAATTGGCCTTGATAATATTTGACAGCACAAGGCGTCTTCCCTGCATCCGCATAGGCTCATACAGGGAAAACGCATGATATAGCAAAATATATGCAGGCAGAATGAAGATCAGAGCAGACATATACTGCTCAAAGCTTCTTGCACGCACTGCAGTTGCCGCAAACGGGCCGATAAATCGAAGTACCCAGGCAAAGAAATAAGATAGCGTAATTACACAGGCATCTACTACAACATGGAGACGACTGAAATTCTTCTGATTGTCTCTGATCAAGCTTGCCACCTCTGCCTTCTGTCCGCCGCCCATGCACTTCCTTCAAAAGTGCTCCAGGACTGTGACTTTCCTTATCTTATAATAGATAAAACAGAATTGCAACAAATTCTTCAAACTTCATTTATAAAAATTTGATAAACATTCTTTTATGCAAAGAATCTGTAAAAGAGATTCCCCCATAATTCCAGCTGGATCTTTATATACTGTTCCAGATTTTTCAATTTGAATTTGACCTTTTTGTCTCTGTGACTGATCTGAAAACCGTTCTTGATCCCGGCAATGTATTCCCTTCCCATTCCTTTTTGGGTAAAGAACAGAATCTTCATTCCAAATCCCAGGATCAGAAACGGAAGATTCAGAAGGATCTGCAGAAACGGCATATTTTTGTAGATCAGATAAATATTATTTCTGGAAGAATACCTGGTCTTGAAATGATTGTATCTGGAGCCGCTTGTTCCGCTTCCTATATGATACACGATTGCTTTTGGGGCATACCAGTTCTCATAGCCATTGATTCTCGCCCTGTAGCCCACATCGATATCCTCCAGATATGCAAAGTGCTCCTCATCAAAATAACCAATCTTCTCGAATATTTTCTTCCTATATATAGCAGCCCCTGCACAGGAGGTGAAAATTTTGTCCTCACTCTCGCAACTGTGAACATCCTTGCCTTTTCCCCTGGCAAAAGCCCAGCCAAGGGCGCTGTAATAATTTCCAGCATCATCCAGCTTGTCCCTGTCATGATAGCAGATCATGCGGGCACTGCAGGAAAAAGCTCTTCTGTGCCGCTTGATGGCAGCCAGCATTTCTCCCACAAAATAGCGGTCCACTTCTGTATCATTATTTAAAAGAAGCACATAAGGAGCCCTGGCTGCGTAAATTCCCTCATTCACAGCTCTGGAAAACCCAAAATTATCAGGCAGTTCAATAATGTGTACCCAGGGATAATTCCCCATTGTAAAGGCCACGCTGCCATCAGATGATCCATTGTCTACCAGAATCGTCTCGAAATTCTGAAATTCCTGCTGCTCCAGGCTGGAGAGCACTCCCTCCAGATATGCCATGCCATTGTAATTTGGTATAATGACTGATACTTCCTGCATAATTTCTCCTTAGTCTTTCTCGTCATTTTTGCCGGACATACCCGGAATCGGTCTCAGGGAATAATTCCATTTGGTCAGAGAAAGATTCTTGTTATAATTAGGGTCTCCATTCTTCAGAATCCCTATCCAATTGCTTCTCATATACTCAATTTCTCTCTGAAAACGGCGGATCTTGGCATCATCATCCTCAGCTCCCCTGGTCTTGGACTCCATATGGTAAAGCTTCACATAAGGGTCATATACCACCAGATAACCTGCTTTTCCCGCTTTCAGGCAAAGATCCACATCGTTGAATGCCACAGCCAGCTGCTCGGTAAATCCGCCGGCCTTGTCAAAAGCACTGCGCTTCATCATCATGCAGGCGGCAGTTACAGCACTCATGTCCTGCAAAATAGAAGCCTTATGAAGGTATCCAGTGCGCTCTGCAGGCATGTCCACGAACATATGGCCTGCAATCCCGCCAATTCCAACCACACAGCCAGCATGCTGAATGGTATTATCCGGGTAAAGAAGCTTCACGCCTACAGCTCCTACTTCTCTTCGCTGGCATACGCCAAGCATCTCACCCAGCCAATCCTCTGTGATCACGGTCACATCGTTGTTCAGGAATAACAGATACTCGCCTCTGGCATTTTTCACGCCGAAATTATTGATGGCAGAATAGTTGAATTCCTTTTTCCAGCAGATCAGGTGGATTCTTGGATCTGCAGAAATCTTCTTATAATATTCAAAAATCTCATCTGTGGTACTGTTGTTCTCCACAATAATGATTTCGTAGTTGTCGTAAAGAGTGTTTTTCCGAATGGATTCCAGACAGTTCTCCAGAGTCTCCTTCTCATCCTTATTGGGAATGATAATGGAAACAAGAGGATGTCCCTGTACCGGATATTTCACACGATAAAAACCAAGGTCTGCAGTATGGCTAACTGTTCCTTTCACCCCGGTACGCTCAAGATGGGCCTCAATCGCACGCCTGCCGGCTTCAAAAGCATACATCTTGCTTGCAGGATTATCTGCGGTAGATGCCTTATGGGTACGCCAGTGATACAAAATCTCCGGCACATGCACAACCTCACGGGCTTTTTCCACACAGCGGAAAATAAAATCGTAATCCTGCGCACCGTCGAACTCACGGCGAAAGCCTCCCACTTCTTCCACAAGCTGCCGTCTCACAACAAAAAAGTGACAGATATAATTGTTGGAGCGAAGAAGATCGATGTTAAAATCAGGCTTTAAGTGAGGCTGAAAATGCTCGTCCAGTTCAGCCGTCACCTTATCCTCATCTGTATACACTGCATCTGCCTGTTCATGCTCATTCAGTGCATTCACGATCTCATACAGGGTATTGGGAGAAAGAAGGTCATCATGGTCCAGAAGCCCCACAAACTCTCCCTTCGCCATGGAAAATGCCGCATTTGTATTCTCTGCAATTCCCTTATTCTCATTCAGATCCATCCAACGGATGCGGCTGTCTTTACTGCTGTACTCTTCCAGAGTCTTTCTCATGGATTCCTCTTCCGGGCTTCCGTTGGCAATGCACAGCTCCCAGTTCTCATAGGTCTGGGCTATAAGAGAATCTATCATCTGCTTCAAAAACAGCTGCGGAGTCCGATACGCAGGAACTACCACGCTGATAAGGGGCGCATAAACAAACTTTTTCTTTCTCTGTTTGTCAAGGACCGTCTGGTCAGGCGCATACGCCTCATACCAGGGACCATATGGAATCTCCTCCGGCTCAAACCGCTCATGGAGCCGGATCCAGAATTCCTTCAGGCCATAATGCCGCAGATATAAAAGTCCCTTCTGGATCATATATGGAGATAATTTTTTGAAGAAACGGGACCACTGGATCCGTCCTTCTGATCCGCTTTTTTCACTCATACCAAAATCCTTTTCTATTATAATTGCCCCTATTTTAACATTGAAGAAACAAATTTGCAAGGAAGGCGTAAAAGAAAGGTTGAATTAACCTGGCTTTTAGGATATGATTGTATCCATAACCAGTACTTATATTTTCTTATTTTACAGGGAAACTATAGGATATGTTATAATTTTATTAAGTTTATTTTCGCACAGGAGTTTATTATATGATGAAAAAGCCAAAGATACTGTCAGCACTTATGGTTCTTGGACTTTCCGCTTCCCTTCTTGGCCAGGTACCGGTTATGGCGGAAGAGGCAGATCAGACCCAGACCACTGATGCAGCCGGTGGAATCACCACCAATTCTATTTCCGGATGGCCTCAGGCCTCCGATATTTCCTCAGAGGCAGCTGTAGTGATGGAGAATTCCACCAATACGGTGCTCTATTCCAAGAATGCAGATGAAGTGCTTTTCCCGGGAAGCACGGTGAAGATCATGACCTGCCTTCTTGCTCTTGAAAATGCACAGCTGACCGATCAGGTTACAATGACCGCTACCGGAGTTTCCGGAGTTACCGATGGAGGTGCCAGCATCTCCTCCCAGGTGGATGAGGTTTTCACTGTGGAGCAGTGTCTGTACGCCATCATGGTAGCCTCTGCCAATGATATCGCTTTGCAGATTGCAGAGCATGTGGGAGGTTCTGTAGATAATTTTGTACAGATGATGAACAGCCGTGCCCAGGAGCTTGGCTGCACCAATACCGTTTTTACCAATCCCACCGGACTTCCCGATGACAATCAGCATACCACAGCCCACGATATGGCACTGATCATGCAGGCTGCCATCCAGAGCGAATCCTTCCGCACTATTGCAGCAGCCACCAGCTATACCATCCCGGCTACTAATAAAGCCGCTGACCGTAATCTGACCAGTAAGTTTACCATGACCGATACCGCAAGCACTGGTTTCTATGAGGGCTGCATAGGAGGAAAAGAGGGCTATACAGAGGCCTCCGGCAGCACACTGGTGTGCGCAGCCCAGCGAGACGGCATGACACTGATCAGCGTTGTTTTGAAGGGTGCTTCCGGACAGACCGCACCGGATGCGGCCTCCATTTTGAATTACGGATTCGATCAGTTCCAGCTGCTTTCTCTTGGAGACAGTGATTTCAGTATTATCTCCGGCGGAGATGTGGTCGTCCCCAACGGCACTGCAGAAGACAGCCTGACTACAGAAGATACACAGAACGGCGATGAGATCGACCGCACTTATCTGTTTAACGGAGCGGCTGTGGGATCAGCTGTCCTTGAGGTGACACAGGCACAGGACACTGCATCTGTTCAGGAAGGTGAACAGAATATGCAGGCCGCCAGAGAATATTCGGAGGCACACACTTACATTCCTTATTATGTGATTGCCGGAGCTTTCCTTATTCTTCTTATTTTCTTTATCTGGAGAATTGTTAAGGTCGTGAAATCTTAACCTATCAAAAAATCAGCCCGAGCAGGATGCTATTGTGCATCTGCTCAGGCTGATTTTTTATTGCTGCCAGGGATTTCGGTTTCAATGATTATTTCATTATTTTCCAAAATCCGCTTCGATTTTCTTCTCGGATTCCATACGAAAGGTGCAGTCCCCACGTACAAGGCTAAGATTCGGATTGTAGTAGGGATCTCCTTTTTTCAGGAACTCTGCATGGCGTTCGCGGAAATGGCTGATTTCCTTTTTAAAGCGCTGCTGTTTTTCCTCGGTATTTTCCATACCGCGTGATTTGGACTCATAATGATAAAGGCATGCCTCGGGAGTGAACACAACTAATTTACCAAGTGCTCTGGCTCTCAGACAGAAATCAATGTCATTTAATGCCACAGTAAAGCTTTCATCCAGTCCATGAAGCTGGTCAAAAACAGACCGTTTCACCATGAGGCAGGCTCCGGTTACCGCACTTTCATCCTGGGCAACTCCAAGACGCCATAAATATCCCATTGCATTTCTGTCGTAACCTGTAAGAATATGTCCTGCAAAACCTGCAATTCCCACAACCACGCCTGCATGCTGTACCGTATTGTCCGGATACAGAAGCTTGGCTCCAACGATAGCCACATCCTCCCGCTGGCAGTATCCCATAAGATTCTCCAGCCACTGCGGAGTGATGACTTCCGTATCATTGTTCAGAAGCAGCAGGAATTCTCCCTCTGCATACTGTGCACCAAAATTATTGATCGCGGAATAATTAAAGGGGCCATCCCATTTAACCACCTTTACTTCTGAATACCGCTTCTCAAGTTCTTCATAATAACAGAAGGTTTTCTCTTCCTCGCTGTTATTTTCAATTACAATAATCTCAAAATTTTTCCATGTGCTTTTTTCCATAATGGAGGTCACGCATTTCTCCAGATCTGCAGTGTGATCCTTATTGGGAATCAGAATAGAGACCTTTGGATTTCCCTTTATGGCAAAATAGCTTCGGAAAACAACAGGATTTCCTGTATATTCTACGACTGCATCAATTCCCATACGCTTATAATGCTCTGTCAAAGCCTTCTCACCGGCAATCACTGCATATGGCTTGTCATCCGGATTCCCTGCGGTAGAGCCCTCATGGCTTCTCCAGTGATAAAGGAGCTTGGGAATATGTCGGATATTCTGTGTATGTTCGGTACAGCGCAGCAGGAAATCATAGTCCTGGGAACCATCATATTCTCCCTGCAGAAGGCCAACCTTATCAAGAAGGGTTCTCTTCACAACCACAAGATGACAGATGTAATTAACACAATGCAGGTAGTCCGGATTAAAGTCCGGCTTAAAATGAGGATACAGACGTTTTCCCTTGATATCAATAATGTCTTCATCGGAATATAATAACTCTGCTTCTGGATGGCTCTCAATCTCAGCTGCCATCTGATAGAGCGCCTCTTCTGCCAAAGTGTCGTCATGATCAGAAAAAGTAATATAATTGCCTGTTGCGATTCCAATTGCCGCATTGGTATTGTCTGAAATTCTCAGCTGTTTTTCATTATATACCACACGGATTCGGGAATCCTTTTTCTCATATTCTTTCAGAAGATTTTTGATCGGAGAATCCGGGCCGCTGCCATCGGAAAGACACAGTTCCCAGTTGCTGTAGGTCTGGGCAAGAACGGAATCCACCAGAGACTTCAGCAAATATTCATCCGTCTTATACAGCGGAACAACAATGCTGAATTTGATGTTCTCTTTAAAAACCCGCTTTCTCTGTCTGTTTAACTCCTGACGGGTAACTTTATTTTCTTTCAGCCAGGTCTCATACATTCCATCCTTCTGCTTCGGCGTCCTTAAGCGTTCGATGCATTTTTTTGCCATTGGAACAGCACCGTGGGCACGGTAATATACAGCAGCTTTTTTGCTGTAGGTGCCAAGTTTTCCCACAAATTTACTGATAGGAGTGGTTCCGATCTGGTAAACCGTCTTGTTTCCTTCCTGGTCCTTTATCACAAAGTAAACTTTTTTTCCTGTCACATTCTCGATGCGAATGGAAAAGCCGCATTCCTTCTCAATAGGCCATTCCCGGTACATCTCTGCTACATCCATTCTGATGCAGCGTTTCACCTTGATTTTCAGTGGTTTTTTATTTTCATCGTAGGCTCTGTACTGCAAAGGTGTTCTGGCTACTGCCCAGCCTCCAAGACCTACTGCATTTTCCTGGGGTGCAAAAATCTCGGCATCCAGAAAGAACTGCGGCCTGCCCTGCTTCCTGGCAATTTCCAGAACATTGGACTTATACCACAGACGTCTCTGCTTTCCATTTACAGCATAAACCTTAATAACCTTATGCTTCTTCAGATCTTCCGGCAAGGTTAGAAATACATCTGCCCATTTGCCCCCTGGAAACTGCTCATCCAGGGTTCGTTCCCTGGGAGATAAAACGATTCGTTCCTGTACCTCTGATGGAAGAAGTTTTCCATCAAGAAAGCTTTCAATCTGATCTTCTTTCGAAATAATGCCGGTAATCATATATTTTTTACTGTCATCCAGAAGAAAGCGTTCTTTCTCTACCAGCAATACTTTTTGACTCATGTTATTTCCCTTTCTTTTCCATAACCTTCTCATATACCATCTGAAGCATGGGTTTGTTTTTCTCTTCCAGTTCCCTGGTCCGCTGTTCTACAAGATCATTTAACCTTGCGTTCTCCTTTTGCAGATCCTGCAGGCACGCCAGCATATCCTGATTTTCCAGATAGATTTCCAGCTGCATGGTCAATTGCTTCGCACCCTGGGGTACGGCAATGTCTTTTATGTGGGGATCCGGCCTGGATATCAAGGCCCAGCTGCCATGGATAAAACCGTCCGGAACTTCTGCTTCATCCATAGATGCAGTCTGTCCGTCAAATGCCAGTTTCTTTATGTGAACCATACAGGGCTGGTCACCTGGATCAATTCGTATTTTGCGGCACTCTGGAGGCAGATCAATTGTGTAGTCCGCATGGCGTGTCATAATTGGACGCTTCGCGGAAAACGGTTCATAGTACCTGCCCTCTTCATCGCCGAAATACACCTGCAGCAGTCCTGTAGTCTCCACAGAAAATGAACTCATTCCAGGCGTCATCACTCCATACATTTCACGCATGGGAACATGACTGCCTGTGATATATCCCTGAAAAGCTTTCTCCATCTGAGCAAATGAGCTCTGCAGAGCTTCACTGATTCCCAGCTCCTGATAAAGCTTCTCTTCATTTAAAGGTGTCCGGATACTGTTTGTCTGAATATAATAGTGAATGATCCGATACAGAACATATTCACAGGGTACCGGAAATTCAAAGGTCCATTCATAATCCAGCAGCGTGATAGGTTCTGTAAGCATTACATTATCACAAACTATATCAATATTTGTAATCTCCGCACACATAAGCTGAGACGGCAATGTCACATTTCCAAATACCTGCTGAAATTCTGCTGTCACTTCAAATGGTTTCTGGCTGTATACAAGCCGCACCTGCTTCAAAAACTCCACAAGCCGATCAAATGCAGCCTGGATTTCCCCTCTCTGCAGCATGCTGTCCAGATGCTCCGAAAGACTTTCTGCATCCAGATACTCAAATTTCACGCCATCTT
Source organism: Blautia segnis (assembly GCF_014287535.1). Lineage (NCBI taxonomy): Bacteria > Bacillati > Bacillota > Clostridia > Lachnospirales > Lachnospiraceae > Blautia > Blautia segnis. The sequence goes on along the minus strand of NZ_JACOOT010000040.1, from coordinate 134,524 downwards.
CCACGATTTCACATTTATTGCATACAAAGGGGACTTTCTCGTACACAGCATTTAATCTGCTGTTCCAGGAAGCCAGATTGTCCATATGCTCTTTTCCTTCCGGGTAAAGAGCTTTTTTCTGCAGCCAGCGCTTTTTGTTTTCTTCCAGAATATCTGTACGGATGGCAAAACGTCTGCTTCTCTCATTGGAATATTTGCTGTAAATAATCTCTGCCATTATTCTTCCTCTCTTTTCGCAATCACCAGAAACGAATTGGAAAACTCCGGAAAAAGTCCGGCATCCACTAAAGAATCATACACCCTTTCTTCATTAAACAGCTGAATCCTGGGTCTGTCAAAATTACAGAAATTATCTTTCAGTTCTCCCTTTTTTGGAAGGCGTTTATCGGAATAGATGGTCAGCGGAAACTTATAATCCGGATAAGGATAATAGAAGGTGGTCTGAAAGCTGCCTGCAGCATCGATCAGTTCCTGCAGTTCTTTTCTTGAAAAGGTTCTTACCCCTTTCGTATCCGGATAATTTTCAATGCCTTCAAAATATTTCCCTACATGGTCTTCGGTACAGCCAGCCCAGTATTTCAGTCCCAGACGATTTTCTATGGCAATGACCAGCTTTCCGTCTTTTTCCAGATGTCTGGATATGCGGCGAAGCATTTCCACATAAGGCTGATGAGTTCCAATATATCCTTCTGAATATTCGAACACGCCAATCAGCGTGATATAATCATATTTTTCAGTAAGGCTCACCTCAATATCCTGAAAATTTCCCACCATGATCTTTACATTGTCACATTCTCGATTTCGGTAAGCATTAATGGTGCTGCGCATTTTGGACAGATCAATACAGGTTACGCTTCCGGCTTTCTTTGCCAAAGCTCCTGTAATAGGACCGCATCCAGAGCCAATTTCCAGAACCTTGTCTGTTTTCCGGATTGGAAGCCACTCCAGTATATTCTGACGGATATGGGAAAAATGGTAAAGTACCGGCCAGCTGTTTTTCTCTGCAATTACACGATTTAATTCTTCTTCCCCATAACTGCGGGCAATTTCCAGGAGTTCCTCTTCTACAGGGCCATCACTGTACAGGTCCTCTCCCGGATAAAACTCATAGTCCAGCGTTACTTTTCCAATTTTTTCCTGCATCTACTATTCTTCCTCCACTGATACTGTGGAATTCATATCATAAAAACCAACGGTGTTCTTGGTAGAAACCACAGTAATGTTGCAAGCGTCATATAAACGGTGAAATACGGTAAAATCTCCATTCTGATATCCGGTACATCCAAAGGAAAGAAGGTATTCTCCCCCCTGCAGATTCATTTCCTGTTCAAAAGTAACCACGCACTCACAGCCTGAAGCGGATTTCTCTACATTTACGCCTTCGTACATGGTATTCGTTCCGGTAATTTCTGTTCCCTGGATATTTTTGAAGGTAAAGGCCATGATTGGCTGCTGAATGCTTTCGTTAAAATGAACCTTCATTTTAATTTTAAACCGGGAACCTTTTTCAATGGTATTGCTCTGGCGGCCCTTGGAATCCAGAACTACAAAATCACAGATCTCAGCCTGCTTGTCTCCATACTCCAAAGTATTGGGATTCACCTGAAAACCACTTCTCCAGTTTGTCTCAGAATTTACAGGTGCTGTATGCTCATCTTCTGCCTGCTTCACTGGATCCTGGTGTACCAGAAGCTGCTTGTACATATCTACCATTGCCTTCGGGGAGCCTTCATCCAGCTTCTCCCCCTGATTCAGCAGGATAACGCGGTCACAGTACTTGGAAACGCTTCCCAGATCATGGCTTACAAATAAAATTGTTTTTCCCTGTTTCTTAAATTCCTCGAATTTATGATAGCACTTCGCCTGGAAAAATACATCTCCTACAGACAAAGCTTCGTCTACTACCAGGATTTCCGGGTCAATATTGATGGCCACTGCAAATGCAAGACGTACGAACATACCGCTTGAATAGGTTTTTACAGGCTGGTGGATAAAGTCACCAATATCTGCAAAACTAAGGATCTCATCCAGGCGCTCATTAATCTCATTCTGGGAAAATCCAAGCATTGTACCATTCAGATACACATTTTCCAGACCTGAATATTCCGGGTTAAAGCCTGCACCTAATTCCAGCAGAGCTGAAATCCTTCCATGCACAGACACTTCCCCTGCAGTGGGCGCAAGTACACCTGTAATAATCTTCAGGATGGTAGACTTACCGGAGCCATTGGTTCCGATAATACCAACACATTCTCCCTCGCGCACATCAAAGCTTACATCTCTTAATGCGTAATGCTCCCGGTAGCGTTTCTTTTTCCCAAAGCCGAGGGAATCCTTCAGACGGTCTGAAGGTTTATTATAAAGCCTGTACATCTTAGACAGGTTCTTTATTTCAATGGCATTTTTACTTTCCACATTAGTTCCTTTCTATTTCCATGCATTATAAAACATCTGCAAAATGAATGCGAAGACGTTTAAAAATCCAGTTTCCGAACAGGAAACAGATGATGGATACTACCCAGAAGTAAATGGTCCAGTTCGGTCTTTCCCAGAACCATCTTTTTATAATAAAGGCATCTCTGTATCCTGACACAATATAAAACATTGGATTCAACTGAAGTATTTTGTACAGTCGGCTCTGTACACCGATCATGCTCTCCGCAACCCACATAATAGGTGTGATCCATACACCAATCTGAAGTATAATTCCGATAATCTGTCCCAGGTCACGAAACAGCACTACAATCGCGCTGGTTGCATAGCACAGCCCCGTTACCAGAAAGAAGGCACATGCACTGTAATAGAAAATCTGTAAATAGTACATATCTGGGAATCTGCCGTTGCACATATAAAGAATAATGGCTAATATAACAAAAAAGCCATGCACAAACAATGCTGAAATAATTTTTACGACCGGCAGCACGCTAATATTAAAAACTACCTTTTTTACCAGGTAATTATATTCAATCAGCGCATTGGTTCCCCCGGAAAGAGCATCTGAAAAGAAAAACCAGGGGACAATTCCCGCTACCAGATAAAGCACAAATGGGATTCCAAGCTCATCTGTGTTGGAGCGGAAGCCCACTGAAAATACAAACCAATATACCAGAATGGTTACAACCGGCTGAACAAATGCCCAGATGGTTCCAAAATAAGATCCTGCATATCTGGTCTTAAAATCATTTTTCGCCAGTTTCATAACCAGCCGGCGGTTTCTGTACAGATCCGCCGGCAGAGAAAAAATTGTTTTAAGCATTTATGATCTCCTATCTCTGAAGTTCCTTTAAACTTCCCCATTTCTGATCCTTGTCAGAGAAGATCAGTTCCATTCCTTCCGGAATCGGCCACTGTACGTTGATATCCGGGTCATTCCAGATCAGACCGCCCTCATCATTGGGATGATAGAAGTCAGAGCATTTGTATGTGAACTCTGCATTTTCGGAAAGAACCAGGAAGCCATGGGCAAATCCCTTCGGAATAAAGAACTGCTTCTTATTCTCTGCTGAAAGAAGAACGCCATACCACTTGCCGTATGTTTTGGAATCTTTTCTTAAGTCAACAGCAACGTCGAATACTTCGCCGTTTACAACACGTACAAGCTTGTCCTGCGGATAGTTCAGCTGGAAATGAAGTCCGCGGAGCACACCGTATCTTGAGCTGGACTGATTATCCTGTACAAACTCCACATCAATTCCAGCTTCCTTAAAATCATTGTAATTGTATGTTTCCATAAAATAACCTCTGGAATCACCAAATACAGTTGGTTCAATTACCTTTAATCCTTCGATATCGTCACAGTTTGTTACTTTAATTTTTCCCATTTTCTTTTCTCCTTATTTCTATTTTTGTGAAGTCAGAGATAAAATATCCCCCCTGACCTGCTGCCTTTGTCTGATCAGGCTTTGTACTGCTTCGTACATACACCGTCTTTATTAAACACAGAAACGATTCTGTTTTTGCTGGTGAGCTTTATACTCTGGGCACGAACACCTGCTTTCGCCCCGGTTCCATTATAAAAATAATACTTCTTTCCCTTAATGGTATGCCAACCTTTATAGGCTTTTCCATTTCTGTCAAAATAATAGGTAAGCTTCTGTTTGCCCACAGTTATAGAATAAAATTTATTCTGTACGCGAATACCATTTTTATCAAAGTAATAAATATTGCCTGAGGAGTCTATATATTTATAATTGGTCCGCAGTTCAAATGTCTTCGGATTAAAATAATAATACCTGCTTCCAATCTTTTTCATTCCAGTGTACGCCATGCCATTATAACCAAAATAGTATTTCTTTCCGCTTTGGGTCACAAACTGATTGCTTACACGAACACCATTTTTATCCAGGAAAAAGAGTGAAGTAGCTGATTTCCGCAATTTGTTCCTGTACATAGCACCGTTAGCTCTGCTAAAATAATAACATTTACCGTCAATTCTTTTCCAGCCGGTGACTTTTACGTTGTTTTCATAATAATATTTCCTGCTGTCCTCTGTAACCCAGCCATTTTTCATCGGGACCTTGTCCTGATATGACGGCTCTGCGGCAGGTGTATAACCTTGCTGAGGCTGCCATCTTGGTACAATTTTGGCAGTATAATCCACAAACCCAAAATTCACATCCACATTGTCCCTTTTTGAAATACCGCTTATAAGATTCTTGGTGGAAGCCATTCCCGAAACTTCGTCGCCAGCCGTCCCCTGCCAGATGGTATACTTGTATGTGCTGGTACTTGGCGCCAGGACATGATCTCCATAATAAGCAATCCAGACATCAATTCCAGCCCCTTCCAGTACACTCCAATCCACAAAATTATTATACCAGTCCAGATTCATATAAAGCATAGGCGTGTACCCAGCCTTACGGATCTCATCGCAGAAAGTAAGGGCAATCTGTGAAATTTCCCTTTTGCTTTTGGTTCCCAGCGTTCTCTCATCCTCCATGTCAAACACTACCGGGTAAGAAACCTTATGCCCTTTCATTTTCTGAATTGCCAGCTGCGCCTCTGCCAGTGCTTCCTTATTGGATTTCGCCAGGCTGTATACATAAGTTCCAACTGGAACGCCAGCTGCCTCCGCCTGTGTCATATTATAATCAAATTTTGAATCCACACGATTCAGACCATAAGAAAGCCGGATAAATGCGAAATCCACATCTTTCTTCACAAGTTTCCAGTCAATCGTTTCCTGCCACTGAGACACATCAATTCCACGCGTGATCGCACCATCTATTTTTTTTCCGCTTCCGTTGTAGCAAACACCATCAATTTTCTTCCAGGCTCTGGCTGCTTCTCCTTCTGTAGAACCTGAAAAAACCCTCACCCTTGCCATTGTTTCCTCTGGTGCAAGATTGTCAATCCTGTCGTAAGGCAAATACCCTGCATTTGCACTGACTGTTGCAGGAGCAGAAATTCCTGCTGCTCCCAATACAGCTGCCAATAAACCAGCTGACAGCCACTTTTTCCAATTCTTCATACTTTCTCCTAGTTCTTTATTTCTAAATATAAAAGTCAGATGCCTTGCGCCTGCAGCGCTGTCACAGCCGTCGATATAATATGTTAAAAATGTATTACTTCGTTATTATACAGTCTCCTTTTTCAAATTTCAACGTTATTCTCCAAAACAATGAAAAGGTGCCTTAAATTCATCAAAACTGATAAAATTAAGACACCTTTCTGTGCTTGTTTTATGTGAGTTATCAAGGACAAAATTCCTCGTCTCTGACTGTCTTTGTCTTATGCAGCCGGATCTGTGGGATCGTAATATCCGCCGTTCTTCCATCTGGCAGGTACAATTGCCCTGCGTCCAAGAGGTCCCTTGAATGATTCGTTGGAATTATAGGTACCGTCAAAGATATAAATAGTAGAACCGCTGCTGTTATAGTATACCCACTTGGCATCGCCTACACAGGTACGGATACATCCGTGAGAAGCCGGGCTTCCAAGTTTATTGTAAGCACTTACCGGAAGATTATAGCTGTTCGCATAGCTGCATGCAACCGAATGAACGAAAATACCACCCTGTCCTGCTCCGTTTACATGAGTTCCATACTGTCCCCAGGATGGTCCCATAAGTGCCTGCCATCTGCTGTAAGGAGTCAGCGTATATTTGCCCTTCGGGGTAGGTGTCCATGGATTACCTACGGAAACACGGATCGTCTTGACTGGAATGGTACGTGCAGAATCCGCATATACAGTCATAACGCCATTTACACGGTCAACCTCAAAGGTATAAGGTCCTTTATAAATATTGGTAAGATCGTTGATTCTGTATCCATTCTTATCAAAGTAATATTTCTTGCCGTTGATCCATTTGGATTCGTTTGTCACATAGCCCTTTTTGTCCGGATTAATATAGCGAACCAAGTTCTGTGAGTCATTTACGATTACCCATCCAGTTGTATATTTACCGGTGGAATCCACATAACCGTATCTGCTTCCCCGCTTTACAAACTCATTGGTAACCAGATTGTAGCTTCTGAAGCAATACCAGTTTCCATTCACCTGGCGCCAGCCGTTTCGAAGCAATGCTCCATCGGCATCTGCATAATAGGTCTTATTCTGGTAGCTAAACATCTTATTCTTAACCAGCTGGCCATTTCTGGTAGTTGGAGTTGAAGGCTGGAAGAAGTATTTCTTTCCTTTTACATTAACGAAACCAGTCGCAAAAGTTCCGTTTATTCTGAAATAACCGCCTTTCCCCCAAATATCTGACCAGTGATTTCCGTTTGCGTTAAACCAAAACCAGCCATAAAATCTTCCATTTGATAAGGTTACTGACTGCCAGCCAGTCTTCTTCACAATATTTCCTGCTGTAGAACCGAAATAATATAAGCGGTTTCCAGCTCCCGGACAACGATGCCAGCAATTCTTCCAATTGGCAACAGAACCGTCATCTGTTACATAATATTGTGTATTATTGTATGTAATGATTCTTCGTTTATAGATGATTCCGGATTTCGTCGTTATATAATATTTACGATTGGACGCTTTCACCATCTGGCTCTTAATCAAATATCCGTCTTTATCAATCAGATACGTATATTTCGGATTTTTGCGTCCGCTTAAACCAGTCGGTACAATTCCGTGCTGCCGAAGCTGACCAATTTTGGAACTGCCCTTTCTGGCTGGCTCATAATATCTCCACTGCTCTCCTGCTGAAGTCTTAAACATTTTCCAGCAATCATGAAACATCTTGCCTGGGATTTCCTGGTCATTTGCTGCCGGCTCAAAATAATACTGTGCAGAAACGCCATTGACAGTTAATGTCACATCCCCTGTACGAGGAGTTCCATTCTCATCCAGGCAATAATATTCGCCATTGATCTTGAAATATCCGGTATATGTATTCTGTGCCTTGGCATTCTCATCCAGCTCTGCAACAGTCAAAGCCTTGCCGCTGTTGCCATAGTACTGGAAATTCTTGGTGTCTTTATTCCACAGCCAGTAGTTCTTCTTCATCTGGCCTACTGTAGTCTTCCAAGGTACCAGTGCTGCGCCTTTGCCTTCGTATTCTTTATATGCGGCGGCAACGCTGCTGTCTGCAGGTGTGAAATAATAATCACCGCTGATCTTGCTGGCACACTCTGTTCCATTCAGAGTTTTCTTGCCAAGTACAAGATATCCGTTCTCATCAAACAGATAATAACCGGTATGATTCGTTCCGGTCTCATTTCTGGTAGTGATTGCAACAATGCCATCGGCAATTGTGTAATAATCGTCCTTCAGGCTGGTCACTTCTGCAGTGCCTGCTGCGTCAGTACCCTCAGTGCCTGTTGCTGCATCTGCAGGTTCAGCATTCTGTGCTTCACCACTATTCTGCACAGCTGCTGCGTCCTGCGCTTCGCTGTTATCAGAAAACTCGTCAGCAGTCTGTTCATCAGCAGAGCCAGCCTCCGCTGGAACGTCAGAAGACTGCACATCAGCAATCTGTACAGCTGCTTTCACAGCTTTCTTTTTATGGAGCCTGAATCTGCCGTCTGATGTCTGCTCCCATTCCTTCCATTCAAAAATGGTGCTGGATTCACTGGCCCGCATATCAGCAGCCTCTTCCGGTGTCTCCTGCACTTCAAAAGAATCTGTCTCATCCGTGTTCTCAAATCCCTGCACATCCTGTACAGGATTCTCTGCACTGGTTCTGTCTCCGTTCTCCGTGCTTCCAGATGTAAAGCCATCGGTAACGCTTTCACCTGCACTGACATTCTCCTGCGGGGTCTGCACGGTGTCAGATGTCTCCTGCTGTGATCCATCAACTGATGGAGTTTCCGGCTCAGATACTGCTGGCTGTTCTGCCTCCACTGCATCTGGCTGCTGTGCTTCCCCAGTCTGCTCTGAAGTAAAACCGGATGTAAAGCCGCCATCCAAAGCGGCGGCTGGAACCTCCAGTCCCATAGAAACACTGAGCAAAATTCCTAAAATTGCTGCGGCTGCTCTCTTTTTCATTTTTCTTCCTCCCAAATGTAAAACTTATTCACCAAGTCCCTTATTTATAACCATTACCAGGTTGCGCAATGCCTCTGTTTCATCAGCTCCTTCACAAAATATTGTAATCTCATCACCGCATTTCACACATGCACCCAGGACGCTCAGAACGCTCTTGGCGTTCGCAGTTCCTCCTGCATATTCAAATGTTATCAGAGATTTATATTTCATTGCCTCTTTACAGAGAATCCCGGCCGGCCGCAGATGAAGTCCGGATGGATTATTGATCTGTACCTTTTCACTTACCATAATAACATCACTCCCTTAACCATTATTCGAATCCGCATTTGTAATTTCTGATATGGTTACATCCGCCACTACATCATCCAGAAGTTCAAATCCTTCCGGCAGCTTCACAGTCACCGGAATCTGATAGCTTCCAACACTCATGTCTGATAAATCTACAGATGCTTCTACTTTCTCAATATCAAATTCGTCAAGGTTACCGTCAGTAGCCTTTACACGGATTTCAATCTTGTCGGTTCCAAAAGTTACCAGAAGGTTATCGTCCAGATTATTTACCTTGACCTGGTTGGACGGCAGTCCATAGGAATGGCTGTCCAGGGGCAGAATGCTCACTTTAACCCAAACATCCTCGCTGGTGCCGCTTGTAAGCTTCACATCATCAGGAAGCGCATCCTTAAGGCTTACCTTTTTCTCAATATCAGCAGTCTCTCCTGTGATATCAATGTCAGCACCGCCGATCCAAAGGATATTATCATTCTGCTTCAGAGTGTCCAATGCTTCATCTGTTCCAGCGATACTTACCGTATCTGGAACGGTAGTTACACTCTCCACCTGATATCCTTCTGCCGGTACACCTACAAAATTCGCACCGATATTCACTCCGGTACGTATCTTCCAGAATTTGGTGGTAACAACAACCTTGGTGTTATCTATGGTGATGTACGACATTCTTCCTGCAAAGCTGTCCTGATTCTTATCAATAATATTCAGCTCTGTTTCCTCGGAAAAATCCTTCGTCTTGCCATCTACATCAACCGTTGCATTTACTTTATCTATTTTATTAATTAAGGACTTCGGTCCTGTAATCTTCACTTTCTCCGGGCTGGCGGTCTGTGAGCCAACCTCATAGCCTTTTCCTGGCTGACTGGAGCCATAATTTACATTAACCAGGAACTCCTGGGTTACCTTCTCCTCCAGTCTGACACTGAGATACTGGGGTGTTACCTTAATGTTGTCAGGACTGATTCCCGGGCAGGAAGCCGTAATGGGAACCATAACCGGATCTGTATCCAGGCTGCCTGCCTGCTGCAGGTCTGCCGTCAGCGTAATATTCGCCTGGGTGATCTTGGTGAGAAGCCGTCTCTCTCCTGTAATGGTAACACGGATGGGGTCCGGATCATCATCCTGCATGCACATCATATTCGCACTGTCCACATAAGCCGTATTCTGTAACTCCACCTTGTCGCCAGCAATGGTGATACTTTTGGTGGACACCGGATTGTCTACATTTACCACAATAAACCAGATCAGAAATCCGATGAGAACAGACATGATTTTCAAAGGGAAATTCCTAGTCAGCTTTGTGTTCTTCATGTTTCATTCTCCCTTTCAGCAGATGACGGAGTTTACTGTTATTGACAACCTTCTTGTTCTGGGCCTTGATCAGAGCAGATCTTAACTCAGCGCTGGTAAGCCCTCTGCTGAGTTCCCCATTCTGTGCCACAGAAACCTGGCCAGTCTCCTCAGAGACGATAATGGTAAGGGAATCGCTTACCTCACTGATTCCCACTCCCGCTCTATGTCTGGTACCAAGCTGCTTGCTCAGTTCCATATTATCGGACAGAGGCAGATAACAGGTTGCTGCCACAATACGATTGCCACGCACAAGAACAGCACCGTCATGAAGCGGTGTATTATGCTCAAAAATATTTATCAGAAGCTGGCTGGTAAGAACCGCATCCACATTGATTCCGGTACGCTCATATTCACTGAGACGGATATTCTGTTCAATTACGATCAGAGCTCCGGTCCGCACCTCTCCCATATCAAAGCATGCCTTTACCAGCTCATTGATGGTCTTATCCGTAAATCGCTCCTGTACTTCCTTCCCGGAATCCAGTGGAAAAATAGATGCCACAATCTTCTTCTGCCCCAATTGCTCCAGCATTTTACGCAGTTCAGGCTGAAAAATAACAACTACGCTGGTAAGAAGTATGGTAGATAGATTCTTAATGATCCAAAGGATCGTATTCATCTTCAGGATATAAGCAACCAAAATAAAAAGGAGCACGATCAGGATTCCCTTAAGCAGCGTATAGGCACGGGTAAATTTTATCCATACCATAAACTGATATATAAAAAAGGAAATCAGGGCAATCTCCAGTATGTCTGTAACTCCCAGACTGGGCAGGGATAATTTTGACAAATATCCTGATAATGTGACTGCCAAATCCTGCATAGCGTACTCCTTTCCGGTACAGGTCTTCCCCACGCTCAGTGGGGAAGCCGTCTTCATTGTTTCATTAATATCCTGCTTTTAGAGATCCTTCAGGGATTCCTCAAGCTTTTTCTCAAAATCCACATCCTTTGCAGCTGGTTTCTCGGCCTGTCTCGGTTTTTTCTCAGCAGCTGGAACAGCAGTTTTCTTTCTCTTCGGTCTTTCATCCTGACGGAAAATCGGATTCGCATAGGTGCCGGAGGACTCTTCTGACCTGCGCTCTTCTCTTACCGGCTCTGCATTGATCTTCTTGATGCTTCTTTCTGAGGTAGCAACAGATGCCTTGGGCACTGCCTTCACATAGTAGAAATACTCATCATCCTCGTATTCCAGCCTCTCAGCTCTGCTGTAATCCCCGCCAAATGCGAAGAATTCCAGCACCAGTGCAAGAAGCACTGCTAAAACCGTACACACAAGCAGCGGTACCATTGCAACGGTTGCATTCAGGTTCATTCCAAAACTTCCAACCAGCATTATAAACACATATGCCACACCGCCTGTAATAATGGATATCCTCCATGCATGATCAAAAGAACGGGTACGGATCAGGTTCACCAGCAGTGTCACTGCTACAAAAGCTACAACAGCGATCCACATTCCCCAGTTCTGCACCAGACCGTCTGCCATGATCTGCAGTTTGTCTGTCATATCAAGATCCGGATTCGACAGAATCGCGGACTGTACTCTTAAGAAGCGGATAAAATAATACATTACCACACCGCATCCGGCCGGAATTGCAGACAGGCTGCTCTCCATCAGTCCGCTTCCAATCGGAAGCAGTGCCGGAATACTGAATGCAAAGGAAAGCGGGGTAAACACAAATGTTATATTCTGCTCTCCGCTGAATCTCATAAAGAAAATGAGCATCAGCAGAATAATCACCAGCATAAAGCCTGCCACTTCAATTCCAAGCGCATAGCTGTGAGCAAGGATCAGTATAAAACCAATATACATCATAGCGGAAGACGGCAGGATAGAACAGATCAGTGCCAGGATCAGAATGACAAATACGTTATTCAGCTGGGACATATACCCCATATTGGAATTGACCCATAAAAAATATACCAGCGCAAGCACAAATTTCAGTACAGGCAGAATATACATTTCATACTGCCCGTATATTCCTTTTATTTTCTGCTTTAATTCAAGTAATGCTGTCATTTTCTATATCCTCCTGACATTTCACGTCCTGCGAATTTCTTTTCTTCACGGTTGTAAATCTTCTCCAGCCTAGTCAGCTGAGAATAATACTCCTTCACGCTTTTCTTGGCTCTGTGATATTTCACGGTATACTGAATATAGGTAAGCAGTGTATACACAACCAGTGTCCCCACATATCCAGCCAGGACCACCACACCAAGAGAAACCAGATCCATCTTGTGAACATTATCCAGAAGATATTCCAGATTATATGCTGCGATCAGTGCAAGTATCAGTCCATATCCAATTGTAACAAGGAAAAAATTCTTAATCAGTGCCAGACCGATATAATCACTCCTGTAATACTTGCTCACCGGAAGATATTTCCTGCCTTCCTGTTTCTCATATAAAGCAAGCCGGTCCATTATCTTTACTTTTTCTTCATTTATCATAAATGGCTCCTTATGCATTTCTTTTAAAGCTGAAAAGCTATACTCATACAGGATGATTGTATCATATATCCCATGGCATGAAAAGTGTTTTTTTACCTGTTGCTTCCAATACATACCGTCAGGAAAAATACATGGGATGCACCCTTTTCCAGAAGAGCATGTGCAAGCACATCCATGGTACTTCCAGTAGTATACACATCATCAATCAGCAAAATACGCATTCCCGATGGATTTCCCACAACCTGGAAAGCTTTCTTCAGATTCTTCTTGCGTCCTGCCGCATCCAGCTTCTTCTGGGACCTGGTCGCCCTGCTCTTCTTCAGAAGCGAAACATCCACCGGAATTCCCGCACTTTTGGCCAGCTCCTCTGCAAGCAGTTCTGCCTGGTTAAACCCTCTTTTGCGCAGCTTCCTCCAGTGAAGCGGAACTGGAACGATCACATCCGGCTTCCACAAAGCCAGCTGATCCCTCCCATAAAGATACAGTGCTCTTCCGTAAAAGCGGCTGTATTCCCGGCAGCCAAAGTATTTATATTTCATAATCGAGTATTTCATCCGGTCATCATACAGAAAAATACCTCTTCCCTGGTCAAAAGCACCCGGGGCGGCCTTGCAGTCCCTGCAGTATTCTTCCTCTTCACTCACCGGTTTTCCGCATTTGTAGCATCTTGCTCCCTGGATGGGTCTCAGGTCTCCTGCACACTCCGGACAGATCAGTGCATGGCTGTCCTTAAGAATCCTGTGACACAGGGGACACCGTCTGGGATACAGCAGGTTCAGAAAGCTCCCGTATCCTTGTTCCAAGAGAGCTGTAACGTTTTTGCTGCTTCTCATTGCGGATCATCTCCCCAAAGGTTTCCTCACTTCCAACTACAGTTACGCATTTCCTTGCCCGCGTCACTCCTGTATACAGAAGGTTGCGGTTCATCAGCATCTTCGGGCCGGAAAGAAGGGGCAGGATTACTGCCGGGTACTCCGACCCCTGGGATTTATGTATGGTTATGGCATATGCAAGCTCCAGTTCTTCCAGCTGTTTAAAGGAATAATCTGCGAAACGGCCATCCTCGAACTCCACAGTGGCAGTCTCTGCAAATTCATTAATTTCCTTCAGAATTCCTGTATCTCCATTGAACACGCCTACGCCTTCCTCTACCGGAATTCCGTATTTTCCACGGACTTCCCATTCCATCTGATAGTTGTTCCGGATCTGCATGACCTTATCCCCTTCCCGGAAAAGCCGTTCGCCGATCTCTTTTTCTTTTTTGTCAGGGCCAGCCGGATTCAGATACATCTGCAAAATCTGGTTCAGCCTTTCCACTCCAAGAAGTCCCTTTCTCATAGGCGTCAGAACCTGGATTTCAAAAGGCTTTGCATCCACATATCGCGGAAGCTTCTCCTGAATCAGTGCGATAACCACCCGGATAATAATGTCCGCATCGTATCTCTTTAAAAAGAAAAAATCCCGGCTTTTATTATCCAGAGAAATCTGCTGTCCATTATGGATTTTGTGGGCGTTCACCACAATATCACTGTGAGAAGCCTGTCGGAAAATCTTCTTCAGCTCTACCACTGGAAAAACTCCGCTTTGTATGATATCGCGCAGCACATTTCCAGGTCCCACGCTTGGCAGCTGGTTCTCATCGCCTACCAGTATGATCCTGGTTCCGGCTGTCACAGCAAGAAGCAGGGAATGCATGAGAAAAATATCCACCATAGACATCTCATCAATGATGATCACATCCGTATCTAACGGATTCTCCGCATTTCTATCAAAATGAATGCCCTGGGACTCCCGGTTGTCATCATCAGGAACTCCATTCAGCTCAAGCAGGCGGTGTATGGTCTGCGCCTCATATCCAGTAGCCTCTGTCATGCGCTTCGCCGCACGTCCCGTTGGTGCTGCCAGCCGAAGCGTCGCCCCTTCTCCTTCAAAAAAACGGATAATGGCATTGATGGTGGTTGTTTTACCGGTACCAGGTCCTCCTGTGAGCACAAACAGTCCGTTTCCCGCAGCTTCTATCACAGCTTTCTTCTGCATTTCTTCAAGCACGGTACCTGTTTCTTTCTCAATCTGAGCGATCCGTCTCTCCATCATCTGTTCATCCTGAGGATAACGGATATTCAGCTCCGTCAGCATTCTGGCAGTATTCAGCTCCAAATGATAATACTGACTTGGATAAACAAGCACGATGCCGTCTTTCTCCTTCAGTACCAGCTTCCTGTCAAGAGCCATATCCATGAGATGCTTCTCCATATAAGAAACATCTACACGCAGCAGCTGGGATGCCCTTGCGAACAGCTCTTCCTTGGGAAGATAGACATGGCCTTCCCCGGAAGCCTGGATAAGAGTATACATCATGCCGCTGCGGATCCTGTAATCTGAATCTGCGTGAATCCCAATACGGGATGCAATGGCATCTGCTATTTTGAAGCCTACACCGGAAATATCATCAGCAAGACGATATGGATTTTCCTGAAGGACTCCATACACGGACTGGCCATATTTCTGATAGATCTTGGCTCCAAGATTCAGGGAAATCCCATATTTCTGCAGGAACATCATCGCTTTTCGCATATCCGCCTTCTCGGTAACCTGAGCAGCGATTTCCCTGGCCTTCTTTTCACTGATCCCCTTCACCTCTGCCAGTCTTTCCGGCTCTTCTTCCACGATTCGCAGGGTGTCCTCGCCGAAATACCGGACGATTCTCGCAGCCAGTGCAACTCCCACTCCCTTAATCGCTCCGGAACCAAGATAACGCTCCATTGCCTGGGTATCCTCCGGTGCTTTCTCCGCATAGGAATGGATCACAAACTGCCTGCCGTACACATGATGCTGGGAAAACTGTCCCTCTGCTTCAATGGTTACCCCCTGGGTAATATCCGGAAAGGTTCCCACGCAGGTGACTTCTTCCTCGGAATCTGAGGTTTTAAGTACCATAACTGTGTAGCCGTTTTCTTCATTTCGGAATACCACATGATCAATATATCCTGTAATTTTCTCACTCATCCCTTATTCTCCTGCTGCCAGTACATATCCAAAAGTCATCCCTTCTGGTATTCCCATCAGACAGAATCCCTCCTGTTCACAAAGGGTACTGCATAAGCAGTACCCTTCTCCTGAATAATCCATTATAATCTCCGCAAATACAGTCCCTGCCATTACTCTTCCATTCTGGTAAGTACTTCGGCATATTTGCCGGTTCCCACCACAACAGCGGACATGGCATCCTGCACGGTAAGTGTGCTTACTCCAGTCTTCTGCTCAATCAGAGTATCCATTCCGTGAAGCATCGCTCCGCCTCCGGTCAGCACAATTCCCCGGTCTACAATATCTGCAGCCAGCTCCGGAGGCGTTTTCTCCAGAACTCCATGTACCGTCTCTACGATCTGATTGGTAGCGTCCTTCAAGGCAATGCGGATTTCCTCGGAAGTTAAAGTGACCACCTTGGGAAGTCCTGTGATCACGTTTCTTCCCTTTACTTCCAGTGTCCGCGGTGAAGCCTCCTGGCTTGCGGTTCCGATTTTTATCTTGATGTTCTCGGCAGCATCCTCGCCGATATAAAGGCTGTGATTCTTTCTCACATAGCTCATGATTGCCTGGTCAAAATTATCCCCGGCAACCTTCACAGATGCAGATACAACCAGTCCTGCCATGGAGATTACCGCCACATCCGTAGTTCCGCCTCCAATATCCACAATGAGATTTCCAAATGGCTTGGTCACATCCACTCCGGCACCGATGGCAGCTGCAATGGGCTCTTCCACAAGGAATACCTCCCTTGCTCCAGCCTGATAGGTTGCTTCCTCCACCGCCTTCTTCTCGATTTCTGTAGTTCCGCTGGGGATGCAGATGCTGATTCTGGGCTTGCGGAAAGCATGTCTTCCCATAGCCCTGGAAATAAAGTATTTCAGCATTTTCTCCATAACGGTGTAATCCACGATCACACCCTGGCGGATGGGACGAATCACTTCCAAGTTGGAAGATAAATGGCCGCTCATCTGTCTGGCTTCTTCGCCGATTGCTTTTATTTTCTCTGTATTTTTATCATAAACCACTACGGACGGCTCGCTGAGTACCAGTCCCCGTCCAGTGGAATATACCTGACTGTTCCTGGTTCCCAGGTCAATTCCAATATCACTGGCAGGCATTGAATTCCCCTTTCTTTACTCCATTGACAACAATTCATTCTGATATCTTTCTTCGTACCATTATAAACAAAAATGTCCCAATTGGAAAGAGGATTATTTGAGATATTTTGCTACATAGCGTCCAGTATGGGATGCCGGGTTCTTCGCAATCTCCTCAGGAGTACCCTTGGCAACAACGGTTCCGCCGCCGTCACCGCCTTCCGGACCGATATCAATAATGTAATCTGCCGTCTTAATAACATCCAGGTTATGCTCAATCACAACTACAGTATTACCGCCATCTGACAGTCTGCGGAGAATCTCCACCAGCTTCTGCACATCTGCAAAGTGAAGTCCGGTAGTCGGCTCATCCAGAATATAAATGGTTTTACCTGTACTGCGCCTGCTCAACTCAGTCGCCAGCTTAATACGCTGTGCCTCCCCTCCTGACAGAGTAGTAGATGGCTGTCCCAGACGGATATAAGAAAGTCCCACATCATACAGTGTCTCAATCTTTCTTCTGATGGACGGAACATTCTCAAAGAAGGTCATGGCCTCCTCCACTGTCATGTTCAGCACATCATAAATGCTCTTGTCCTTATATTTCACCTCCAGCGTCTCACGGTTGTACCGCTTGCCCTTGCACACCTCGCAGGGTACGTATACGTCCGGCAGGAAGTGCATCTCAATCTTGATGATTCCATCACCGCTGCAGGCCTCACATCTGCCGCCCTTCACATTAAAGCTGAAGCGGCCTTTCTTATAGCCCTTGGCCTTGGCATCAGCAGTGGCAGCAAACAGGTCACGGATCTGATCAAAGACTCCTGTGTAGGTGGCAGGATTGGATCTGGGCGTACGTCCGATAGGAGACTGGTCAATGGCAATTACCTTGTCCAGCTGATCAATTCCCAGAATAGCATCATGCTTGCCCGGTATTACTCTGGCTCTATTCAGTTCTTTTGCCAGATGCTTATAGAGGATTTCATTAATCAAAGAACTCTTGCCGGAACCGGAAACACCTGTAATGCAGGTCATGATTCCCAACGGAATATCTACATCAATATGCTTCAGGTTATTCTCTGCTGCACCCTTGATGGTAAGAAATCCAGTGGGTTCCTTACGCACTTCCGGTACCGGGATTTTCAGCCTGCCGCTGAGATAAGCACCTGTAATGGAGTCCGGATTCTTCATCAGCTCCTCGGCAGTTCCCATTCCTACCAGCTGTCCGCCGTGCTCACCAGCTCCCGGTCCAATATCCACAATACAGTCTGCTGCACGCATGGTATCTTCATCATGCTCCACCACGATCAGGCTGTTGCCCAGATCACGCAGATGCATCAGCGCTCCCAGAAGCTTGTCATTGTCTCTCTGATGCAGTCCGATGCTTGGCTCGTCCAGAATATAAGCAACGCCCACCAGTCCGGAACCAATCTGGGTTGCCAGACGGATTCTCTGAGCCTCACCGCCTGACAAGGTTCCTGTCGCCCGTGCCAGGGAAAGATATTCCAGTCCTACATCTGCCAGGAATCCCACTCTCGCCCGGATTTCCTTCAAAATCTGTTTGCCGATCAGCAGCTGCTGAGGTGACAGCTCCATCTTCTGCAAAAACACCTTCAGCTTATCAATGGACATATTGGTCACTTCATAAATGTTCTTATCCGCAACAGTAACCGCCAGGGATTCCTTCTTCAGTCGCTGTCCCTTGCAGGCAGTACATGGAGTGATCTGCATAAAGCTCTCATACTCCTGCTTCATGGATTCAGAACCAGTCTCCTTGTAGCGCTGCTCCACATTGCGGATCAGGCCTGGAAAGGCCACATCATAAACGCCCTCTCCACGCTGGCCCTTATAATAAACCTTCACAGAATGTCCGCCTGTACCGTACAGAAGAATATCCTGTATCTTTTTAGGATAGTCCTGAAATGGCGTATCCAGATCAAATCCATACTCCCGGCACAGTGCATTCAGAATTGCGTTGGTAAAGCTGCTCTTATCCGTACAGGACTGCCATCCCATTACGGTGATAGCTCCCTGTGCAATACTCAGGGACTTATCTGGAATCATCAGATCCGAATCAAATTCCATCTTATATCCAAGTCCCAGACACTGTGGGCATGCACCAAAAGGATTGTTAAAGGAAAAGCTTCTCGGCTCAATTTCATCAATGCTGATTCCGCAGTCCGGGCAGGAAAAGCTCTGGCTGAAATTCATATAATTCCCATCCATGGTATCCACAACTGCCAGTCCATCTGCCAGATTCAGCACGGTCTCAAGAGAATCGGTAAGTCGCTTCTCGATTCCCGGCTTCACAATCAGACGGTCTACAATAATGGCAATGTTGTGCTTAATATTCTTATCCAGAGTGATCTCCTCGGAAAGCTCATACACATTCCCATCAATCTCTGCCCTTACATAGCCGCTGCGTCTAGCCTGATCCAGAAGCTTGGCATGGGTTCCCTTGCGTCCGCGGACTACCGGGGCAAGAAGCTGGATCTTGGTGCGCTCCGGCAGCTCCATGATCTGATCCACCATCTGGTCTACCGTCTGCTTGGCAATTACCTTCCCGCACTTCGGGCAGTGTGGAATTCCCACGCGGGCATATAAAAGACGGAAATAGTCATAAATCTCTGTCACAGTTCCCACTGTAGACCTTGGGTTGCGGTTCGTGGACTTCTGATCAATGGAAATCGCAGGAGGAAGCCCCTCAATGCTCTCCACATCTGGCTTCTCCATCTGACCCAGGAACTGTCTGGCATAGGAGGACAAAGATTCCATATAACGTCTCTGCCCCTCTGCATATATAGTATCAAAGGCAAGGGAAGACTTGCCGGAACCGCTCAGGCCGGTAAGAACCACAAACTTATCCCTTGGAATATCCACGCTGAGATTCTTCAGATTGTTCTCATTAGCTCCTCTGATTCTGATAAACTGTTTCTTATTCTCTGCTGCCATCTGTTCCTCCATTTCCAAACCGCCAGCTGCGGCTATCATCACCTTGTATTTCACATAATTCCGAAACTTCTTCCGGCTTCTTATTGAGTTTGCATCATTTCCTCAAGGATATCATGTGAACATGTGTTCGTCAAGTGGTTCTTATCTCTTTTTCAAAGGAGAAAATCCGCCATAACTGCATTGCTTACATGAATCCCAGCTCTGGATAAACAGACTCTTCCGTCCTCCTCCAGAAGCAGTCCCTGTTTTTTATATTTCTCCAACACTTCTCCATATATCTTCTCTATGGAAGTTCCGAAATATTCCTGAAAATCTTTTTTTGATACGCCTTTTGTCATGCGAAGTCCAAGAAACATGAACTCGCCCATCTCATCTTCCCTGGTAAGAGTCTCTCTGTCTGTTCGTATTTTTTCCAGATTTCCGCTGTTTTCCAGGTATTCTGACATATCAGATGTATTGGTAAACCGCTCCCTGCCAACCAAAGATGCGGCTCCAAGTCCCAGGCCCAGATAGTCCTTTCGCTGCCAGTACCCTTCGTTATGCCTGCAGTTTCTGTCTTTTTTTGCATAATTGGAAATCTCATACTGATAGTACCCATATTTGCCAAGAACCGCTGCCACATCCTCGTACATCCGGTATTCTGTATCTTCATCCGGCAGATCCAGCTTTCTTGCGGAAAAAGGTGTTCCCTCCTCAATGATCAGGCTGTACGCGGAAATATGCTCCGGACCAAGCTTGGCCACTGTGCGAAGATTCTGGATCCAGCCTTCATAGCTCTGTCCCGGGATTGCAAACATCAGATCTATATTAATATTAGAAAAACCCGCCTCCCGTGCCATGTGATAGCTTTCCAGAAACTGTTGATAATTATGGATCCTGCCAAGTGCGCGCAGTTCCTGGTTTTCGGGAGACTGCAGGCCAATGCTGATCCGATTAATCCCATATCTGCGGTAAAGCGCAAGCTTCTCCGGCGTCAGAGTTCCCGGATTCGCCTCAATAGTAACCTCCGCATCTGCTGCCAGCTGAAAATTTTTCCCAATTCCCTGCAAAAGTTTTTCCATAATGCCACACTCCGGCACAGAAGGTGTCCCTCCGCCGATAAAAACGGTATCCACCGTACGCTTTTCTATGGCTGAAACAGCCTTCATTTCCCGTAAAAGTGCATAAATATAAGCTTCCTGCCCGGCCCTGGTAGCAGGACCTGACAGGAAGTCACAATAATCACATTTCTTTATGCAAAACGGGATATGAAAATACAGTTCCAGACTGTCCTTCTTTTTTCCCATCCTGATTTTCCTCCTGAAAATGAGTCTGCATTTTTATAGAAAAAACGCGTCATTTTCTTATTCGTTCTCTGAAGAATCTTCCACTGTATCCGCACTGGTATCCTGGGAAGATGTGTCCTCCCCGCCATCAGCTGCACTCTCAGAAGAAGCCTTCTGCTGATCTGAGGTGCTGGTTCCGGAAGCGCTCTGCTCTTCCTTCTGCACCAGATATTCATTCACCATAGTCACACTGCCGCTCTGTGCAACTGCGTCCTTATTTACCTGACGAGGTGCCACAGTAGGAGTAGGGCTTGGAATCGGGGTGATCTTCATTACTCCCTGGGACGCTGCATCCGGCTCCTTCACCTTCTTTTTGCCGCATGCACAGCTTCCTGCAAAAATCACGATCACCAGAAGGATAGCTGCAAGGATTCCTCCTTTGATCCACTGTTCCCGGTCATTTCTGAAACTTCTTTTGATTCTTCTGATCAGAACATGTAATTTTACTTTCATCTGCTTCCTCCGCCTTAATTCTCATCCAGCTTCAGCACACTCATAAATGCTTTCTGTGGAATCTCTACATTTCCCACCTGACGCATTCTCTTCTTGCCTTCCTTCTGTTTCTCCAGAAGCTTCTTCTTACGGGAAATATCACCGCCATAGCATTTTGCAAGAACATCCTTGCGCATGGCCTTAACGGTCTCTCTGGCAATGATCTTGCTTCCAACAGCTGCCTGGATCGGAATCTCGAACAGCTGGCGGGGAATCTCATCCTTCAGCTTCTCGCACATCTTACGGCCTCTTTCATAGGAAGTATCTGCATGGACAATAAAGGAAAGGGCATCCACTTCTTCCTTATTTACAAGAATATCCAGCTTCACAAGCTCACTTCTCTCATAGCCGCAAAGCTCATAATCCAGGGACGCATATCCTCTGGAGCGGGACTTCAGGGCATCAAAGAAATCGTAAATGATCTCATTAAGCGGAAGCTTGTATTTCAGAAGGGCACGGGTTTCTTCCATATATTCCATGCCAAGGTACTGTCCGCGGCGTTCCTGGCAAAGATCCATGATCGCACCGATAAACTCTGTGGTAACCATGATCTCTGCATTGACAATTGGCTCTTCCATATACTCGATTTCAGAAGGATCCGGAAGATTGGTAGGATTGGTCAGGTCAATGACTTCTCCGTTTGTTTTGTGAACCTTGTAAATAACGCTGGGCGCTGTGGTGACAAGATCCAGGTCATACTCTCGCTCCAGACGCTCCTGGATGATCTCCAGATGGAGAAGTCCAAGGAATCCGCAGCGGAAACCAAATCCAAGGGCTACAGATGTCTCCGGCTCATAGAAAAGGGAAGCATCGTTGAGCTGCAGCTTCTCCAGTGCATCCCGAAGATCCCCGTACTTGGAACCATCTGCCGGGTAAAGGCCGCAGTAAACCATAGGATTTACCTTCTTGTATCCTGGCAAAGCTTCCTCGCATGGGCGATTGTTATCGGTAATGGTATCACCTACACGGGTATCTCTTACATTCTTAATGCTGGCCGTAATATATCCAACCATTCCAGCGGTCAGTTCCTCACATGGAATAAACTGTCCGGCTCCGAAATATCCAACTTCCACAACCTCTGCCACAAATCCGGTAGCCATCATGCGGATGGTAGTACCTTTGCGAACCTTTCCATCTACCATACGGCAGAAAACAATGGCTCCCTTATAAGAATCATAAATGGAATCAAAAATCAGCGCCTTCAGCGGTGCATTCACATCTCCCACTGGTGCAGGAATCTTGGCAACAACCTGCTCCAGCACCTGATCTACATTCAGTCCTGTTTTCGCAGAGATCTGAGGGGCGTCCTGTGCCTCCAGGCCGATCACATCCTCGATCTCGTTAATCACACGCTCCGGCTCTGCACTTGGAAGGTCTACCTTATTGATTACCGGAATGACCTCAAGGTCATGATCCAATGCCATGTATACGTTGGCCAGTGTCTGGGCCTCAATACCCTGGGCAGCATCTACAACAAGAATCGCACCGTCACATGCCGCCAGGCTTCGGGAAACCTCATAGTTAAAGTCTACATGGCCTGGGGTATCGATCAGGTTGAAAATATACTCCTGTCCGTCTTTTCCATGATAAACCGTGCGGACCGCCTGGGATTTGATGGTGATTCCGCGCTCACGCTCCAGCTCCATATTATCCAGAACCTGGGACTGCATTTCTCTCTCTGTAAGAAGACCTGTCATCTCTATAATTCTGTCTGCCAGTGTGGATTTACCATGATCAATATGTGCAATAATACAAAAATTTCGAATTTTACTCTGGTCTGTCATTCCAGACATTCCTCCTCTGGTTATGCTATACTCTTTTATCCTATCAAGAGATTATAGCACAGATTAATTCTGTTTGTCACTTCCTTTTAATACTCTGTTCAGGATATCTGCAAAAGGCTCCATGGCATTTTTCACCTCCTGCACCGTATTGGTCTGAGCACCAGCTTCCAGAAGGAGGGACCGCTTCCGAAGATGAAGGTTATAGCGCAGTCCAGCCAGGTAAATTCCCCGGTAAAAATCAGGGTAGTACAGAGCCGCCTGGTATTCCAGCTGAAAAGAAAAAGCAAGATTGTCGGGTATGTAAGGATTGGGCAGATAATCCACCTGGCCCTGGGTATTGGTGTAGCTCAGGCCATTGTAAAATAGAATCTGGGCTGTGGTTTTCCCGTTGATTTCCGTGACAAGCCTTCGGTCCTCGTCTACGCCGTCCCTGTGAAGATCAATCACTACCTCCACGGAAGGATTTTCCTCAAGCACTTTTTCCACATAATCACAGGCGTAATCGTAGGCCTTGTTTCTGTCCAGTTCCCCGCTCATCATGTCAAAAGCTTCTTTTATGTGCATGACCTGGTAGCCGTATTTTTCTGTGAGAAGGCTGGTAAGATAATCGCCCACGCCAACAATGGTGTCGCTTTCCTCCCCTTCCCTGGAATCTGCAAAGGTCTCTTGGGAATGGCTGTGATAAATCAGAATCTGGGGCTCAAGAGGGCCGTGACTCAGGGAAAAATCTTCCGCCAGAAACTGAGCAGCGTTTAGGTTGGCGGCGGATGCGTCTGTATTTTCGTCTACAATATAGAAATTATTCAGGAGAAAATCATAGTCTGCAAGCCTGTCCGGGGAAAGATCCAGAAGCGGGTGGGGCAGGACGGCCGCCTGCTGCGCAGCTGCGGTTGTCTCGGTTTCGGTGAGGGCTTTGGAATTTGTGTCCGTCTTTGGATTTGTTTTTAACTCTTCCTCCTTTTTTTCTTCTATATTATCCTCTTCTGTTTTATTCTTGCTCTGCATCTGCTGCCCCAGGTATTTTCCATTCTCCCTGGCAATCTGCGCCAGGGTCTGCTTGTCCGTCTCCAGCCAGGTTTCCTGTGTTTTTTCCTCAATAAAATAATAAAGGGGGAACTGCCTGTACACGTTTTCTATGATTTTCCACAGGGAAAAAGGCTCTGGCATTACTGCCAGAACCACCAGAAAACACAGGCAAAGAAAAATGCAGAATACCTTCTGGACTCTTGTCACGGAATCACCTCTTTAAGGTTATCCTATGACGGTGTTTTCCCCCGTATGTTTCTTTTTTTCTTTTCCTTTTCCTTTTCCACATTTCTTATTTTTATGCACCGATCAATCTCCCGGCTCAAAAGTCATATTCAGCCCTTCTGAAATGGTATAGCTTAAATATTTAATGGTCTCGTCCACGTCCTTTGGCGTCACAAACATGCCATGCAGGTGAGGGGAAATCATTTCCTCCAGAAATTCCTTCTGCTCCGACTCCTCCAATGCATCTAGAAGATGGGACATGGAATCGTGGACAATGGTAGCTGCATCCACCACAGTGGGCACTCCGATTCCAATCACCTTTACTTTCAAATTTTCTTCTGTAAGGCCATTTCTGTGATTTCCCACACCAGACCCTGGCGTAATTCCTGTATCTGTGATCTGAATAGTCCGGTTCAGCCTTCTGGTACTTCTCGCCGCCAGAGCATCCACCGCGATCACCACATCCGGCTTTGTGATTTCTACTACGCCTTCTATAATTTCAGAAGTTTCCATTCCCGTCTGGGCCATCACACCGGGAACGATACCGCTGATTGCGTGAAGTGCTTCCTCGCTGGTACTCTTCAGGCCATATTCCCGTATAAGATGGCGGGTCATGCGCAAATTTCCCACAACCTCAGGCCCCAGAGAGTCCGCTGTAATCGCCTGGTTTCCAAGCCCTACAACCAGCACAGATTTCTCTTTCTCCAGTCCGATCAGCTGGCGCAGATGCCTGGACAGCTCCTCCGATACCTCTCTGTGATAATCTTCATCCGGCGCAGAAAGTCCTTCTGACTCGATCGTGATGTAAGTGCCCTGAGGCCTTCCCATGGAACGGGCGCCATTTTCTGTGGTAATCTTTACAACCGTTGTTCTGATTTCCTTTTCTTCATTATATTCTTCCCGTACCTCAACACCACGCACCTCCACATTTTCTTCTGTAAAGCGCTCTCTTGCCTCTACTGCAAGATCTGTCCTGATTTTGTAGCTCCCCAGCATATTCCTTTCCTCCGGTAGTTCTGTTTTCGTTTTTCATCCAGCAATTTATTTCTTTCGTTTCTATATAATCTCTCCACTTTTTGTTAAAATATGTATTGACAATCTTCCGCAATTATTATAAACTATATAAGCATGTTCATAGGAACGCCCGTGTCTGTTCCTGTGCAACGCACATTTTACATTTACACATGAATTGGAGGTGTACGAATTGGCTAACATCAAATCTGCAAAAAAGAGAATTTTAGTTAACAGAACAAAAGCTGCGAGAAACAAATCCATCCGTTCTGCTGTTAAGACTTCCATGAGAAAGGTTGACGAGGCAGTAGCTAACAACGATAAGGCAGCAGCAGAGGTTGCATTAAAAGAGGCTATCTCTACAATCAGCAAAGCAACTTCCAAAGGTGTTTATCACAAAAACAACTGCGCTAGAAAAGTTTCCCGTTTATCCAAAGCCGTTAACAGCATTGGCTAATAGATATCTGAATTTTTAGTTATAAGCTTATAAGTGAAAATTAAGGCAGTCGAACCGTCATCGACTGCCTTTTTTCTATGCTTTTCCAAATTTTCTATCTCACTTTACCTTCTCGCAGAACTGTATTTTACAATCAGCAGTTCCACGCTAAGTACATCCTGGAGCCTTCCTGTTTTCACCGCTTCTTCCGCGTCCACAAAATCTGTCACTGCCTGGCGCAGTTCACTGATCCGGTAGGATCTTGCGCAGGAAGCAATATTTCGCACTACAAAAGAAGGCACTCCAAGCCTGGACGCCATCTCCGGCTGTGCCACGCCTTCCTCTGTATATTCTTTCACCAGCAAAAGCTGCCGAAACTGCTTTGCCAGAAGAAACAGGATTCGCATAGGCGGCTCTTTCAATGTCAGAAGATCATAATACAGATCTAAGGCACGCTTCTGGTTTTTCTCCGTAACAGCACGTACCATGTCAAAAATCTTATTCTGGGTCTGAGTGGTGCAGACCTCTTGGATGTCTGCCCTTGTGACTACATTCCGGTCTCCGGTGTAAGTGATCAGCTTCTCCAGCTCCATTCTCAGGTTTCCCATATCAATTCCTGTCATAGTCAGAAGAAGTTCCATGTCGCGCTGGGTAATATTTTTCCCCTCTCTTTTCAAAATGCCAGCTGCCCACTGCATCAGTGTTTTCTCATCCTGACGGGCAAATTCCCCGATCCTGCCGCAGGATTTTACAGCCTTGTACATTTTGCTTCGCTTATCTACTTCATCTTCCACAAAAACAAGGCAGAGATAGTCTGGAAGCTCTTTCATATAATCTGCCAGTTCATCACATTTGTTTTTGAAAAATCCGGTATCTTCCAGCAGAACCACTCTGCGGTCAGCAAAAAAAGGCATGGTCTCACAAAGGTCGATCAGCTCCTTCACATCGATGTTCCGGCCTTCGTAATGGTTGAAATTCATGGTATCGTCATCTGGATTCAACGCTTTCAGCAGTTTATTTTTATACTGCACCTTCAGATATGCTTCCTCGCCGCACAGCAAATATGCACTTTTAAAATTTCCTGATTTAATGTCTTCCTGGATATTCTTCAAAATATACGCTCCTGTCATTCCGGGATTTTTCTGTCAGCACAGTCCCTGGCTATGCCTGACGTTCCATTAAACCATACCACAAAATTTCTTTTTATTAAAGCATAATTAAATATAATTTCCCAGATATCCTTTCAGCCGAATTTTCCCCTTCTGCCAGGAAACCGTCACTGCACCGCTTTTCATGGTAAATCCCACCTTGCAGCCGGCTTTTTCCAGCCTTTCCACAATTTCCGGGGCAGGATGACCGTAGGTATTGGTAGAAGAACAGGAAATAATGGCATACTCTGGCTTAATTTTGTCAAGAAATTGCTGGCTGGTAGAATAATGGGAGCCATGATGTCCTACCTTCAGAAAATCCACATCCTCAAGGTCCCCCATTTCCAGAAGTTTCTGTTCCGTCTCTTCTCCCATATCACCAGTCAGTAATCCGGTAAACTCTCCATACTTTACCTGCAGTACCATTCCATCCTCATTTACATTTATTCCAGATGCATTTTCCAAAGGGGCGACTATCTGCATTTCCAGTTTTCCGGCTTTCAGACAGTCACCTTCTTTGACTTGTTTTACTGAAATTCCCGCTTCCTTCGCAAGCTGTGACAGCTTTTCCCATTCTTCTGGCGGCGTTTTCCAATTGGGCAGATAAAGGCAGCCAATTTCAACAGAATTCAGTTTTTGCGCTGTCAGTTCCAGAATTTCTTCTACTCCGCTGATGTGATCCTTATCTGTGTGTGATACCAGAATTCCGTCTACTCTGGAAATCCCCTGATTTTTCAGATAAGGGAGAATCTGATACTGCCCGGTTCCGGATTTGTTTGTGCTTCCGCCATCTACAAGGAAACAGTTGCCCTCTGGCGTTCTCACCACAATTCCATCTCCCTGCCCCACATCCAGACAGGTGATAGAAAACGACTCCGTTTTTCTCCAGGAGATCAGAAACAATGCGGTACAGATCAGAAACAGTGACAGATATTTACGCACTCTCAAATTTCCAGCTATATTTTTCTCCTGCACCTTGTCCTTTTCCTTATCTGATGTACTGCTTTTTTTCTTTCTATACGTAAGCAGCAATACCGCACTGGCAAGAACCGCATAGTAAGCAACGATCTGCCAGATTTCCGGCTGTCCGGCGATCCATGTTCCAAAGGGCAGATTTCCAGCCATCATACACAATTTCTCGTAAAATCCTGCCAGAATCTTTCCTGGAAAAATCATCAAGCTTCCAATCTTCAAATTTACACAACCAAGAATCATTCCCAGCACACCGCTTCCCAGTACCACTCCAACAGTGGGAAGTACGATCAGATTAAGAAAAATTCCAATAAGAGAAATTTCTCCAAAGAAGTACAGGGAAACAGGCAGCATAGTCAGCTGTATGGCGGCAGATGCAGCCAGCGCCGTACATAACTTCCCGGTTCTGCCCTCCTTTCCTTTTTCCAGAGTCCTGGTAAACGCAGGAACCACAATTCCAGCTCCTGCCACTGCACTAAAGGATAAAAGAAATCCGCTGTTGTACAAATAAGCCCCAGATTCTCCCAGAATCATCATTGCGGAAACAGCTAGTGCTGTAGGAAGATCATAAATACGGCCTGTTATTTTTGCCCCTGTTGAGATGAGAAACATACAGACCGCACGCATAGTAGATACACTTCCCCCAGTCATCACGCCATACTGCAGCATAAAAAGCAGTGCCAGGAAACCAGACCCCCAGATTCCCAGCCCGGTTTTCATAAGAAGCTGATACAGCCCGGTTCCGATCACACTGATGTGCAGTCCGGAAATGGCAAGAATATGCACAATGCCAGCCATCTGATATCGAAGCTTCACTTCTTTGTCCAGACTGGTTTTATCCCCAAGCACGATTGCCTGAAAAATACCGGCTTCTTTTCCAGCAATTTTCCCAAGGACTCCTGCCAGGTACTCCCGAAGCTGACTTATTCCCTGCCTGTATGCCGAATAATTTTCTGATTTTTCTATTATTTCGGCATTGTTTAGCAAATAATAAATATGCTGGCTGGCATAATACTGCTGGCTGTCGAATTCCCCTGGATTTCGCTTTTCTTCCACTCTTTTCAGCTTTCCGGATACCAAAATAACAGTCCCGGCTGGAACTTCTTCTCTTTGTTTTAAAAACACTTTTACATTTTCAATGGATAATTTTTGTGATTGATAAATCAGATAGGCATTGCTTAGATAAACAGATTGTGAAAATTCATTTTCTGTGGTCTGTATCACTTCTCCACATAGGGTTGCCTGGGGATGCTCCTCGATCCAGGAAACCGCATTTTCCGGAAGAGGATTCCCCCGTATAAGAGGAATCCCCGCCCAGTCTGTAGCACACATGGAAAGCATCAGGATCAGACACAGCATACATAGCGGTCTTCGCGTCATCAAACACGCTCCTTTCCTGGCTTTCACTCACTTTGATCCTCTTTAAGGACCAAATCTGTGTTTTTGCTAAAAAGACTATATAAAGATGTTCCATCACTAAGTGTGGCTTCCGTATCTCCTTCAACAGAAATCTGCACCTTATCTGCAGATGCA
This sequence comes from Blautia segnis, assembly GCF_014287535.1. NCBI lineage: Bacteria > Bacillati > Bacillota > Clostridia > Lachnospirales > Lachnospiraceae > Blautia > Blautia segnis. The sequence goes on along the minus strand of NZ_JACOOT010000040.1, from coordinate 104,962 downwards.
GTATCCAGAAGAGAATTTACCACAGAATAGATCATAGTATTTACAGGAATATCAATCCCTGAATCAGAAAAGGCAGAACTGAAATCCACGTAGCAAACATCGTCAGATACTTCTACGCCCAGAATCTCTGTTTCCTGTGGAATGGTCGGATAGTGTCCCTTCACCATCGGTCCCTTGGCAAGCTGCTCCAGGATGACGCGCTCACGGGGAAGAATGCGCTTGTAGTACACATTTCGCTGCTCTGCCACCAGATGCTCCCCTGTCTTATCTGTAAAATACAGGGTAAAGGTGTCATAGCGGTAAGCATCCTTATCTGACCCCCACATCTCCACAAAAGTATTTCCGTCGATCACGCCCACAGCCTGTCCTTTGGAATCCTTCAGTTCTTCACTTTCAATAAAGATCTTGATTCCGGCAACGCCCGGAATCTGCAGAAATGTCCGCGCTACTCCGGCGCGCACCAGAATCTCCCTGGCTCTTGACATTTCACTGTAATCACTGTTAAATTCCAGTTCCAGAAGAGACTCATTCAAACGGTATGTGACAAGCTGTACTCCAGAAGGCAGAAGCGCCAGATTATCTCCGCTTCCTTCCTGGGCATTCAGAATACCGGTAAAATCCTGCAGCATAAACTCTGCGCTCTCCTGCTCCGGCTGATACCGTTCTTTTACCACCTTGGTCTCGTCTTTGTTTACATAATATAAATAATACTGGTTGCTGCCGCTGTCCACTTTCTCCTCCTGGGTTTCCACCGTACAGCCTGTGAGCAGACTACAGGCAAGGACCAGGGCAAGCACCGCACTAAAAAGCTTCTTCATCGGCACCTCCTACGGAATATAAGATAATGGAATGCGGACGGTGAAGGTAGTTCCCTCTCCTTCCTTACTCTCAACCTGAATGTTGCCGTGATGCTTGGTCACCGCACTTCTGGTAATGGCAAGTCCAAGCCCTGTACCGCCGATTTCCTTGGAATGAGATTTGTCCACACGGTAGAATCTCTCAAAGATCCTTCCAATGGATTCCTCTGGAATTCCCATGCCGGAATCTGCAACCTTCACATAAAAATACTTGTGGTCTGCATCCAGAGTCACGCGCACCCATCCGTCATCTACATTGTATTTGATACCGTTTTCTACTAAATTGCTGATTGCAAGGGTAAACTTCACCTCATCCACATCTGCCTCCACAGGACGGAAGCTGTCCAGGATCAGATCAATGTGCCGCTTATCTGCAATTGGACGAAGTCTTTTCAGAATGTCCTCAAGAAGCTGATTGATATTCAGATGCTCTACATTTAGGTCAGCAGCCTTCTTATCCAGCTTCACCAGGGAAAGAAGATCGGTAATGATCTTATTCTCACGGTCGATCTCAGCTGTAATGTCGCTCATGAACTCCTGATAAAGCTCTTCCGGTACTCCCTCCTGGCCTACAAGGGAATCCGCAAGCACCTTCATGGAAGTAAGCGGCGTCTTCAGCTCATGGGACACATTGGATACAAATTCATTTCTGGATTCATCCAGTGTCTTCATACGGGAAAGCATCTTATTAAATGCGTCAGTAATCAACGCCGTCTCTGTATAATCCGGAACGGAAATCTCCTCATTCTGATAACCGTCTGTCAGATCCTCGATGGATTTGGTAACTCTTGCAAATGGCTTCACAAGTACAGTGGAAAGCACATATCCAAGAAGCGCAGCAAGCACAATGATAATTCCTGTGATCAGAATGCTCTTCTGCTCCAGTTCCTGAATATTCTCAGCAATCTCATTGGAAGAAAAGCTGATCAGCATAGCTCCCTGAAGCTGCTTCACCTCCGGACTCTTCACCGGAATCGCCATCTCAATTTTCTGTGTTTTGTTGTTATAGCGGCTGGCTTCCTCGCCTTTGAAGCACTTGATCACCATACTGGAGATCAGTGTCTTGCCTTCATCTACGCCATAAGTATCCTTGATAATCCTGTAGTCCCTGTCAACCAGCAGAATTCTGCCATCATATACATTAGACAACAACTCCAGCTTGCTGTTCACATCCTGCGAGCTGGAGTCATTCATATAATTTTCTTTAATTAACAGGTTGCACAGAATGTCACACTGCTTCTCAACGGTCTGCTTGCGCACAGCTACTGCCTTATTCTCGTAAGCAGCTACCATTACATTGGCAACTATGACACTTGGTACGATTCCCAGAATGACCAGAATGATCAGAATACGGAAACGCAGACTTTTTAAGAAGCTTGGTTTCTTTTTCTCTGGCATCTCTTACGCCTGGAAATAATATCCCACACCCCATTTGGTGTGTACATATTTCGGCTCACTGGGATTCGCCTCAATCTTTTCTCTTAAGCGACGGATATGTACATCCACAGTACGGACATCACCAGGATACTCATATCCCCATACGATGTTAAGCAGGTTCTCACGGCTGTATACCTTGTTTGGGTTAAACACCAGAAGCTCCAGCACATCGAATTCCTTGGCAGTCAGATTAATCTCCTTGCCTGCAATAAATACCCGGCGGCTCTCGCAGTCCATCTTCAGGTCTCCTGCCTCGATGGTCTTGGCCTTCTCTTTCTCTTCCTGATTGCTGCCTGCACGGCGCATAATCGCTTTGATTCTTGCTTTTACCTCAAGGATATTAAACGGTTTGGTGATATAATCATCCGCACCATATTCAAGACCAAGGATCTTGTCCATGTCTTCTCCCTTGGCTGTAAGCATTACAATGGGAACATTTGAAAATTCCCTGATCTGCTGGCAAACCTCAAAGCCATCCATCTTGGGAAGCATAAGGTCAAGGAGAATAATATCGTATTTCTTCTCCTTCGCCATCTCAAGGGCTTCCTCACCGTCATAGGCACAGTCAACTTCCATTCCATCCTGCTCCAGGCTGAATCGGATTCCCTTTACGATCAGTTTCTCATCATCTACTACCAAAACTTTCCTGCTCATTCAGACTCTCCCTTATCCAACTGATATCTTATCTTTTATTTTGGAAAAGGTACCTTCTTTGATACCTTCTACATTCATAATTTCTTCTATGGAGGCGAATCCTCCATGTTCTTCTCTGTATGCAATAATAGCTTCTGCCTTGGACTGACCAATTCCGCTCAGGGTACAAAGCTGCGCAGCATCTGCAGTATTCAGATTAATGCCGGAATTACTTCCAACCCCTTCTGCCAAGCTGTCTTTTGAATTTCCTTCTCTGCCAGTGTCCTCTGACGCACCGCTTTGCAGTGCTTCCGGTACTTTTGAGGCAAGTGCTTCCAGATTCTCTGCAATTTCTTCCTCTGTGGGAACATAAATCTGCTGCCCATCCGTAAGGCTTCTGGCTCTGTTCAGATAGTTCTGTGCTGCCTCAGGCAAATACCCTCCGGCTGCATCTACCGCCTGAAAAATACGGCTTCCTTCATCCAGCTCATATACTCCTGGATTTGCAACCGCTCCGCATACATCTACAAATATGGTCTGTGGAATCTGTGTCATCAGAGGAACGTCATCTCCTGAAACCGGATTATCAAGTTCTCCGGGGTCCGTCTGTTTTTCCCCAGTGCTGCCTGTGGCTTTGGCATTCTCTGTACCTTCGATACGATCTGTATCACCTGCAATTTCTTCCAGAAAAACATCCTCACGGCTCGTACATCCTGTCATACATACTGCCGCCAAGACTGCAAATAAAGCTATCCGGATTCCACATATAAGCTTCTTTTTTCTTTCCATGTCGGTTCCCCTTTCCGCTTTTTGTCAAGGTTCCCCGCCACTCATGCTTTACCTCATCTATTTTAACGAAACTTTACATTTTTTACAATACCATTTCTAAATTTTATCAACCTTTTATTTTTTTGACACTCATATCCTTTTTATCATTATTTCTCCCATTTAAATATGACAATTCCTACAATTGCAATGGCCATGCCAAGCAGTCTGCGCCACTCAAAATCCACTTTTTCTACTCCGAATAAGCCAAATAATTCTATTACATAAGCCACTGCCAGCTGGGAAATGACGATCAGCATGGCTGCTCTGGCAGGGCCTAAGCTTCCCATACTCTGGATCACTGTAATGGTGATAAAGGCACCGATCACACCTCCAAGCAGGGTATATTTATTCTCCACCTGCCACAGGGCTGCAATGCTGTCCCTTCCTGTAAAGATCCATGCCAGCACACAGACCGCAAATGCAGACAGCTGCACCCATCCGGTAGACACCCACAAGCTGGTCTGCTTGGTCACTTCCGTATTAAATACTCCCTGAATGCTCATCAATGCACCAGATATCAATGCCACAAGAATTCCCCACATATAATACCTCCATAAGCGTCCTATACTTCCAGATTCTTCCTTTGATTCAATTAACATTCTGCCGTTTTCCCCAAAGATGCTCCCTTTCTTTGGAAGAAAAGGAGGTGCTCTTCCGGCACCTCCACAATAGTATTATATGTATTTTTCAAAGATTCATTCACTTCGCAAGTTTTTCACTTTTTTTCGTAACACAGCAGTGACAATAATTAGATGACGATAAGATCCAGAGAAAAGCTGGGATGATAATAGCGAGAACTCCTGTATTCCATACCATATGAAGCAGCATAGCCACCAATGTGCAGACAGGAAGTACTTTTCCAGTCAGCAGGTAAGTCTTATAGCTTGCTTCGTAGATTTCTTCCTTCTCCGCTTCGTCACAGCTTGCGAGCCACTGCTCCTGAAATTTCATAGAAGTAGGGTCGCCTTTCTTCTCCGGATAAAGTCTCTGGACCAGCTTTACATAGCGAACCTGCCACAAACTAAAATATCCGACCAGTCCCAAAAACACGACGATTTCTGCTAAAAACATCCATGTCTCACCTGTGCTCTGGCTTTCAATATATTTCATAGAATATCCTGGTGAAATAATCAGCATCATAAGAACGGTTCCCACTGTACTTGCAATCATACCCCAGCTGGAGGACACCTCAATGCGATACTGCAGTTCATGATATTCATCGTCCCCAGCATCCTGCATCTGTTTTCCCATTCTCTTCATCTTCCCATAATTGGTCTCGCAGATCACAAGACAGATTGCACCGCAAATACATTCCAGCATTAATGCATGATCACGTACCGCAAAAAGAAAAGCATCCATTCCATGCCCGATAACTGCTATATAATCCTCTCCGCTAAACGCTGTAACAAAACCAACAATTCCTCCGACAACACCGCCTGCTGCCATGAGCAGTATCATCTTTAAATATGAATTCATTTTCTTCTTAGATTTTCCCTTATTCATCTTCTTCATCCTCCGCATAAATAAAAATATCTTCCACTGTCACCCGGCAGATCTTTGCCAGCTTCAGAGCCAGGGTTACTGACGGCGAGTAATCCCCGCGCTCAATAAGACTGATGGTCTGTCTGGATACTCCTGCAAGCTTCCCCATATCAGCCTGATTGATTCCCAGCCGCGCCCGGTATTCCTTCAAACGGTTCTCCAGTGCCATTTCTTTTCCTTTCTTCTGCCGTGGATGGCAGATTTCTCTTTCGTGTAAGCCGCGCATAAGAATGACTTGTTTCTTTGTCATTTTGACAAGTATATTTGTCATTTCATATTGTTGCTATTGTAGCATTGACAACTTTACTTGTCAACTGTATTTTTCCAAAATAATTCCTTGTCTGAAAATTTATACCTCCTGCACAAAATTTCATAGAAATTTCTATATTTTCCACCTATCCAATCCGCCCATCAGTTGGTATAATAAGTCCAACATCAGATGACTGTCGAACGTACGGACATTCATCACGAAAGGAGAAAAGATATGGCTGACGAAATGAACAAAAGCACACCAGTTGAAGAGGAAATTGAGATCATCACTCTCACTGACGAGAACGGAGAAGACATGGACTTTGAATTTCTGGATCAGATTGATTATGAAGGAAAGCGCTACGCAGTTCTTCTCCCGCCAATCGAGGACGTGGAAGGCGAAGAGGAAAACGAGGATGAGGAAGTTCTGATCCTTCAGGTCGAGGAAGGTGGAAATGACGAAGCAGAGAGCTACGTTTTTGTTGATGATGACGATATCCTCTCCTCCGTTTTTGATATTTTCAAAGAGAAATTCAAAGACGAATTCGACTTCGCAGAAGAATAAAACTATCGAACCCGGGTCTTTTCAGACAAAAAAGATACCCCGAAAGCACATCAAAAACATACTTTCAGAGTATCTTTTTTCATTGGCCAAGAAGAACTTCTGTGCCAAATTTTTACTGTAATTTATGCCAGACACTCATCCAGAATCTCTGCCATCTCATCAATATCTGCCTTTGTGATCACAAGAGGAGGCACAATACGAAGCACATCGCTTCCAGCAGAAATAACCAGAAGCTTCTTCTCCAGAGCCTTCTTTACAACCTCCCCAACCGGACGTCCCTGGATCACAATTCCCTGCATGAATCCCATGCCTCTTCTTGCAGCTGCGCACTCATGCTTTGCCACAAGCTCATCCAGTTTTTTCTCCAGGTATGGGGTCAGTTCCTGTACATGAGTCAGGATCATATCCCTCTCATAAATGTCGAAAACCTTGCTTACTGCAGCGCATGCAAATGGATTTCCACCGTAAGTTGTACCGTGGTCTCCCGGCTTCAGGGAAGCCTGTGCCACCTTCTTATTCAGCACAAAAGCACCCACCGGAACACCGCATCCAAGTGCTTTTGCACAGGTCATAATATCCGGCTGAACACCGTATGCCTGCCATGCAAAATAGTATCCGGTACGTCCCATTCCGCACTGAATTTCATCCAGAATAAGGATAATATCCTTCTCATCACACAGGGCACGAACTCCCTCCAAGAACTCTCTTTCTGCCGGATAAATGCCGCCTTCTCCCTGTACCGTTTCCATAATAATGGCACAGGTTTTGTCTGTGATCTGTGCTTTTACGCTGTCCAAGTCATTAAAATCAGCGAACTTAACGCCGCCCATTAAAGGCTCAAACGGCTCACGGTAATGGGCATTTCCAGTAACAGAAAGCGCGCCGATGGATCTTCCATGGAAAGAATGATTCATGGCAATGATCTCATGATCTGCATGGCCGTCACGAATATATGCGTACTTCTTTGCAGCTTTTAAAGCTCCCTCAATGGCCTCTGTACCGCTGTTTGTGAAAAAAGCCTTATCCATACGGCTTGCATTTACAAGCTTGGCACCAGCCTCAGTCATAGGCTCATTGTAATATAAATTGGAAATATGAGTCAGCTTATCGATCTGTTCTTTCAGTGCTTCGTCATATCCAGGATAGTGATATCCAAGGGAATTTACAGCAATTCCAGCTGCAAAATCCAGGTATTTTTTGCCCTCGGAATCGTACAAATGTACTCCTTCTCCATGGTCAAATACAACTGGAAAACGATTATATGTGTGAAGAATACTAGCTTCTGATTCTTCCATCTGATTATTCATGTTCATGGTAATATTTCTCTCCGTCCTCTCTTAAAATAGCGGTTCCAATACCTTTGTTTGTGAAGATTTCCAGCAGTAAACTGTGAGGAATTCTTCCGTCAAGAATATGAACCCGGTTAACTCCATGCTCGATTGCCTCGATACAGTTGTTCAGTTTCGGAATCATTCCGCCGCCTACAAAACCGTCCTCGATCAGCTTCCTTGCTTCCTGAATATGAAGCTCAGAAATCAGGGATGACGAATCATCTTTGTCCTTGTAAACGCCTTCGATATCGGAAAGAAATGCGAGTTTTTCTGCGTGAACAGCCTCTGCAATGGCACATGCAGCATCATCTGCATTGATATTGTAACTGTCATAATTATCGTCAAATCCAATTGGGAAAACGATCGGAAGGAAGTCTTTTTCCAGCAAATCGTACAGGATTTTCGGGTTTACACTTGTGATATCTCCAACAAATCCAATGTCCTCTCCACCTGAATATTTCTTCTTGCATTTCAGCAGTCCGCCGTCTTTTCCGCTGATACCAACAGCCTGTACGCCAAGGGATTCCACATGAGTAACCAGCTCTTTGTTGACCTTTGCAAGAACCATTTCTGCAATCTCCATGGTCTGGGCATCGGTTACGCGAAGTCCGTTGATGAACTTGGCTTCCATGCCAACCTTTCCAACCCATTTGCTAATTTCCTTGCCGCCGCCGTGTACAATGATCGGCTTGAAGCCAACCAGCTTCAGAAGAACGACGTCCTTGATCACGTTTGCCTTCAGTTCTTCATCCAGCATAGCGCTTCCGCCATATTTTACTACTACGATTTTACGGTTAAAACGCTGTATATAAGGAAGTGCCTCGATCAGCACCTCTGCCTTTTCCAGATATTTCTGATTTACCATCTTTCTTTCCCTCTCTTTTATGAACGATAATCTGCGTTGATCTTTACATAATCATAGGTAAGATCGCAGCCCCATGCAGTGGCTGTGGCATCTCCCATTTTCATATCTGCGATTGCGGTTACCTCATCCTCAGAAAGGATTTTGGTCGCTTCAGCCTCATCATATCCTGTGGAAACACCGTTCTCAATGATCTTTAATTTGCCTGCCCGGCTCTCAAAATATAGGTCAACCTTCTCCGGATCAAACTGTACTCCGGAGTATCCCATTGCACACAAAATACGTCCCCAGTTTGCATCATGGCCATAAATCGCAGCCTTTGTCAGGGAAGAAGTTACTACAGATTTGCTCAGGGTAACTGCGTCTTCTTTGGTCTTTGCGCCAAGAATCTTCACCTCAAAAAGTGCGGTTGCTCCCTCTCCGTCACCTGCGATTTTCTTGGAAAGACAAGTGTTGATATAGTTCAGAGCTTCCATAAATTTATCAAAATCAGCGCCCTCTTCTGTGATTTCCAGGTTGCCTGCCATGCCGTTTGCAAGAAGCAGAACGGTATCATTTGTGGAAGTATCTCCATCAACGGAAACCATGTTAAAGGTGTCTTTGATGTTGGCACTTAATGCTTTCTGAAGCATTTCTTTGGAGATTGCAGCGTCGGTTGTGACAAATCCAAGCATAGTGCACATGTTCGGATGGATCATTCCGGAACCCTTGCACATACCGCCTACGGTAACGGTTTTTCCGCCGATTTCAATCTGCACGGCTACTTCCTTTTTTACTGTATCAGTGGTCATGATCGCCTTGGCAGCCTCTGTTCCTGCCTCCAGGGAACCGTCCAGCTTCGGTGCCATTGCCTTAACGCCATTTACAATTCGGTCAATGGGAATCTGCATTCCGATAACACCTGTGGATGCAACCAGAACACTGTCTGCCGGGATTCCAAGAATCTCAGCAGCTGCATCTGCAGTTGCCTTGCAGTAGCCATATCCTTCCGCACCTGTACATGCATTTGCAATACCGCTGTTGCAGATCACAGCCTGTGCTGCCGGGTGATTATAAACCACATCCTGATCCCATTTTACCGGAGCTGCCTTCACCACATTTGTAGTAAAAGTACCAGCTGCCACACATGGAACTTCGCTGTAAACCATAGCCATATCTGTACGGCCTTTGTATTTGATTTCTGCTGCTGTTGCTGCTGCCTTGAAGCCTTTGGCAGCGGTAACACCGCCTGTAATTATTTCCATAATACTGCTCCTCCTTTGCCCTTTTTGGGCAAATTTATCATCTTTATTTCTGCAAAAACAGCTCTATAAGATTCAATATACTCGTCTCTGATTTCTCTATTACGGATACATCGGAACCTGTAATAAGCCCTCTGCCTCATTAAATCCAAACATCAGGTTCATATTCTGGACAGCCTGGCCTGCAGCACCTTTTACCAGGTTGTCAATAGCACCCATCATGATGATCCTGTGTGTTCTCGGGTCGATCTTGAAGTTCACATCCACGTAGTTGCTGCCTTCCACCCATTTGGTCTGCGGGCATACATCTTTATCAAGAACACGTACAAATGTCTCGTTCTCATAGCATGCATCATAAGCTGCTTTTACTTCTTCATAGGTAATATCCTTGGTCAAAGAAGCGTATGCAGTTACCAGAATTCCTCTGTTCATTGGAACAAGATGAGGGGTAAAATTGATGGTTACTTCCTGTCCGCATGCATAGCCTAACTGGTCCTCGATCTCCGGTGTATGTCTGTGTGTGGCAACGCCGTAGGCCTTGATATTCTCATTTACTTCGCAGTAAAGATTATCTACCTTGGCACCTCTTCCCGCACCTGTTGTTCCGGATTTCGCATCAATAATGATGGTGTTCGGATCGATCATTCCTGCTTTTAAAAGCGGGTAAATAGACAGTGTAGAGCAGGTTGGATAGCATCCCGGGTTAGCGATCAGGCGGGCTTTTTTGATGTCCTCACGGTTGATCTCGCAAAGTCCGTAAACAGCCTCATCAATAAACTGTGGGGATTTGTGCTCGATTCCGTACCATTTCTCATATTTCTTTACATCCTTAATACGGAAATCCGCACTTAAGTCGATCACTTTTGCTCTGGAAAGGATTCCCTCATTTACAAGAGATGCACACAATCCCTGCGGTGTTGCAGTAAAAATCACATCTACCTCATCCGCAAGAGCTTCCATATTATCATCCATACATTTGGCATCTACCAGTTTAAAAAAGTTCTGATAGATTCCTGCATATTTTTTATCAATATAACTTCTGGAGCCATACCATGCTACTTCTACCTCTTTATGTCCAAGAAGAAGGCGCGCAATTTCGTTTCCGGCGTATCCGGTTGCTCCAATAATTCCAGCTTTAATCATTTCATTATCCTCCGTATTTGCAACGTTGAATAAATTATACATCTTCTCTGCATATTATGCAATAGTGATTTTTTCTTTATTTTTACGCTTCTGTCAACTTTTTTGTGCAGTTTATTGCGTGTTTACCTATTAAATGATGTATTTTTATGCAAAGATTTTTTAAAATTTTCTTAAATTTCCTATTGCATATTTATGAGTATTGTTGTATATTATTCTTTGTTGATAGCAATCGGCAAGTAAGAGCCGTTATCACAATGAATATTTATTCAAAATTTAATACGAATTATAACCCTATCTGTTTCAGAGGGATAAGAGAAAAGAGGTAAATATTATGAAAGAAAAAGTTGTACTTGCATATTCAGGCGGACTTGATACCACAGCACTGATTCCGTGGCTGAAAGAAACATTTGATTATGATGTAGTTTGCTGCTGCGTAAACTGCGGACAGGGAAATGAGCTGGACGGTCTTGAAGAGAGAGCCAAACTTTCCGGCGCTTCCAAATTATATATTGAAGACATCGTAGATGATTTCTGCGACAACTATATTATGCCATGCGTAGAGGCAGGCGCTGTATACGAGCACAAATATCTTCTTGGAACATCCATGGCTCGTCCGGCTATCGCTAAGAAGCTGGTTGAGATTGCAAGAAAAGAGAACGCAGTTGCAATCTGCCACGGCGCTACCGGTAAAGGAAACGACCAGATCCGTTTCGAGCTTGGAATCAAGGCTCTTGCTCCGGACATTAAGATCATCGCTCCATGGCGTATGACAGATGTATGGACCATGCAGTCCCGTGAAGATGAGATCGCATTCTGCCAGGCACACGGCATCAACCTTCCATTTGATGCTAAGCACAGCTACAGCCGTGACCGTAACCTGTGGCACATCAGCCATGAGGGACTTGAGCTTGAGGATCCGTCACAGGCTCCGAACTACGACGATATGTTAGTTCTCAGCGTAACTCCTCAGAAAGCACCAGATAAAGAAACTGAGATCACTATGACTTTCGAAGCTGGTGTTCCGAAAACCTTAAACGGAAAAGCAATGAAGGTTTCCGAGATCATCACCGAGCTGAACAAGATCGGCGGAGAGAACGGAATCGGAATCATCGATATCGTAGAGAACCGTGTTGTCGGCATGAAATCCCGTGGTGTTTATGAGACTCCTGGCGGAACCATCCTGATGGCAGCGCATGAGCAGCTTGAAGAACTGATCCTTGACCGTGAGACTCTTGAGACCAAGAAGAAACTTGGCAGCCAGTTTGCACAGGTTGTTTACGAAGGAAAATGGTTCACACCTCTTCGTGAGGCAATCCAGGCATTCGTAGAGTCCACACAGAAATATGTAACTGGTGAAGTGAAATTCAAGCTTTACAAGGGCAACATCATCAAAGCCGGAACAACTTCTCCATACAGCCTTTACAATGAGTCTCTTGCTTCCTTCACAACTGGTGATATGTATGATCACCACGACGCAGACGGATTTATCACTCTGTTCGGTCTGCCGCTGAAGGTTCGTGCAATGAAGCTCGCTGAAGTTGAAAGCCAGAAACAGACCAACGACTGATCTTCATAAAAAATAAAAAGCATAAAAATATCACCGGGAGGTTCGGATTTCTCCCGGTGATATTTTTATGTAAACTTTTTCAATTGAGCAGTGCCTGTCCTCATTCTTTCTGATCATGAAATGTTTTCTAGGAAATCTTCACTTTTTTCTTATCTAATCTTGCATATACCCATTCACGAAACAGAGCATATAATACGGAAACCAATGGAATAAAAATCAGCATTCCCACGATTCCCATAAGATTTCCACCAAGCGTCACCGCCACCAATACCCAGATAGCCGGAAGTCCCACGGAATTCCCAACCACATGAGGATAAATAAGATTGCCTTCAATCTGCTGCAGGATCAGAAACAAGCCCAGAAACATGAACGCCTTCAGTGGACTTACCATAAGAATCAGAAAAAATCCCACCCAGCAGCCGATAATTCCTCCAAATACAGGAATTAGTGCAGTAAAACTGATCAGTACCCCGATGAGCATTGCATACGGAAATCTGCCGATGGTCATGGTTACAAAGAACATGCTTCCCAAAATGACTGCCTCAATACATTGCCCTGTAATAAAGCTTGCAAATATTTTACTTGCCAGTGTACACACATGGCTTTGATATTCCACTACTTTTACCGGCAAAATAGCATATGTAGCTTTCAGAACCTGTTTTCCAAGCTTTTCTTTCTGCAGAAGCACATAGCAGGCAAACACAAATCCAATTGCAAAATTCACTGCCATACTTACAATTCCCATAGTTACAGTTATGGTGGAGGATACCAGATTATCGGCTCCGTTTTTCAGCACACTCACTATAGAATCAAGAATCTTCTGCGGATCAATTTCAATGGCTGATGCCCATTTTACGATTTCAGAATCTCCACTGAAGGTATCTGTAATCCACTTCTGGGCAAGAGGAATATCTTCCTCCACCTTCTTCCCTACGCTTACTAAGGTTGTGCCAATCTCAGGGGCTACAACCAGCACCACGATCAGTATCAGCAAAATCACAAATACAATGGAAAGTACCAGACTTACAGGTCTTGCAAGCTTCGCAGCAGTTCTGCCTGCTTTATTGTTCTTTTCTCTTGCTTTTCCGAAAAGATGTCGTTCTATAAAGGACATAGGCACGTTCAATACAAATGCCATAGCTCCTCCCAACACAAAAGGCAGAAGCAGCCCCCACAAAAGCTTTACATATTTCAGAACCACAGCAAGATTCTGTATCCCCAGATAAAGAAGCACAGCAAATGCAATCAGCCACCGTATCTTTCTCATGTTCTCTTTATTCAGTTCCACGATCTACCGCCTTTCTTTTGTCTTCAAAAAGATTTTATTTTTGTCTATTTTATCACAAAATCTGCATTTTTACCAGTTGCCGCTCCCTTTTCGCAGCATAAATTTTGTTGGTCCGGCTCTGTATATTTTTTCAGATTTATTGACACTTTCTTTTATAAAATGTATAATAATTCATGAAGACAATAACGCTCTTACGAGCGTATTTTTTTTATAATAATAAGCCAGTTGCTTCAATTTCTGGCAAGAAGGAGGTAGCATCACCAAATGAAACAGATATCAGGCAATAAATTGCTGGTAAAGGCACTGAAAGAAGAAGGTGTAGAATATATTTTCGGCTATCCCGGAGCATGCACCATTGATATCAGCGACGAACTATATAAACAGGACGATATTACAGTAATCCTTCCCCGCCATGAACAGGCACTGGTTCACGCAGCAGATGCTTATGCCCGTACTACAGGCAAGGTTGGCGTTTGTCTTGTTACAAGCGGTCCCGGTGCCACGAATCTTGTCACAGGACTTGCCACTGCAAATTATGACAGTGTTCCGCTTGTATGTTTCACAGGACAGGTTGCCCGTCATCTGATTGGAAATGACGCTTTCCAGGAGGTTGACATTGTGGGAATTACAAGGAGCATCACCAAATACGGAGTTACCGTCCGTAACCGCGAGGATCTGGGACGTATCATCAAAGAAGCCTTTTATATTGCCCGCACAGGACGTCCGGGACCGGTTCTGATCGACCTGCCCAAGGATGTTATGGCTGAGCTTGGCAGCCCGGAGTACCCTAAGAATGTTAATATCCGCGGCTATAAGCCTAATATCAGTGTTCACATCGGACAGCTCAAGCGAGCACTTAAAACCCTGGCCAAGGCAAAGAAGCCTCTTTTCCTTGCCGGCGGAGGTATCAATATTTCCCGTGCAAATGATGTTTTCCTTGAGGTTGTAGAGAAAACCGGAGTTCCGGTAGTTACCACCGTTATGGGACGAGGTGCCATCCCTACCAATCACCCGCTTTTTATTGGAAACCTTGGCATGCACGGTGCCTACGCGGCCAATATGGCAGTGAGCAACTGTGACGTTTTATTTTCCATCGGAACACGTTTTAATGACCGTATCACAGGCAAGCTCCATGAGTTTGCGCCGAATGCCCAGATTATCCATATTGATATTGATACAGCTTCTATTTCCCGTAATATCCATGTGGATATTCCCATTGTTGCAGATGCCAGAGAAGCCCTTACAAAAGCTTCCGAATACGTAGAAAATTATACCAGCCAAAAATGGCTCAATGAAATTAGCGGCTGGAAGCAGGAGCATCCCCTTGCAATGCGTCCTAATGACCGGTTAAGTCCGGTTGATATTATAAATGAAATTAACCAGCAGTTTGAGGAAGCAATCATTGTAACTGATGTAGGTCAGCATCAGATGCTGGTTTCCCAGTATGCCCAGATTACTCCAGGCAAGCAGCTGATCATGTCCGGCGGTCTTGGAACTATGGGATACGGTTTTCCTGGCGGTGTTGGTGCCAAAATCGGCAACCCTGACAAACCTGTTATTGTCATCTCAGGCGATGGCGGCATGCAGATGAATATTCAGGAATTTGCCACAGCCGTTCTGGAAGAGCTTCCTCTGATCCTTTGCGTATTCAATAACGAATATCTGGGTATGGTACGCCAGTGGCAGAAGCTTTTCTACGGCAAACGCTACAGTATGACCAACCTTCGTTCCGGTGCCCTTTCACGGCGTACCAACGGAGAAGAATATCCTGAATATACACCGGATTTTGTAAAGCTGGCAGAGAGCTATGGTGCTAAGGGCATCCGTGTTTTCAACAAAACAGAAGTGGCTGCAGCGTTTGAGGAAGCAAAGAAGAATACCAAGGTTCCTACTCTGATTGAATTTGTAATTGATCCGGAAGAAATGGTTTATCCTATGATAAAGCCAGGTGGAACTCTGGAAGATCTGATCATGGATTGCTGATCCTACAGAAGAAATTACAATATTAAAGCATTTAAGTAACTATTCAGCAAATACTGAACAGTTACGCATTTAAACACAAATATTCAGGAGGTATCTTCTATGGCGGATAAAGGAATGAAAAAAAGATGGATTTCTCTCTATGTAGAGAATCAGGTTGGTGTATTGTCCAAAATTTCCGGTCTTTTCTCCGGTAAATGCTACAATCTGGACAGTCTCACAGTAGGTACTACAGAAGATCCAACCGTTTCCAGAATGACAATTGCTACGGTAAGTGATGATGAGACCTTTGAACAGATCAAAAAACAGTTAAACCGTATGGTAGAGGTTATTAAGGTCATTGATTTCACTAACACCTTCGTGCGAATGAAAGAAATCCTTTACATTAAAGTGTTCAATTGCTCTTCAGAAGATAAAGTGGAGCTTTTCCAAATTGCAGAAACCTTTAAAGCAAGAGTCATTGATTACGGTAAAGACAGTCTGCTTCTGGAATTTGTACAGACCGCTACCAAAAATGACGCAGTTGTCAAGCTGATCAAAGAAGAATTCGGTCGAATCGAGGTAGTCCGCGGCGGAAGCGTTGGAATCGAATCTATCAGTATGATGGAGCGATAATAAAATTGATCTGCAATAAAACCCCCTCCTTGACGGGAGGGGATTTATATGTCAAAAACCGTATTTTACAGGAGTGATTATTTATTATGAAAAAACAGCAAATACCATTGAAAAACTCACTGCTTCTCCTGCTTACTGCTACCATCTGGGGAATTTCATTTGTTGCCCAAAGTGAAGGCGGTGACGCAGTCGGAGCATTTACCTTTAATGCCACACGAAACCTGATTGGCTCGCTTGTGCTGGTTCCGGTAATCCTTCTCCTTGGCAGACTAAATCCATCCGGCAAGGCTGTAAGCAGCTCTTCCGCATCTGAAGGCAATATTTTTTCCCGCAACCGCACTTTGATTCTTGGAGGTGTTTCCTGCGGCATTTGCCTGTGTCTTGCATCTAACTTTCAACAGGTTGGAATTTCCTATACTTCTGTTGGAAAGGCCGGCTTTATCACAGCCTGCTATATTGTAATCGTACCAATCCTTGGTCTTTTTATGAAAAAAAAATGCAGCCCGTTTATCTGGATGGCAATTGTTCTGGCACTTATAGGACTTTATCTTCTTTGCATTACAGATGGCTTCTCTATCGGCAAAGGAGATATCCTGGTACTGATCTGTGCATTTCTTTTTTCCTTACATATTCTGGTAATTGACTATTTTTCCCCTCATGTAGACGGAGTGAAAATGTCCTGTATTCAGTTTCTGGTTTGCGGAATTCTCACTGCAATACCGGCACTGATTTTTGAACACCCGCAGCTTTCTGCGTTCAAGGGTGCATGGGGTTCCATCCTGTATGCAGGTGTTATGTCCTGCGGAGTTGCCTATACCCTCCAGATTATAGGGCAAAAGAACATGAACCCTACAGTAGCTTCTCTGATCTTAAGCCTTGAGTCCTGTATTTCTGTTCTTGCCGGCTGGATTCTCCTGGGACAGAAATTAAGTGTAAAAGAAATCATTGGCTGTATAATCATGTTCTGCGCCATCGTGTTGGCACAGCTGCCTCAGAAAAATCCAAAAGAAGCATAAAGCATTTTCAGCTGACAGCGTATCATTCTATAAAAAACAGGAAGAACCGCTCTCTATTGTTAATATAGAGAATGGCTCTTCCTGTTTTTGTTATCAGTCTTTATTTCCCTGGCATATCAGCCATTATACAGCTGATAATATTTGCCCTTCTGAGCAATCAGTTCGTCATGAGATCCTCTCTCAATTACACGCCCCTGCTCCAGAACCATAATGCAGTCACTGTTTCTGACAGTAGATAATCTATGTGCAATTGCAAATGTAGTTCTGCCCTCCATCAGCTTATCCATACCGTCCTGTACCAGCTTCTCAGTACGGGTATCAATGGAACTGGTAGCCTCATCCAGAATCAGTACGGGAGGATCTGCAACTGCTGCTCTGGCAATTGCCAGAAGCTGTCTCTGACCCTGACTTAAATTGGCTCCATTATTGCGCAGCATAGTCTGATAGCCATCCGGCAGCCTGCGGATAAATCCATCTGCGTTAGCCAGTCTGGCTGCTGCAATTACTTCCTCGTCTGTGGCATCCAACTTACCATAACGGATATTCTCCATAACAGTTGTGGTAAACAGATTGGTATCCTGAAGAACGATTCCCATGGAGCGTCTCAGATCACCTTTTTTAATCTTATTGATATTAATTCCATCATATCGAATCTTGCCATCCTGAATATCATAGAAACGGTTCAAAAGATTAGTGATAGTTGTTTTTCCGGCTCCGGTAGAACCTACAAATGCAATCTTCTGTCCTGGCTTCGCATACATCCGCACATCATGAAGCACGATCTTATCATCACGATAACCAAAATCTACGCCATCAAGAACAATATCGCCCTTCAGCTCGACATAATCTGTTGTTCCTGTAGCTTTGTGATAATGCTTCCATGCCCAGCGTCCGGTGCGCTTCTGAGACTCCACAAGCTTTCCATTCTCTTCCTTCACATTTACCAGAGTTACATATCCCTCATCGACCTCCGGCTTCTCATCAAGAAGATCAAAAATACGCTTGGCACCGGCAAGAGCCATAACAATGCTGTTAAATTGCTGGCTCACCTGATTGATCGGCTGACTGAAGCTCTTATTAAAGGTGAGGAAGCTTGCCAGACCGCCAAGTGTAAATCCACCGATTCCGTTTACTGCCAGAACGCCGCCGACAATTGCACAAAGTACATAGCTGATATTTCCGATCTGTGCGCAGGTAGGCATCAGAACATTGGCAAATTTATTGGCATTGTTCGCACTCTCAAACAGTTGGTCATTCAGTTCGTTAAATTTACTAAGACTCTCCTCCTCATGGCAGAAAACCTTAACAACCTTCTGGCCCTCCATCATCTCCTCAATATATCCATTTACAATACCAAGGTTCTTCTGCTGTTCCATAAAATACTTACCACTAAGACCTGCAAGATTCTTGCTGGCAACCAGCATAACTCCAACCATGAACAGAGTCACAATAGTAAGCGGTACGTTTAGAATAATCATGCTTACCAGAACACTGATAATGGTGATCACACTGGAAATCAGCTGTGGAATACTCTGACTGATCATCTGACGCAGGGTGTCGATATCATTGGTATAAATGGACATGATATCACCGTGTGCATGCGTATCGAAATATTTAACCGGCAGGGTCTCCATACGCCCAAACATCTCATTTCTAAGATTGCGCAGGGTTCCCTGACTGACATAAATCATCAGCCGGTTATATGTATAGGTACAGCCTACACCAATGGCATAAAAGCAGGCAACTCGCAGGATTGCCATAGCCAGAGGGTGGAAATCCGGTGTCTCTGATTTCAGAAGAGGCAAAATGTACTGGTCAATCAAAGTCTTGGTAAACATAGTACCCTGTACATTGGCAAGAACGCTGACTACAATTCCAATCACTACAAGAATAATATGGATTCTGTAATTTTTAACAATATATGCCAATAGCCTTTTCAGCATTTTGCCTGGATTCTCTACCATAGGACCGGAACGAAAAGCAGCGCCTCCCCTTCCCGGGCCTTTTATAGGTTTATTACTTCTCATGCCTGCTCACCTCCTTTGTTCTCATCGAAATCTCCGCCGCCCTTTATCTGGGAATTATAAACCTCCTGATAAATAGCATTGTTCTTCATTAATTCTTCGTGAGTTCCAAATCCGCTGATCCGTCCCTCATCCATAACAATAATGCGGTCCGCGCTCTGAATACTGGAAATACGCTGTGCAATGATCAGCTTAGTTGTATCCGGAATTTCTTCTGCAAAGGCTTTTCGAATTCTGGCGTCTGTAGCAGTATCCACCGCACTTGTAGAATCATCCAGAATCAGAACCTTCGGTTTCTTAAGAAGCGCTCTGGCAATACACAGACGCTGCTTCTGACCACCGGAAACGTTAGTTCCTCCCTGCTCAATATAGGTGTGATATTTGTCCGGCATTTTCTCAATGAAATCATCTGCGCAGGCAAGCTGACATACGCGCCGGCATTCTTCCTCCGAAGCATCCTTATCACCCCAGCGCAGGTTTTCCAAAATTGTCCCGGAAAACAGTACATTCTTCTGAAGTACAACTGCCACCTGATTACGAAGGCTGTCCATATGGTACTTGCGCACATCCACACCACCAACCTTCACAGAACCGGAGCTTACGTCATAAAGACGGCTGATCAGATTGACAAGACTGGACTTGGCGCTTCCTGTTCCACCGATGATACCAATCGTTTCACCGGCATGAATGGAAAGATTAATATCCTTGAGCACCGGCTCCTTACTGTCTTTCTTGTAGCTGAAATCAACATGGTCAAATACAATGCTTCCATCAGCAACCTCCATAACCGGATTCTGAGGATCTGCAAGATCTGCCTTCTCATTGATAACCTCAGATACACGCTCTGCACTTGCCGCACTCATGGTAACCATGACAAATACCATGGAGAGCATCATCAGGCTCATAAGAATATTCATACAATATGTAAGAAGGCTCATCAGTTCACCAGTTGTCAGACTGCCGCCCACAATCATCTTTGCACCCAGCCAGCTGATTCCAAGAATACATGCATAAACAGTAAACTGCATAACCGGCATATTCATAACAACCAGCTTCTCAGCTCTTACAAACATTTCATAAACCTTATTACAAGCCTTCTGAAATTTAGTTGTCTCATAGTCCTCACGAACATAGGCCTTTACCACGCGCACTGCATTAATATTCTCCTGTACACTGGCATTAAGATCATCATACTTTTCAAATACTTCCCGGAAATATTTGGTTGCCTTGCGCATAATAAACACAAGAAAGCATCCCAGGAAAATGACTGCGATCAGATAAATGCTGGCAATTCTGGCATTGATCATAAATGCCATTGCCATAGCACAGATCAGGCTGGCCGGAGCACGGGTACACATACGCAGAATCATCTGGTACGCATTCTGCAGGTTAGTCACGTCAGTAGTCAGACGAGTGATCAGACTGGCTGTGCTGAATTTGTCAATATTGGAAAATGAATACGTCTGAATATTGGTATACATGGCCTTGCGCAGGTTACGGGCAAATCCGGAGGACGCATATGCTCCGTACTTTCCGCCTAAAATACCTGTAACAAGCCCTGCAACAGCAAGAAGAGCCATAATGGCACCTCTCTGATAAAGATAACTGATGTTTCCTGCTTCTACGCCATGATCGATCATATCTGCCATTACAAGCGGAATCAGTGTCTCTACCACAACCTCCAGTATCATAAATACCGGAGTGAGGAAGGATGCCTTCTTGAACTCTTTTACCTGAGCAAGTAGTGTTTTTATCATCAGGTTCTCCCCTTTCTTATTGTTTCTTAATCACTTTTTTTGGCTCGGTTATTTCTCCTGCCTCCTGGCAGGCTTTGACAACATTTTCCCGGATCATGTCCGCAGTCTCATAAAATTCCTCCAGCTTCTTTTCAGGAATATCGGCGCTAAGTGCCTTCTGGATACGGGCAAAGTTATCAATGATTTCCATCTGAAACTCCATTCCCTTCGGAGTAAGCACCAGACGCTTCAGTCTGGCGTCCCTTGGTATGGATTCACGGATAATCAGCTGTTTCTTCTCCATAGACTGAAGGATTCCGGAAGCTGTGGAACGAGCCATCTGAAATTCCGCTTCCAGATCTTTCTGAAAAACATCTTCGTCTGAATGTCGGTAAAGATAACCGATGATCCAGCCCTGCATCCGATTGATTCCTGCTTTCTCATCCACTTTGGACTGATATGCATTTACAAGACGGCCTATCATCATATCAAGCGTGTGCAGCTCACGTCCAATGTGTCTGTCGGTCCATTCCCCTTTCCCCGGGCCACATTCTTTCTTTTGTACTTCCATATTTCCCTTCTTTCACAGGCATGTGTCCGAGTTCCGCAATTTCCAGCGGTATTCCCTCGTTCACACTTTCACGGCCATAAAAATAGTTCGCACGCGAATTGTTCGGATTCAAACTGTTCGTGTACGAACTATTATAAGTGGTGCTTTTTTAATTGTCAACTATATTTTCTCATCAGCCAGAAGATTCAGCGGGCGTAAAAGCTCCACTCTTCTTCATCAACAGGAAGATCCTCCATCTGGTATTTCTCTATGCGGATAAAGCTCCCGCTCTGGATTTCCTGGATCATTTCTTCAATCTGGGAAAGCTCTCCCTGTACCTCCATCTCTACTCTGCCGTCCCACAGATTATCCACCCATCCGGTAAGGCCATTGGCTCTCGCTGCATTGGTTGCACGATAACGGAATCCCACGCCCTGCACCTGGCCTGAAAAATATATGTGTTTTCTTACTTTCGCCATTGTACGTCACTCCTTATATTCCTTATGATATACGTCTGGCCAGACAGATGCAAGATTTTTTCTTTTATTTTCCTTCAAAAATCTGAGCGATAGGAGAATCTGATGACAGGATAATGGTTTTGTTTCCGCCTTTCATGGATGCCTTTAGCGCATCCAGGCTTCTTACAAAGGAATAGAATTCGCTTCTTTCCTCTTCTCCATAGGCCTGGGCAAGAATTTTCATGTACTCCTGCTCACCTTCTGCCTCCAGAATCTCGGCCTGTTTTTTCGCATCGGAGATCTGAATGGTCGCATCCTTGTCTGTGGCATTTCGGATCACCTTTGCCTCAGAGTTTCCCTCTGCAGTATAGGTAGCTGCAATATTGTCCCGTTCGGAAATCATTCGCTCATAGACAGCTGCCTTATTATCATCCGGCAGATCCAGCCGTTTTGTTTCAAATTTGATCAGCTGGACTCCGTACTGCTCCATGTTATCTCCTATAGCATCCATCACCTGTTCCGATAATTCGCCGTCACGGCTTGTGATCACCTGATCCTGTGACAGACTGCTGATCACATTTTTGGTAGCATTATATACTGCCGTGTTGATCCTGCTCTCGCTGCTTTCCAGAGAACAGTTTAAGGTCTGGGCGAACTTAAGCGGATCCTGGATTCTCCAGAGCACGTAGCTGTCGCTGATCATAGTCTTTTTATCCTTGGTAATTACGTCAGATGCAGCCAGATCGTACAGCAGGGTCTCTTTGGGAAGCGACTGGGTGCTTTCGATAAATGGAATCTTAAAGCTGATGCCAGGCTCGCTGATCACCCGGTCAACCTTACCAAACTGACGGATCAGCTTATATTCATTCTGCTGGGTTACCGTCACCGATGCACCAGCCAGCGCCACAACTGCGATTCCGATTATTACAGCAATATTTTTCATCTTCATAATAGTCTCCCTCATTTTTCCTATATGGTGATATCACGCAAAGGCTATCTGTCCCTTTTGCTTCTATGTACAGGTTCTGAATTTCCTTTACTTTTCTGTATCTGTATTCTGGGTATCCGTATCCAGCGTATTCTCTGCGGCAAAGGAATCCACAGGCAGTATTTTCTGAACGCCGTCCCCGTTGTCAATAATAATCTTCATTTCAGGAAGCACTTCTTCCATTGTCTCATAAAACATACGGATTTTCGTGGTCTGCGGGTTCTTTACATATTCCTCATACATTGCATTAAACCGGGCAACCTCTGCCTCTGCTTCATTGATACGAACCTGCTTCTGTGCCTGGGCATCCTGGACGATCTGGTCTGCCTGTGCCTGGGCTTCTGGCAGCTTCTCGTTTCGGTATTTGTTGGCATTGTTCAAAGCAGTTTCTTTTCCCTGCTTGGCAGTCTCCACAGCCTTAAAAGCTTTCATAACTTCCTGTGTAGGCGGCTCCGAATCCTGGATGGTGATATTTACAAGCTGGATTCCAATATCCTGTTCCTCCATCTGTTCCAAAATCATCGCTTTGATCTTGCTCTGGATCTCACCCTTTCCTGTGGTAAGAACCTCGTCCACGTTATAACTTGCGATCACAGTACGAATGCAGCTTTGGGCAATATTATTCAGGATTTCCTCCGGTTCTCCGGATGCGTACAGGTATTTCACCGGCTCGGTGATCCTGTATTCCACAAAGAAATCCACATCAATAAAGTTATAATCAGAAGTGATCATAATGCTCTCACTTTCCACAACCTCATTGTTTACCACGCTGTACCCGATTGGAAAACCCTGGATGGTGGTGTTTACCTTCTGGATTTTCTGTACCAGCGGCAGCTTGAAATGAAGTCCTGTTTCCGGCACTGCCTTGGGAACCCCAAAGGTAGTCAGCACAGCCTGTTCCTGCTCCTGGATCTGATAAACAGAATCCTTCACCAGCCCGCTTAGGATCACCAGTCCCAGGGCTCCTGCCACCAGATACTTTACCCGCTTTCCTGTTTTGTTTTTTGGATTTTCAGGAACTTTCGACGGCTCTTCTGATGGGTTTACGCTTTCGTTTTCAAACTCCTGATTCATTTCGCTCATGTTTTCTCCTCCATACGTTTTCCAAACCATAATCGTTTCCAAAGAAAAGAAAAAGACTTTTATTTCAGGCACATGTTTCATGCCCCAAATAAAAGTCTCGCTGATTTCTCATAATGCGGGTATTCTTAATCTACCGTTCTGACGCATTTATGAACCATTTCGTAGAAAAACCTGTCTGGTTCTCTCTTCGTGGCCGCTACTCCCTTTTCTTTGATTGGTATCATATCATCTCTTTTATGAAATGTCAAGAAATATTTTTACACTTTTTATATTATCTTTATTTTGTATGAAAATTCAGTCTTTTAATAAAAACTTCCGTTTTCTACATCATACACGCCCCGAGGAGTGATGCGGATCTGAGGGATTACTGGAAGTGCCATAAAGGACAGGGTGATAAAGGGATCGTGGCCTTTTTTTACTCCCATATCATGAGCCTTCTGAATCATTCTTTTCAGCGTGGCATTGTCTTTCTCAAATCCTTTGTCGCTCATCAGTCCCATAACAGGCAACGCCAGGGTATCAAATACTTTATGATTTTCCACTATGGTATAACCTCCCTGGGTGCGAATCAGTTCCCGCACGGCAAGCTCCATATCCTCATCATTGTCGCCGATTACAATAATATTGTGGGAATCGTGGGATACACTGGATGCGATAGCGCCGCCTCGAATGCCAAAGCCGCCGATCACGCCTCTGCCGATTTTTCCCGTTGCCTTGTGGCGCTCTACCACTGCAATTTTCTGGTAGTCATCGTCTGGCTGGAATTCGCATGGACCATCGGAAGCTTTCAGGGTTCCTTTTCTGGTTGTGATCTGTCCTTCCTCACACAGGATCACCGGGAAAGTACCGTCTTTGGATTCCAGATGAAAGGCTTCTTTTGAAAATTCTGCCACATGCACGGTGTTTTTCAGTTCAGACGCACATGGTTTTATAACAATATTCTCATTTTTATCTATTAATTGTCCTTTGTAGTACACGTCTTCAACTTCTACATTTACAAGATCAGAAAGAACAAGAAGGTCTGCCTGTCTGCCAGGTGCTATTGCCCCTTTGTCTTTCAATCCATAGCAGTTGGCGGCATTGATGGTTGCCATTTTGATTGCGGAAACCGAGTTCATGCCTAGACGGATTGCTTTTCGCACGTTGTGGTCAATGTGGCCTTCCTGCTGAATGTCCTCAATGTGCTTGTCATCTGTGCAGAAACAGAAGCCCTCGCCGTTCATTTTTCTCTGTACAAGGCCGCCTACAAGCGCTTCCAGATTCCGGGCTGCACTGCCCTCGCGGATCAGTATGGTAAGGCCATTTCTTCTTTCTCTCATGGCATAGTCAAAGAAGCTGCATTCATGGTCTGTTGCAATTCCCGCCATGGCGTAGGCCTGAAGGTCCCCTTCCACCAGAAACGGTGCATGACCGTCCCGGATCCTGCCTTCAAAAAGCTCCAGCTTGTCATGCATGCCCTTGTCTCCCTGTACCACGGAAATGCTGTCCATCACCTCGCCAAGCCCCAGAATACGGCTGTTGTTCAGATAAGGAGCCATATCCTGTGCAGTAAGTGTACAGCCGTTATCGTCGATTCCGGTCGCCGGAACACAGGAAGGCATCATCACGTACACATTTGCCTTTACATCCTCCGTCTGTTCCAGAATATAGTCAATGCCGGCAAGACCGGATACATTGGCAGATTCATGGGGATCCACAATAAAAGTGGTGGTTCCGTGGCGGGAAGCTACAGTCACCAGCTCTGCGGGCGTTACCAGCGTGGATTCCAGATGCAGATGGCTGTCAATAAATCCAGGACAAACATATTTTCCGCCAAGATCCCGTTCTTCTTTGCCCTGGAAGCTGCCGATTCCTGCTATGATCCCATCCTGAATGGCAATGTCTCCGCGAATGATCTCTTCTGTAAAAACGTTGATAATTCTTGCATCTTTTAACACCAGATCTGCTTGTTCCAGACCTCTTGCGATTCTGGAATACTGCTGATATTTTTCCAAATTCATATGTATCCTCCTTTCATTTTCAAACAATATTTTATTATACGCAAAAATATTTTGATTATTATTTATGATATTAACACTTGTATGGTAAAATAGCAACGAGAATTTGAAGGGAAATAAAAAAAGCATCGGATTCTAAACGATTGAGGTCGTCAAAATTCGATGCTTTTCAAATGCTCTGTTAATTTTTATTTATCATCTCCGGTAAGACGCAGGATATCCCGGATCTCATCCACATTCATATCAAGGATTACAGCCAGCTCATCAATGGTAAAACGGTTCTCACCGTCGTCATCTGTGAGATCCTTTACCGCGGATTCCAGCTTCTCCACCTTGGCTACCAGGCAGTCATCCTGGAACTTCTGCTGTGTCTGGTCTTCAATGGCCGCAATAATTCCCTTGCGCAGCTGAAGACGCAGCCATGGGTCATCTTTATGCTCTGCTTCCGGATCAGACAATGCTGTAAGAAGCACTACGTTAGCTTCCTGAATCAAATCTGCCAGGTGAATCTCTGCGCAGTTCATGTCTGCTGCCATGTTTGCCGCTACCGGCAAATAAATACTGGTAAGTGCAGCTTCTGCAAGAGCATCCCCATCTGCAAGATTTTCAAAAAGCGTATGGACCATTTCCTGGCTTACTTCCTTCCCAGTGCTTACCTCTGACAGGTATTCTTTCAGATAAGCTTCTTCCTCCGGGGTAAGAGGTGTCTTGGTTCCATTGGGCTGAGCTTCTGCCTCCCCGGCTGCTTCCTCCGCCTGGGCTGCATTTTCTTCCCCTTCTATTGTAATTCCCTGCAGCTTCAGATACTGCAGGACCTTCACCATCTGGCTGGTCTCAAGATCTGTACTTGCAAAATGCTCCCGGATCTGCTCATGTGTCAGCAGATTCCCATTCTGTTTTCCCAGATCACAAATTTCTCTTAATTTTTCCTGAAACTGAACAACGTCCATTCTGTTCCTCCATATTAAACAATCCGAACCTATTCTTCTTACGAAGAACTGATCCGGATCATTCCTCATTCGCTGCGGATGACAGGACTTGAACCTGCACGTCGTAAACACCAGAACCTAAATCTGGCGCGTCTGCCAATTCCGCCACATCCGCATATGCTATATTATTTAAAAAACCGGAACACCTTATCAAAAGGCTTCCGGTTCTCATTAGCAGTGAAGCATCGGGGATTCGAACCCCGGACAACTTGATTAAAAGTCAAGTGCTCTACCAACTGAGCTAATGCTCCATATAAGACTGGGCTAGCTGGATTCGAACCAGCGAATGCAGCAGTCAAAGTGCTGTGCCTTACCGCTTGGCGATAGCCCAAAGGCAAAGGGTGGATACAGGGATTCGAACCCTGGGCCTCCAGAGCCACAATCTGGCGCGCTAACCAACTGCGCTATATCCACCACAGCGTGTCAGAAGGGATTCGAACCCCCGACCCACGGCTTAGAAGGCCGTTGCTCTATCCAGCTGAGCTACTGACACATGCTCTCTTCATCAGAGAAGCGGGTGATGGGAATCGAACCCACGTATCTAGCTTGGAAGGCTAGTGTTCTACCATTGAACTACACCCGCATTTACGCTGAAACGGTAATGTTGTTACAGCAGTCGGGGTGACAAGATTCGAACTTGCGGCCTCCTGGTCCCAAACCAGGCGCTCTAGCCAAACTGAGCCACACCCCGATGTTTACAACATCATTTCTATGAAGTTGTCATTCCTCGATCTCTCAAGAATTTGTTTTCTCTCGCTCAAGGCAAGAGTTATTATATTATATGGTCTTCCATTTGTCAACACCTTTTTTTACATTTTTTTATATTTTTTTCAAAAAATAGAACAACTCCCGGAAACCCGCATAAAATAAGGGCTGGCGGCATTTCTGCCGCCTCCATTTTCCCCTTTTTGGACCTCGTTTTTCCTATTTTTCCTAAAATTTCTTCAAAAAACTTTTCCGAATTTTTTATTCCGCTCCATCTTCCGTCTGGGCAAATCCGCCGGTAAGCATGGTCTCAAAGAATGAGGCAAGCAGATCTGTTTCCTGCCGTTCCAGAGTCAGGGTACCGCCCTCAACGCCAATGGTCATGTCTGTCTCTGTTTCATCCTCGAAAGTAAATGTAAATTTCATGTCATTTGCTTCCTCATAAACCATATAGGTGCCTTCCGACTCTTCATCCTCCCCGAGAACGCCCATACATGCCCAGACCAGTTCTGATTTCTCTGTGTTAATGATCGCCACCAGTCCGTTTGCATTCTCAAAATCAAATGCCATCAGAATATCCGTGCCCTCTTTTTCATTGTAAGTGCCGTAATAAACATCCTCAAAGCCTTCCATCATGGTCGCTATTGCTTCGTCTACATCCAGGTCGCCGCTTTCCACAGCTTCCTGAGTACCGGACAGATAATCTCCGCCTCCTGTAGGCTTTGCCGCAAATGCCTGTGCCGGAACCATTATTGCCGTCATAAATACTGCCATTCCTAATACAACTTTTCTCTTCATAAATAAAATCCTCCTGTTTTTATTTTCCATGAAATATCTGTACACCCACCACTGCAAACCATGCTTATCACATAAGCATTTTTTAGCTGTTCAGTAGTCCTGATCATTACTGCTTCTACGCCTCAGCCTGAATCTCCCCGTCTTCTACAGTAAACAGAATCACATCCGAAGTGGCACTTTCATTTCTTGCGTCCACAAGCTCAAACATCATGGCAAAGGTTCCATCTCCCAGATCTTCCTCGCCAAAAGCGGTGTCCTCTGTAACGGTGAAGGTATCTACCTCCACCAGTTCCAGTTCATCATCGCCGGAAAGGGTTCCGCCATAGTGAAGGGTGGTAATCTCATCTCCTGGTTTTAACTTCACCAGATTACGGTCGGACATTCCATTGTCATCCAGCCCTTTTCTTGCTCCAAGGATCTGGAAATCCTCCTCATTGTAATCATATACCACATGAAGCTGATATTCCTCGCCATTCAGAAGGATCGGCACGCTGTACAGGTTATAGTCCTCGCCTTCATAAATAATATCCATATACACCAGATAACCGTCTATTGCACCCCACACGCCCCGGAAATTATCGGTAAACACGCCGTTCTCCCAGTCCATATTAATGTCATTGTCCCGTCCAAGGTACAGAAGAATATCCTCTTCCTCATCAAAATAAGCCAGCTGGCAGTAAACGCCCTTCAGCATATTCACCGTATCCATGGAAAGCTCCATTACGCCGTAGCCGTCATCATTGACGTAAACCGGATAATCGGAATCTTCAGCCGTTTCCAGGGTAGCAATCTCTGGTACCTCATCATATCCCATTTCTTCCACATACTGCTGTCCCGCTTCACTGA
Source organism: Blautia segnis (assembly GCF_014287535.1). NCBI lineage: Bacteria > Bacillati > Bacillota > Clostridia > Lachnospirales > Lachnospiraceae > Blautia > Blautia segnis. Next base: position 75,634 of record NZ_JACOOT010000040.1, on the reverse strand, counting down.
GACTGCCGCTAAGCGCATAGCCGTAAAGATATTTAAAGGATTCGCTGGCACCAATTTCCGAATAAATATTGAAATCCGACAGGTTTCCATCATAGGAATAATAACAGGACAAGCCTCCCGCCTGCTGCCTGTAAGAGCCGTTTACCTTATAAACCACACAGTCTTCCAGCGCCGCGATCACATCCTCACAGGTATCCGTAAGAATATCCCGGTTATTTTCCGCCAGGTCCCTCAAATCTACCATATTGGTATATCCAGTGTCCTTTGTGTTGCCGCCGTAGTTCTCCGCATATTCCGCATTTCGCCCGAAGCAGGAAAAGAAGGACGGATCCTCACAGGCGTAGGAAAGCGCCTCTTTTCCCATATTATCATATGCAGTAAGCACTGCACCGATCTTGCCAAGATCCACCACGGAAAGAGTAGTCTCGTCCTCTGTGCCGTACATCTCACAGCCTTCCATATAGGTATCGCAGATCACAGTTCCAAGCTCTGCCCCGTCCATCTGCGGATTATCTGCAAGGGCCTGGACCCATCCTGTGTAATACCAGCCGTTTCCCGGCTCTGTTTCCTCGCTTGCCACCATATAGCGGGCAATATCGGAAAAAGCATTGGCGGTATCCACAGTCGCCATCAGACAGGCATCAAATCCCACCAGTTCCAGGGGAGGATTTTCCTCAGACAATTCATAAACCGAATCAAAGGCGTCATAAATTTCTGCCAGGGAAAGGGAATCATAGCCATACAGCTCATCAAAAGCCACGCCGCCAGCACTTCCGCCTCCGTGATTCCAGAAAATCACTGCCGTATGCTCTGCCGGATAATTGTCCCTGCAAAATTCCAGGAAGTCTGCCAGCGTGCTGCTCTCTCCCATATTGGCCGAATCCAGCTGCTGCACACACTCAAAGCCTTCACTGCTGTACACATACCGTTCCAGATAATCCGCTTCCACCGTCTCATTTTGCCACTGGCTGCTTCCGCCTGTTTCTATAACAATTTTCACATTTTCCGGAGGTTCTGCTTCCATCAGCTCACTAAGATCCTCTGTAGCACTTCCATAATTGCTTTCCAGATCACTGCCGCACAGGTACCAGTAGATGGCCCAGTCATCCGTTTCCTCGGCCTGTACTGCCTTTATTCCCTGCATATTTCCAAGGAAAGACCCCTGTGGTGCAAATGCCAGTGCCCCGGCTAATAAAAGGGAACCCGCTGTTTTTACTGCGCATTTTCTCTTCATACCGTCTCCTCCTGCTTTTCATATATGGTAATGTCCACACTGGTGACATGTCCGTTTTATCAGAACTGCTTTCATTTTTTTCATTATAAGTCCTGTTCCAGATCTCCACAATACATCTGGCAGGAACGTCTTTTTTCTGGCAAAAAAGCGCAGAGTGTGCTACACTGGTTGGGAATAACAGGATGGGAATGCAAAGGATGTGAACGACATGAAGATTGCCCTTGTGGACGATGAAAGGATTTATCTGGACGAAATGCAAAAGCTCTGCCTTGAATTTGCAGCGCAGCACACCATCCAGCCAGAGATTTTCCGTTTTTCCAGCAGCGAAGATTTTTTGAAAAGCTGGCAGCCCGGTTTTTATTCAATTATTTTTCTTGACATTTTTATGAAAAATGGAAATGGCATTGAAACAGCCCAAAAGCTCCGTGAGGGAAACGACAATTCTCTTCTTGTTTTCCTCACATCCAGCAGTGATTTTATGCCGGATGCTTTTTCCTGCCATGCCTTTGATTATATTTTGAAGCCAATTACCAGAAGCAGAGTTTTCCAGGTACTCCTGGATGCACAGAAACTTCTCCCTGGAAACTCACGCTATATTGAAGTGAACAGCAACAGACAGAATATTCCGGTCTTTTTGTCGGACATCCAGTCTGCCGCCACAGATGCCCATTATCTGGATATCCATCTGAAGGACGGCAACCTTGTACGCACCCGCATGACAGCCTCGGAATTTCTGAAGCTTACAGGCGAGGACTGCCGCTTTCTGGTGATCAACAAAGGCCTGATCTTGAACATGGATTACATTTTTAATATGGAAAACAACAGCTGCATTATGACAGACGGCTCCCGTTTTCCCCTGCGGATCCGTAAGGCCAAAGAGCTTGCCCTCACCTTCCGTCAGTACCAGTTCAGCCAGCTTCGCCAGGAGCAGAAAAACAAAGGCTGGAATACATAGAGCGCACCCGACATCACATCAGGTGCGCTCTGTTTTTTTATTATAAAAACCGGATCTCCACTTCCGGTTCTTCTCCTTCGTGCAATTCCATCACTGCATAGCTTGGCTGACGGCCCTCCTGCCTTGGAAAAGAAAGGCTGCCGGGATTGATTACCAGTACGCCATTTTTCTTCTCGATTACCGGCTTATGTGTGTGCCCGAAGCATACCATCTCGCATTCTCTGGCTGCCACCTCCTCTGAAATTCCGTAAAGGTCCATGGAAACACCGTAATTGTGTCCATGAGTTACCATGATCTTATGCCCTTCCAGAACAATCTCATCCTCTCTTGGAAGGTCGCTGAAAAAATCATTATTCCCGGCTACAATGGTGCAGGGACATTCTGCTAGAGCTTCAATAAAAAACTCTCTTCCCTCCACATCGCCGCAATGGATCAGATAATCAAAGGGCTGCTCCACTGCGACCGCAGCTTCCAGCTTCTCGTCTCTTCCGTGGGTATCGCTGACAATCAGTATTTTCATCGCAGTTCTTCCTTTATTGCCTGCAGAGCTTTTCCTCTGTGGCTGATCTTATTCTTCTCTTCCATTGACAGTTCCGCAGAAGTACAGCCATATTCCGGCAGGAAAAAGATAGGATCATAGCCAAAGCCGTTTTCTCCTTTTTCCTCATAGCCGATTCTGCCTTCCATGGTTCCTCTTACCGTCTCCACTCTTCCATCCGGAAAAGCAGCTGCAATGGCACAGACAAAACGTGCGGTACGCTTCTCATCCGGAACCCCTTCCAGTCTCTTGATCAGGCTGGCATTCTTCGTATGGTAATCTGTGTGCTCTCCCATATATCGAGCAGAATAAACGCCTGGTTCCTTATTCAGATAATCGATTTCCAGCCCGGAATCATCCGCCAGCACGATCTCGCCTGTCAGCTTGCTGATAGCGGTAGCTTTGATCACAGCATTTTCCTCGAAGGTTTTGCCGTCCTCTACAATGTCCGCCTGGATTCCTGCTTCTTTCATGGACAGAATTTCCGCATCCAGATCACTTAAAATCTCACGGATTTCTTTCATCTTATCTGCATTTCCTGTTGCAAAAATAATCTTTTTCATTCTATGGTGCCTTCTTTCTTTTCCTGGGACTGGCTGCGCTTCGGGGGCTTTGGTCCAAGGAACTGGTAGAAATATGTTTTCAGCATTCCGTTGTAGATCTTACGGTTCTTATCCGCTTTCCGGCCAATGTCGCTCTCTGCTTTGTCATAAGAGGTAATCAGATACATGGACCACTTATCAAGGCCGCGATAGCTCTCACCGATCTCACTGTAAAGCTGGGGCAGGGCTGCTTTTTCCTCAAGACGCTCGCCGTATGGGGGATTGGTGATAATAAATCCGTATGGCTTGGGATGATGAAACTCTTTTACCGGACGCTGCTGGAAATGGATCAGGCTGTCTACCCCTGCCATCTTAGCATTGGCACGGGCTGCTTTGAGAGCTTCTGCGTCAATGTCATAGCCCTGGATATCGGTTTCAATTTTTAAGTTTACACGATCCTGCGCCTCTTCTACAGCGTTATACCAGCATCTTCTTGGCACAACGTGCTTCCAGTCCTCAGCCAGGAAGGAACGGTTCATGCCCGGCGCCATATCAGCAGCCATCATGGCAGCTTCAATGGGAAAAGTACCGCTTCCGCAGAAAGGATCCACAAGGCTGCGGTCTTTTTTCCACGGGGTAAGCATGATCAGGGCGCTGGCAAGCGTCTCGGTAATCGGCGCTTTAACTGTCATCTGGCGGTATCCTCTCTTGTGAAGGGATACGCCTGAGGTATCAATGCCGATGGTTGCCACATCCTTCATAAATGCCACGCGGATGGGAAAGCTTGCCCCGTCCTCTGGAAACCAGGATACGTTATAAACGCCCTTCAGACGCTCTACAATGGCTTTTTTCATAATGGACTGAATGTCAGAGGGGCTGAACAGCTTGCTCTTTACAGAGTTGGCCTTTGCCACCCAGAACTTGCCGTCCTGGGGAATGTAGCGCTCCCATGGAAGAGCCTTGGTTGCCTCAAACAGCTCGTCAAAGGTCTCTGCCTTCACCTCTGCAACCTTCAGAAGAATGCGCTCTGTAGTTCGCAGGAAAACATTGGCGTCTGCAATTCCCTGGGCATCTGCCAGAAAAGTAACCTTGCCATCCTCTACCTTGCTGATCTCATAGCCAAGATCCAGTATTTCCCGTTTCAAAACCGCTTCCAGGCCAAAATGGCAGGGTGCGATCAGTTCAAATTTTTCCGTACTCATTTACCGTATTTTCCCTTCTTAAAGTACAACGCTTTTTACAATATTTCCCTGGAAATCCTTAATGGAAAAAATGCCATCCTCAAGCACTGCATATGTAGGCGGATTTCCTTCCTTTGGAATGGAGACGGAACCTGGATTCAGGAGAATATAGCCGTCCATCTGCTCGGCCTTCAGTACATGGGTATGTCCGTGGATCAGGATGTCTCCCTGGCATAAAGGCGGCAGATTATTCTGGTTGTAAACATGTCCGTGGGTGGCATAAAATGTCTTTCCATCAATGGCAAGGATGCAGTAATCTGCCATTACCGGGAAATCCAGAACCATCTGGTCCACTTCTGCCTCACAGTTTCCTCTTACTGCATAGATCTTGTCCTTCATGGCATTCAGCATTGGAATTACCTGCTTGGGGGCATATTCCTTTGGAAGGTCGTTGCGCGGGCCGTGATAAAGCAGATCGCCCAGCAGAACCAGGCGCTCTGCCCCCTCTTTTTCGAAAGCATCCAGCATTTTCCTGCAGTAATATGCAGAGCCATGGATGTCTGATGCAAACATATATTTCATAGATTTCATTTCTCCTCTGTTTTTAAACTGTAAAATGTTCCTGGCCTTTCGCATATCCAATGCAGGAAACATTTTTCCTCTTTACCTTATCATGCCGGAAGAAAAATTACAAGAGAATACGCACATCACATAGAATCCTCATACTTTATATCACAGACCAGATTTCTTCCCCTGTATGCATTCATGCCGCCGATCACAGTTCGGGTCTCATAGCCATTTCTTGCCAGCACTCTTGCCGCCAGAAGGCTTGCCCCTCCCCGGTCGCAGTACAGCACCAGGATCTTTCCCCTGGGAAAATCGTATTCTGACATTTCCTCGAATTCCTCATAGGGCAGATTTACGGCACCTTTCATATGTCCGGTGCGGTATTCTTCCCTGCTCCTTAAATCTATGAGAAAGGCATCTCTTCGCCCAACATAGTAATCCAGCATTTTGGCAGAAATCGGCTCAACGGGAAACATGACAGATCCCCTTTTTAACCAGTATATGCTGATTTTTCTGGTTGGGAACAAATTTTCCACTTTCCTATGGAGGCTGATAAATTATGCAGAAAAAAGACACAGAATCCCAAATGTCCTGTGCCTTTCTTCTGATCCGCCCTATTGGGCTTCACCAAGCTTTTGTTTTTCAGGCAGTATGATTCTGCCTTTTCGCTTTTATTTGTGCTGCTTTTTACAGACAGCAGATTCTTTTAGTATTTGGAAGTGGTATCTTCCTCGGACTCGTAAGAATTGCGGTTCTTATTTTTGCTGCTGTTTTTTGTGTAAGTGTTTTTGCAGTCCTGAGAATTTGTCTCACTTTCGTAAGCTCTGTTTGTTGAATTCTTGCTGTTCTTGTTTTCAGATTCGTAATTTTTAGCCATTTGTGTATTCCTCCTGTTGAATGTTATCGGATTACTTTGTATATTCTCCCCAAAACCAACAAGAATATTCATCAAAATGATATTGCTTTTTTTTCCAGTTTATATTATAATTGCTCTTGTAAAAAGAATTTACCCTTCAAAAATTTTTTTTACATAACCCCTTATTTAATTATTTATACTCCCCTCGAAATACCCGGTAGCTCCCCTACCGGGTATTTCTCTGTGTATTTATAAGGGTTTGCGGGATTAGTGGAAACACTGTTCTTGTAATATTTTCGTAACATTCGATAGGTATGTCCAAAATATGTCCAAGCTTCGATTTTCGATTCCAGGCTTAGTTCTGATTCTTCATAACCTAATATAATCAGCCCCGGAACAGAATATGAATCTGTTTCGGGGCTGTCTTTAAATTTCTTTCATTTATGATTACTTATGCTGCAGGAGTCTCGCTGTCATCCAAGGTATCTCCAGCCATATCAGTCTGATCGTCATACTCTGTAATCTCCTCTGCACCGCTTCCAGATGCAGCTTCCATTACACTTTCCAGCCAGCCGTCCGGCATTCCGGCGCTAGTAAGATTCGCTGTGATGGTATCCATGTTAACATCCTCACCGAATTTCTCCACATCTGCGTCATTACTGAAGTCATAAACATCTGTGAGAGAAGCAAAATCAACAGCTTCCAGATCTTCGCCCTCATTGCCGCCTGTAATAGATAATGCGCCAAGAGAAACGCCGTTTGCTGCAAGTGTAAGGTTCCACTCCATATTATTTTCATCTTTGCCGTCAGTTGTAAAGATCAGCTGCATTCCGCCAAATGGATCATAGGAATTGCCGTCCTCATCTTCGATCGGTGCTCCGGAAATGGTGTAGGTACCTTTCCAGATGCCGTTCTCAACAGCCTTGGTGTCATAATCTGCAACCTCAATCACGGCTGCATCCTCTCCGCCGGAAGTAAAGGTATAAGTTCCGCTTAAAACATCACCGCTTAAGGTTCCGCTTCCGTAAAGTCCCACACTGTCCTCATCGGAACCCATAGTAAAGGAAAATCCTCTCTGGTCGCCGTCAGTTGTGCACAGATAGCTGAAAAGACTCTCTTCCTGCTCACCGTCATCAGCAAGCACCTCGCGTCCTACCACTTCTCCATTGTCATCCACCCATGCTCTTAACACAAAGCCGGATGTATCGCTCTCATCAATTTCTCCGTCCAGATCCTTCTCCAGATCCTCGATTGCCTGCAGGAATGTATCATAGGAATATTCCGGATCGTTCATAGCTTCTGTCCAGCTCTCAATCAGTCCCTTCAATTCCTCATCCGTCTTGGCAGTGTCCAGAATCTGCTGGAACATTGGCTGAGCCTCTGCCTGTGTCACATGGCCTTCCAGTACTGTCAGTTCTTGGCTGACATCACCTGCTGCAGAACTCTGTGTCCCCGGATTCTCTCCGTCTGTCATATTGTCAAAAATAATGTCAGAATATCTGGTAAGGATGGAAGTCAGAGCATCCGCCTCCGGCAGATTATCCAAAGTAGAAAAATAGCTGTTCATAGCATCTGCCAGATCCATGCTTGTGGAGAACGAAGAATCCATTCCTTCCTCTTCCATTTCAGCTTCTGCTTCCTGGGTCATCTGCTCCATGTTCATTTTGATATAGCCTTCATTCAGCTCCGGAATTCTCATATAAACTTCAGAATTCTCTGTATCAAAATAGTACTCGATGGTACAGATCTTCGTGCCATTTACCTTCACATCCATGGTTTCGATCATGGTACCCTCATTTAAGTTCACCTTAGTGTCCATAGATGCATCTTCAAGCCAGGAGATATCCACAGGGGTGAGCATTCCAAGGATTGCTTTTCCACCGTCATCCAGACTCAGCTTGATCTCTGCATTTCCTTTCACTGCGCCATCGCCGATCTGTGCAAGATCCTGTGCATAATCTGCGCCCATTTCCTGGATTGCTTTGGCAAATGCGGCTTTCTCCGTTTCCTTGTAGGAATCTGCTGCCCATGCGGTCGCAGGTACTGCACTGATTCCCATAAGAGATGCTAATATAATGGCTGTAATCTTTCTCTTCTTCATACTTTCCTCCTTAAGTCAGAATCTGTTACTGTTCACACCGTGCCCAGTAACACGCTTCGCGGAATATTACCAGTGAACAGTAGCCCGAATCTTCTGAGATACATTGACATTTAGTTGATTATGTCAGATAATTGAGTTGTTATTAGAATATCATCTGGCATATTTAATGTCAACAGATTAACAGTATTCAAATTTATTTTTGTAATCTGCATTTTCTCGCTATTGAGAAAAAAACTATTTTGCCCTTATATTTCTCTTATTTCTCGCAAATGTACTCACCCAAGTTTTCCATATATCTCTGATCCCGCTCCACCGTGATCACCACCACATCATCCGGCTTGTACTCTTCCAGAAGCTCCGGGGTAAAATCATCGATGCGCACAAACACCGCATTCTGATAACGATACGGAAGGAATTTCTCCAGACGGAGCCGGAAGGAATCCCCAATCACAAGAATGGTTCTCTCATTAGACGAATTAGAAGAAAAGACCTTCAGCGTCTCCTCCCCGCCTTCACTTTCTTCTTTTTTCACCTTATAGTGAAGTCCATCGTGAAAATCACTGAGCCCATATTCCCTGTCATCATCCAGTTCCTCATATCTGCCGATCATCCGGGACAGGTCCCCGCGACAGGGCTTCTCCCCTTTTTCTATCACAATCTTCTCAATTGGCAGGGATTCTCCTGTCAGATCCCGGGTAATCTTTTCACTGGTGATATAGCCGCCCAGATTATTCATATGGGTATCATATTTGCGGAACAGCTGATACTGTTCGGAATATCCATCAAGATAATCATAAAGATACTCAAATTCCACATCGGAATTTTCAGCCATATACCTGGCGAAGCTTTCCATTCTGGAATCCCCCTCACCGATGATCTCCGGCTTATCCGGCATGTACTGGGTATAAACAGTCTCCTTGTTCGGCGCTACATAATAATGGAATGTCTCCACGCCATACCCGTAGAGCCAGTCTTGCACCTTGGCAATTCCAGCCGCAATTTCCCTGCTTTTTTCCTCGGTATACAAATTGGTCTTCTGATAATCAGCCATTGCGTTTTCCCCGTCCTTAGAAGGCAGGTAAAAAAGCCAGTTATCCTTTCCAATCACCACATCTCCAATCTTCGTATTCCGAAAAAGGCTGGTATCCATATAATTATTCAGACTCACCAGCGCATTTTTGAAGGGAAGATGATCCTTATAAAATTCCTCAAAGGCCTCTGGAAATTCCCCAAGAGAAGACAGACTGACCTCCGGAAACGCCGCCAGTTCCCTGTTCTCATTATTCTGCGTATTAAATTTATCGGAAAAAGCTCCGAAAATCACATTGGGCAGTATCAGACTTCCTGCAAATAACCAAATCAAAACTTTTTGTTTTCTCATATTCTTCCTGTCAAAATCTGAAATAAATAAACGGATTGTAGCTGTTGTTCACTAACGCCATCACACAAAGCCACAAAATCGCTATAGATGCCACGATTCTTGGCACTGTGACCACGCCATTCTCCGGAAATTTCCCCGGCATTTTTTCCCGCAAAAGCCCATACACCTTCTGAACAAATCCCGCGAACAGAATTCCCATGATCAACAGAAACAGCAGCTTTTTGTCCAGATATGCGGAGGTCAGAATCATTCCTCCATGGGACACAAACAGGTTCTTCACATAAGAACAAAACAGTCCGAAGTCCTCCGCACGGAAAAGGATCCAGCCCAAGAACACCACGATCATGGTATATCCCCAGCCAACAAAGCCAGGCAGCTTCTCCAGCTTTTTCCCCAGCCACACCCGTTCCAGGATCAGAAACAGTCCGTGATAAAGTCCCCAGAGAATAAATCCGGTTCCTGCGCCATGCCACATTCCGGTAAGGAAAAACACGATCAGAAGGTTTCGGTAGGTGCAAAGCGCTCCTTTCCTGTTCCCGCCAAGGGGAATGTACACATAATCCCGGAACCAGGAGGACAGGGAAATATGCCACCGTCTCCAGAATTCTTTCACAGAGCCGGACACGTAGGGATAATCAAAGTTCTCCTGAAACTGGAAGCCGAACATTTTCCCAAGGCCGACTGCCATATCGGAATAGCCTGAAAAATCGTAATAGATCTGCAGCATATAGAGAACTGCCCCAAGCCACAAGGCCTTTCTTGACACGGCTTCCGGTCCGTACTGAAAAATATCATCCACCACTTCCGCGAAAGCATTTGCCAGAAGAACCTTTTTCCCAAGGCCCCAGCAAAAGCGCATGACTCCTGCCGCAAATTTCTCCACAGTCTCCTTTCGTTCCAGAATCTGCTGCGCAATATCCCGGTACTTTACAATTGGTCCTGCGATCAGCTGGGGGAAAAAGGAAATGTACAAAAGCATATACCAGAAATTCCGCTGTGCCTTTACCTCTCCCCGGTAAACATCGATCACATAAGACAGCGCCTGGAAGGTATAAAAGGAAATTCCAATAGGCAGTGCCACCTGGGGAATCGAGAGATTTCCAAGGCCGCCAGGCAGGATTTTGCCAATTATCTCTGCCAGGAAATTAAAGTATTTAAAATATCCCAGAAGGCCAAGATTGATCAGAACCGTTCCCCATAGAATTCCCTTCCTATGGGTCTTATGGTCTTCCATAAAAATTCCGCCCATGAAATTAACCAGAACAGAACAAAGCATGAGAAGAATATAAATAGGTTCTCCCCACGCATAAAAAAGCAGGCTGAAAAACACCAGAATCCCATTGCGGATTTTCCTCGGGCTAAGATAATAAGCCGCAAGCACCAGCGGCAGAAAAATCCACAGAAAAAGCATTGAACTAAAAACCATTTGCCTCTCCTTTCTGTGGCATTAGTATAGCAAAAAAACCTTCCGTACACCAGAGGCTATGTAAAAAAAGCCGCCGATGTATGGAAGGTTCCTGATTTATGTGGATTATGGAATAAAATTACCAGATTTTAGAATCCACAGCTGCACGCTCGATAGAAAGGCCTTTCATGTATCTTTCCATAAACATGTTGAAGCCCTCTACTCCCTCCGGATCCGGGTTCAGGGTACTGCCCTGATTTCCTGCAAATACCTTGGTATCCAGGAAGTCTTCCAGAGTTTCATTTCCATCTTTATTTACAAGATAGGAAGCCAGAACTGCGATTCCCCATGCGCCGCCCTCTCCGGCAGTTTCCATAACAGAAACCGGAGCGTTCACTGCGTCTGCAAGAATCTGCTGTCCTACGCCTTTGGTCTTAAACAGTCCGCCGTGTCCAAGAAGACGGTCTACTTTTACGCCCTCTTTCTTAAACAGAATGTCAAGGCCTACTCTCATGGCACCAAGACAGGTGTAAAGATGGGTTCTCATAAAGTTTGCCAGATTGAATTTGCTCTCCGGGGAACGTACGAACAGCGGTCTTCCTTCCGAAAATCCGGTCATATGCTCGCCGGAGAAATAGCAGTAGGACAAAAGTCCGCCGCAGTCTACATCGCCTTCCAGAGCCTTATTGTATAAGGTTCCGAACAGCTTGTTCATATCAGCTTCTATGCCCATTGCCTCTGTAAACTCACGGAAAATATTGACCCATGCATTTAAATCTGTTGTACAGTTGTTGGAATGTGCCATTGCTACCGGATGTCCGGACGGAGTGGCTACCATATCAATCTCAGAATATGGGGCAGATAATTCTTTCTCCAGTACGATGGAAGCAAATACAGAAGTTCCGGCGGAAACATTTCCGGTACGCTTTGCAACACTGTTGGTTGCCACCATTCCGGTTCCTGCATCACCTTCCGGCGGGCACATTGGAATTCCGGCTTCCAGTCTGCCTGTCACATCCAGCAGTTTAGCTCCCTCTTCTGTAAGGCATCCTGCATCTTCACCGGCAACCAGACACTTAGGCAGAATTTCACGAAGCTTCCACGGGAAACCGTAAGAAGAAACCAGCTCATCAAACTGCTGCACCATGGTCTCGTTGTAGTCCTTCTTGCTGCTGTCTACCGGGAACATTCCGGCAACATCCCCGATTCCAAGAACTCTCTGTCCGGTAAGCTTCCAGTGTACATATGCTTCCAGAGTAGCGATATAATCAATATCCTTCACATGAGGCTCGCCGTTTAAGATAGCCTGATACAGATGGGCAATGCTCCATCTCTGCGGGATATTATACTGGAAAAGCTCTGACAGCTTTCTGCTTGCCTCTCCGGTAATATTGTTTCTCCAGGTTCTAAAAGGAACCAGAAGATTTCCTGCCTTGTCAAAAGGCATATAGCCGTGCATCATAGCACTGATTCCAATTGCTCCCACACGGGTCAGCTCTATGCCGTATTTCTCCTTTACATCCTTTACCATCTGCTGATAGCAGTCCTGGATGCCGGACCAGATGTCCTCAAGGCTGTAGGTCCACACACCATTCTCATAGCGATTCTCCCACTCATGTCCGCCTGATGCGATAGGCATGTTATTTCCATCTACCAGTACGGCCTTGATTCTTGTGGAACCAAACTCGATTCCAAGAGCGGTTCTGTTCTCCAGGATCGCCTGTTTTGCTTCTGCTGCTCCCATTGTAAATCCTCCCTTTTATTTGCGGAACGCAATCTCGTTCCAGCGAAGTTCATTCTTGAAATTACGAATTGTAGTATCTTCGTCAATGTAAACAGCTTCGATTCCCATTGCAGCTGCCCAGTCACCCATCTGCTCTGCAGTAAGATCGTAGGTAAATGCAGTGTGATGTGCGCCGCCGGCAAGGATCCATGCCTCTGCACCAGTTGCCAGATCCGGCTTTGGTGTCCAGAATGCGCTTCCTACAGGAAGCTTCGGCATCGGTTTCTCTACTTTCTTGCAGTCTACATCATTGATGATCAGACGGAAACGATCTCCCAGATCTACTAAAGAGGTTGCAATTCCAGGTCCTGTCTTGGATGTGAATACCAGTCTTGCCGGATCCTCTCTCTCACCCATGCTAAGCGGGCAAACCTTGATGGCTGGCTTTCCATCTGCTACAGACGGGCAAACCTCCAGCATATGGGACTGCAGGATTCCTTCCTTACCCGGAACCAGATTGTAGGTATAGTCTTCCATAAGGGAGGTACCCTTGGCATCCTTCATTCCAGATGACATGATCTTCATCAGGCGTACCATTGCGGCTGTCTTCCAGTCACCCTCTGCGCCAAATCCATAGCCCTTCTCCATCAGTCTCTGGATTGCCAGTCCCGGAAGCTGCTGCAGTGCCCCAAGATCACCAAAATGGGTAACAATTGCCTGATAATTTTTCTCCTCAAGGAATCTCTCGAAACCAATCTCGATTCCTGCCTGTACTGCTACATGACGTTTGAATTCTTCCGGATCTCTACCCTCCAGAATAATGTCATATTTATTATAATATTCTTCCACAAGAGCGTCAATATCTCCCTTGGAAACAGCACTTACATATTCTGCGATCTCGTTTACCGGATAGGCGTCAACCTCCCAGCCAAATTTGATCTGAGCCTCTACCTTGTCACCCTCTGTAACTGCTACGTTGCGCATGTTGTCTGCAACACGGCATACACGGATATGGCTGCTTTCCATAATACCAATGGCAGTTCTCATCCAGGATGCAAGACGCTCCTGAACCTTCTTGTCTGTCCAGTGTCCTACAATGACCTTGCGCTCGATTCCCATACGGGTAACCATATGTCCATATTCACGGCCGCCGTGTGCAGACTGGTTCTCATTCATGAAATCCATATCAATGGTGTCGTATGGAATTTCCTGGTTGAACTGTGTGTGAAGATGGCACAGCGGCTTTCTGTATTCCTTCAGTCCCAGAATCCAGGATTTTGCCGGGGAAAAGGTGTGCATCCAGGTGATTACACCTGCACAATCCTCATCTGCATTTGCCTCGTTGAAGGTCTTGCGGATCAGTTCGTTTGTGATCAGGGTTGGCTTCCACACGATCTCATAGGGAAACATTCCGGATTTGTTCAGCTCATCCACAATAATGCGGGAATGCTCTGCTACCTTGCGAAGGCACTCATCTCCATAAAGGTCCTGTGATCCTGTGCAAAACCAGAATTTGTAATTTCTTCCTGTTTTCATTGATAAAACCCTCCTTGTGTTATATATTTTGTTAATATTGTTATTATCTCAGTCATATTTCCGGCAGGATCCTCGGATGATCAGTTCCGGCTGTATCATTCGCTCCACCTTACTGTCTTCTTCCGGCACACCGGCGATTTTTTCCAGAATCAGCTCTGCGGCCATCTCTCCCAGTTTTTCCTGGGGATGAGCTATGGTAGTAATTCCGGTTCCACGCTGGGCATAAAGAGAGTTGTCGTAACCGGTTACGGATATGTCCTCCGGAACCTTCAGCCCGCAGGCTTCCAGCGTCTCGATCACCTGCACCGCGATCTGGTCATTGTAGCAGACAATCCCGTCCGGCAAATTCCCGCTTCTTACCATTTCTCGAACCATCATGGCAGGCTTGCTTTTCCGGTCTTCTGTATGAAACCATACAACTGCATCCGGATCGTAGCTGATTCCAGCCTCCTGCAGCGCCTTTACATACCCCTTGTGCCGATTGATTCCCTGGATATCATCCGCCTTGAAAAATCCTGTAATCCGGCGGTGTCCCAGTTCCAGAAGATACTGGGTGACCAGATATCCTCCCCGCACATCATCCATAAGGATATGGGGCTTGTCCTTCATTTCCGTATAAATTCCCTGAATAAAAACATAAGGGATCTGGTACTTGTCCAGATTTTCATAGAGATTTGGGTGACGGCAGCTAAGCTGGCTTTTGCTCGGCTCGATGATCAGTCCATCAATATCCTTCTGCAAAAGCTCCTCCAGACATCTGGCTTCCTTCTGACGGCTGTTTCCCGTATTTTTCAGAATAATGCTGTATCCCTGCTCGGACAGGATATTATCCATTCCCTGGATCAGCCTTGGGAAAATATAATCGGAAATATAGGTGGTCACTACTGCAATATTTCTGGACTTCTTCATGTGCCGCATTTTTTCTGAGCAGAAGGTTCCCTTGCCGTGATAGGCTTCCACGTAGCCTTCCCGTTCCAGAAGTGCTATGGCTTTGCGCACGGTATGTCTGCTGAGGGAATATTTCTCTGTAAGCTGATTCTCGGAGGGCAGCTTCTCTCCTGGCTGTATCTGGCCGGAAAGGATTTCCTCTTTCAGCTCTTCCATCAGGGTAAAATATTTGGGCTTGCCGTTTTCCGTCATGTTTCCTTCCTCCTGATTTGTATCTTACAACTTGTACGCACATATGGACAAGTTGTTGTTTACTGACAGACTGCAACAAAATATATATAAGACTTTGTGAAATTTTACTTACTTTTGGATTTTAATAATGATATGAATAATAGAAAAAACTGTTATTTCACGCTTATGGCATTTACACCGAAGGCTTTTCCCGGATCATATCCATGAATGAGCCATGCCAGGCATAAACACATTCATGGATACGGTCCAGAACTTTCCCTGTTAATTATAAGATCTCAATCAACGCATCAATATCTTCCATCTTTGTGGCCCAGCTTGTTGCAAAGCGAACCACTGTATGATTGTCGTCATATTTTTCCCAGAAGCCATATTTCACCTTTTTGCCCAGTTCTTCCATCTTCTGGTTCTCAAGCACTACGAAAATCTGATTGGTAGGAGAATCGAGAAAGAACTGATAGTTCTTTTCCTTCAGGGCAGACTTTAATTTCGCAGCTGTATCAATGGCATTTTTGCTGATTTCCAGGTACAGGTTGTCTGTGAAAAGTGCATCGAACTGAATTCCAAGAAGCCTTCCTTTGGCCAGAAGTGCCCCCTGCTGCTTGATCATGGTGAAGAAATGCTTCGGAGCCTTTTTCGGGAACACAACCGCTTCGCCGCACAGCGCGCCAACCTTTGTGCCGCCAATATAAAATACATCTGTGTATTTGGCAATGTCCTTCAAAGTTACATCCGTATCTGCCACCAGGCCGTATCCAAGTCTTGCGCCGTCCAGGAACAGCGGGATCTCATATTTTCTGCACACACCGGAAATATCTTCCAGTTCCTGTCTGGTGTAAAGGGTTCCGTATTCTGTGGGATGGGAAATATATACCATTCCCGGGAAAACCATGTGGTCGTAACTTCCGTCTGCATAGTAGGTTTCCAGATAATTCTTCAGATCTGCAGCTGAGATCTTGCCGTCTTTCTGAGGAAGCGGCAGCACCTTATGTCCGGTAAATTCGATGGCACCTGCCTCATGGGCATTCACATGTCCGGTCACTGCAGAAAGCACGCCCTCATAGCGGTTCAGCATGGATGCAATCACCACTGCATTTGTCTGGGTTCCTCCAACCAGAAAATATACCTCTCCATCCGTGCAGCCGCAGGCAGCCTTGATTTTCTCCTTTGCCTGGTCACAGTAAGGGTCCTGTCCATATCCCGGCACCTTTTCCATATTTGTTTCCAGTAATCTTTTTAAAATCGCCTCATGGGCACCTTCACAGTAATCGTTCTCAAAATATAACATTTTGTACTCCTTCTGTTCTTTACTTGTATCATAACTTGTATGCTTCAGAACAAGCTTGAAATATCTCCCCCATTTCCAGCAAAGTGGGGCATGCAGATTGCGGGAATGATTTTGAGGGCACGCTCTAATCATACCCCTGGAAAACTTTTTTTACAAGCCTGCTTTTTTCTGTTGACAAATCCAGGTTCTGCAAACTATAATGACCACAATGAAAGGGAGTAGCTGGCATATTGGATTTTTGCTTTTGGGAAGCATGATTCATTATGGATTTTCATGCGTCAGAACGGTAAGCAGTGCAGAAGCATATTTGCGAAAAGATTTCTGCATGCTGCAAGCCCGCATAGAATTGAAATAGCAAGACTTTTATTACAATATTCGCATATCTTTAGGTATGCCTTATTGTAATAAAAGTCTTTTTTATATATTTTTTTCACAATACTACCCCAAAGGAGGAAACACTATGGATTTTTTAACAGATGGAATTATGGCTCTGACATGGCAGCAACTGGTAATGTACGCTGTAGGAATCACTTTGATCTGGCTGGCGATCAAGAAAGGGTTCGAACCAGCCTTGCTTTTGCCTATGGGATTTGGTGCCATTCTTGTAAACCTGCCATTTTCCGGAGTGGTAAATCAGACCCTCACCGGAGGAATCCAGGCAAACGGCGTCATTGAGTGGATGTTCCATGTGGGAATCGAAGCTTCCGAGGTGATGCCGATCCTGCTGTTTATTGGAATCGGCGCAATGATTGATTTCGGCCCCCTGCTCTCCGGACCTTCTCTGTTTTTATTCGGTGCCGGCGCACAGTTTGGAATATTTGCGGCTATTCTCGTGGCTGCCCTGCTTGGATTTCGTCTTACAGATGCGGCCTCTATTGGAATTATCGGTGCAGCAGACGGACCAACCTCCATTCTGGTATCCCAGGTTCTTGGCTCCAGGTACATCGGCGCCATTGCAGTGGCAGCCTATTCCTACATGGCTCTGGTTCCCATTGTGCAGCCCTTCGCCATCCGCCTTGTCACTACAAAAAAAGAACGCTGCATTCACATGGATTACAATCCCAAATCCGTTTCCAAAATTATAAGGATTGCCTTTCCCATTGCCGTAACCATGATCGTGGGACTTGTTGCCCCTCAGTCTGTTGCGCTGGTAGGCTTCCTTATGTTCGGAAATCTGATCCGTGAATGCGGTGTTCTTGGAACCATGTCCGATACCGCCCAGAATATTCTGGCAAACCTGATCACCCTGCTTCTTGGAATCACAATCTCCTTCAGCATGCGTGCGGATCAGTTCGTAACCAAAGACACCCTGCTGATCCTGGTGATCGGGCTTTTTGCCTTCGTAATGGATACCATCGGCGGAGTCCTTCTGGCCAAATTTATGAATCTTTTCCTGAAAAAAAAGATCAATCCCATGATCGGCGGTGCCGGAATCTCAGCCTTCCCCATGTCCTCAAGAGTAATCCAGAAAATGGCAATGGAAGAAGATCCCACCAACGTGATTCTCATGCAGGCTGCAGGTGCCAATGTATCCGGACAGATTGCCTCAGTCATAGCCGGAGGCATGGTCATCAATCTGGCTGCTTCCTGCGATCAGGCAAACACCGTAATGGCTGCCCTTACCATCATGGGAAAAGGCATGGCAGGAATCTTCGCCGCTATCCTGATCATCCTCCTTCTGGTATGGATTCTCAGGAAAGTCAGCCGTTAATCCTCCTGTGACTCATCTTCCTCTTTCTCCCTGTCATAATTTTCCAGGAAGGAATGACGGACGCCATACTGCTTGTAGCCAACAACGGTATCAATATTGACGTTCTCAACGCTTTTGAAAATATTGCCTTCTACAAACGGGTTCACCTGCTTCAGGTCGCGGATCAGTTCCTTAATCTCCACACGCTTGGAGCGGTTCTCGTTGTTGCAGGTGGTACAGGTATCTGTAAACTTGCATGCGCACTGGATAAAATGCAGGTCATTGTAATCCCGCCATGCCTTGATGTCGTCTTCACGCACCAGATACAAAGGACGGATCAGCTCCATGCCCTCAAAATTGGTGCTGTGAAGCTTCGGCATCATAGTCTGCACCTGCGCGCCGTAAAGCATTCCCATAAGAATGGTCTCAATTACATCATCATAATGATGGCCCAGGGCAATCTTGTTGCAGCCCATTTCTTTTGCAAAGGCATATAAATGGCCTCTTCGCATTCTGGCGCAGAGATAGCATGGAGACTTCTCTACATTAAATACAGATTCAAAAATATCTGACTCAAAAATGCGGATGGGAATGTTCAGCTTCTTCGCATTCTCCTCGATCACCTGGCGGTTGGCCGGGCTGTAGCCAGGATCCATAACAAGGAACTTCACCTCAAAATCAAATTTATTGTGAAGCTTCAGTTCCTGGAAGCATTTTGCCATAAGCATGGAGTCCTTGCCGCCGGAAATACAGACTGCAATCTTATCTCCCGGCTTCACAAGCTCATAGGTATTGATAGCCTTGGTAAATTTGGACCAGATTTTTTTCTTAAATTTCTTGCGGAGGCTGATCTCCACATTCTTAGCAAAATCCTCATCCTGGGAATTCTTCATCACGTCCATAAGCCAGGCAATATAGCCGCGCTCCAGGCTCACTGCATCCAGGCCTTCTTCCGTCAGATTCTCAGCCACTTCCTTGCTGTTGATTCCGCGGCTGCAGCAGATGACAAGCTTCTTCGCCTTATCCACATCCGGATTGCTCAAAATTTCTTCTGGCTTACAGGCAACTGCGCCCTTCACTGCGCCATGGGAAATCTCGATTTCATCGCGGATATCAATGATCTGATAAGAATTTTCGGGTAACTGTTTTAATTCTTCTATTGTTATACTGCTCATTGAAAAACCTTTCCTCTAAAAAATGTCTTAATCCATTAATTCCGGTTCTTGATCAGTGACAGGATAAACAGGATCACTGCCAGAACAGCGAAGAACGGAATCACCGCCACCAGAATATGGAACAAAAGAAATACGATGATCAGCAGGCCTACAACGCCAAGCAGCTTGCTGTACCAGGTATCAAAGCGCCATACATGGGCATGCTTCCCGCCGGAGCTCTGTGTGTCCTCTGTCTCGTCTGAATAAGTGCTGTACTCTGCATAGTCAGCCTGACCATCATCCACATCTGTATCAAGTAAAGTCCTGGCGATCAGCCTTGGATCTCCAAGCTCCGCAAGAACCTGCTGTTCATCACGGCCGCTTCTCACCTGGGACTGAATATAATCCTCATAATAACGCACATGTGCAGCCACCTTGCCCTCATGCATCTGACCGGACAGCTGGCTTCTCAATGTATCCAGAAATTCAGTTCTGTTCATCTGATTGATTCAACCTTTCTATAACAGATTTGTCATTAAAAATTTCATATTATATTCTAACAATACTTGTCCCCATACGCAACTGTCCAAGTCATAAAATTTTTATGAAGCCCTTCTGAAAGCATTCTAAATTACAAGATATATATGGAATGTCTTTTTAAATTTTTGTTACTTTTCACAAATATGCTGTTCGTTTTTTGACAATAATGCTGTTCGTTATTTTCTTGACAAGATGTTTTTTTAATGATACAATTAATGCATCAATTGAAAAGCTTCTGAATACTGACGGATCGTGGAGTTTACCACAAGGACTTCGGAAGCAGATCATAGCCGACCGTCTGGGCAGTATTTGAACTTTCAGATACTGTCCTTTTTTTACCGGGCGGTACCTCTTTTACGAGGGATAATGCCGCTGCCTTTTTAAGGAGCGGTATTGCAAACCATTTAATCTTACACAACGAAAGGAGCTTTTATTATGGGGTTTAAAAGTGACATCGAAATCGCACAGGAATGCGAAATGAAACCAATTACTGAGATTGCGGCTAAGGCAGGTATTGATGACAAGTATCTTGAGCAGTACGGCAAATACAAAGCAAAAATCGACTACAATCTGTTAAAAGAAACCGACAAGAAGGATGGCAAGCTGATCCTTGTTACAGCCATCAACCCGACTCCGGCAGGAGAAGGAAAAACAACTACAACTGTTGGTCTTGCAGATGCTATGCAGCAGATGGGTAAGAGTGTTATGGTTGCACTTCGTGAGCCATCCCTTGGACCGGTATTCGGTGTAAAGGGCGGCGCAGCAGGCGGCGGATATGCACAGGTTGTTCCTATGGAGGATATCAACCTTCACTTCACAGGTGACTTCCATGCGATTGGCGCAGCTAACAACCTTCTGGCAGCAATGATCGACAACCACATTTTCCAGGGCAACGCTCTGAACATTGACCCACGTAAGATCACATGGAGAAGATGCGTAGATATGAACGACCGTCAGCTTCGTAATGTAGTAGACGGACTTGGCGGAAGAACAAACGGTATGCCTCGTGAAGACGGCTATGACATTACCGTTGCTTCCGAAATTATGGCAGTTCTCTGCCTGGCAAGCGACATCACAGACCTGAAGAAGAGACTTGCCAGAATGATCATTGGTTATACATACGGCAAACCATCAGAGCAGAAACCAGTTACAGCTGGTGACCTCCACGCAGAGGGTGCTATGACAGCACTTCTGAAAGATGCCCTGAAACCGAACCTGGTTCAGACTCTTGAGCATGTACCTGCAATCGTTCACGGCGGACCATTTGCAAACATCGCTCACGGATGCAACTCTGTAACCGCTACAAAGATGGCTCTGAAGCTTGCTGATTATGCAATCACAGAGGCTGGATTCGGTGCTGACCTTGGTGCTGAGAAGTTCCTTGACATCAAGTGCCGTATGGCTGACCTTCATCCAAACGCAGTTGTAATCGTTGCTACCGTTCGTGCTCTTAAATATAACGGCGGCGTTGCAAAAGCAGATCTGAACAACGAGAACCTGGAGGCTCTTGAGAAAGGTCTTCCGAACCTGCTGAAACATGTAAGCAATATCAAGAACGTTTACAAGCTTCCATGTGTTGTTGCAATCAACGCATTCCCGACCGACACAAAGGCAGAGCTTGACCTTGTAGAAGCAAAATGCAAAGAGCTTGGCGTTAACGTTGCACTTTCCGAAGTATGGGCAAAAGGCGGCGAAGGCGGCAAGAAGTTAGCAGAGGAAGTTATCCGTCTGGTTGAAGAGCCGAACGACTTCACATATTCCTACGAGCTTGAGGGCTCTATCGAAGATAAGCTGAACAATATCGTTCAGAAGATTTATGGCGGCAAGAGAGTTGTTCTCACAGCCAACGCTCAGAAACAGGCAAAACAGCTGGAGGCTCTTGGCTTTGGCAACTGTCCGATCTGCGTTGCAAAGACACAGTACAGCTTAACAGATGACCAGACCAAGCTTGGCGCTCCGACAGACTTCGAAGTAACTGTTCGTAACCTGAAGATTTCCGCAGGTGCAGGCTTCATCGTAGCCCTTACCGGCGAGATCATGACCATGCCAGGTCTTCCGAAGGTTCCGGCTGCTGAGAAGATCGACGTAGACGAAACAGGCAAGATCACAGGACTGTTCTAATTGAAATTTAACTATAAATTCCCGGGAGAATATTACCTCCCGGGAATTTTTTTGCAAAAAATCGCCGGGGAGCAATTCCCCGGCTGGTTTTGGTTTTATGTAATTATTTCAGCTTCTTGCCTGTGAGCATCTCGTATGCCTGCAGGTATTTGTCGATGGTCTTGTCCACGATTTCCTGTGGGAGAGTCCAGTTGTTGTCCGGATTGGCTTTGAGCCAGTCGCGGGCGAACTGCTTGTCAAAGGATGGCTGGCCATGTCCTGGCTCATATCCATCTGCCGGCCAGAATCTGGAGCTGTCCGGTGTAAGCATTTCATCGCCAAGCACAATGTTTCCATTCTCATCCAGACCAAACTCAAACTTGGTATCTGCAATGATGATGCCCTTGCTCAACGCATACTCTGCACATTTTTTATATAATGCGATGGTGTAATCACGGATCTTCTCGGCATATTCCTGACCATGTCCCGGATAGTATTTCTCAAGGTGAGCAACGCTCTGCTCGAAAGAAATATTCTCGTCATGGTCTCCGATCTCAGCCTTGGTAGAAGGTGTGTAAATAGGCTCAGGCAGCTTGTCTGATTCCTTCAGTCCCTCCGGAAGAGTAATTCCGCAGACTGTGCCGTCCTTCTGGTAGCTTGCCCAGCCGCTTCCGGTAATATATCCGCGAACGATACACTCAACCGGAATCATATCCAGCTTGCGGCACATCATGCTGTTTCCGTCAAATTTCTCCTGCTGGAAAAACTCCGGCATGTCTTTGACATCAACAGAAAGCATGTGGTTTGGCAGGATGTCCTGAGTCATATCGAACCAGAACTTGGACATCTGTGTGAGAACAGTGCCCTTCTTAGTCACTTCGTTGTTCAGGATCACGTCAAAACAGCTGATACGGTCTGTTGCAACCATGATCAGACTGTCTCCGTTGTCGTAAATCTCGCGCACTTTGCCTTCTTTAACTGGCTTCATTTCCTGCATAGCTTTACACCTCGTCACTTTTCTTTTTTAGTTTTATCTGCTGGAAAATATTTTTAAAAACAGTTCTTCCTGTTCCTTATTTTCCATTTGCATTACCTTATTATTTTACCATTTCACAGGGCAAAAAACAATTCTCCTAATTGCCGAAATCACAGCTTCTTTTGCAGGAATCCATGTGAATCTTCACAGAACTGAAACAAACTTTCAGATTTCCATGTATCCGACTGGTTTTTCTCTCCTTACAGGCACTGCCTGCAGCCGCGCTACTTAAATACATATCGGTTTTTTCCATTTTTCTTCGCCACATAAAGATTATTGTCCGCACTGCTGATAAACTCAGCCAGGCTGTAACCACTTTCCACGGTTTTGTTTACCACTCCCATGGAAATAGTCACATGCTGGAAGACCATATGATCAAGAAAAGGCATCTTCGCACTGTTAATATTGCAGAACAGCTTTTCTATAAAGTCCCTTAATTCTTCGTCAGATTTATTAATACCCAGAATTACAAACTCATCTCCTCCATAACGGCTTACAAAATATTCCAGCTGAAGCAGACAGGATGCCAGACAAATAAAATGCCGGAACGCTTCTACATCTTCAAAATTTTTTCCGGAAGTGACAGTATATTCTCTGCTTCTTTGATTGCAGCAGCTTTATTTCCTGTTTCCACATAAACACGCACAGAATCTACTATTCTGTTAATCTCTGCTGCCGAACAACAGTCCTGGGATTTTCCGTCACTTTCCATAGACGCCATGTCAAGATACTTTCTTGCCTGTTTATATTTCTTTTCCCCCAGATATCCAACAGCAAGATTTACAAGATACTGCTTTTTATTGTCAATTTTTTTCGAATCCCTTTGTTCCCTCTTTTGACAAAGTTCATATACTTTTCTAAAATATTCTGCCGCTCCTGCAGCGTCTCCCGCGTTATTCAGCAAAGCTCCAATATTGTTATACACCATTCTCATCATCACTTTGTTACCACATTCGCGGGCAAGCTTTAGCGACTTATAATAATAATCCAGGCCCAACAGGTCATCTCCCTGGTTTACATAAATAATAGCAATAATATTATAGGTTTTCATCAGAAGATCCTGATATCCATATTTTTCCTGAACTTTTTTTGCAAGCATCATATTGGCCAGAGCTTTCTGGAACTCGCCCATGGAAAACATGGTATCCCCCATGTACAGACGGGCATATGCTACCTCATAAGCTTCTTCATTGCTGATACCATGCTCCAGAATTTCACTGCAAATATTGTATGCCTTTCTGGGATCTGAAAATCTGTATTCAATTACTTTCTCGCACTTTTTTTCAATTTCTTTATCCATTTTCTTCTCCCTGGAGGGATTCTACGATTACAAAGCCATTTTTAGAATTTTTCTTCAAATCATAGAGCGCCTTATCCGCCGCTTCCATAACTGACATAGTCTGGGATCCGCCGATTGCCAGCAGGAATTCATCCCCTGCTACATGCCCATAAGTATCATTATATTCTTTGAAAAAGTCCACATCAATGATCAAAACGGCAAATTTATTCCCCACAGCTTTTGCATCAGAAAATGCCTGAACCATATATTTTCGGATGCCCCGTCGGTTCAGCACGCCTGTAAGCTCATCATATTCGCTTCTTTTATACAGAGCATTCCGCCACGCTTCCATATTGACCCGTTTGCTGGATTCTTCCTGAAGTTCGATTCGTTTCCGCAGGCGCTTCACAACCGTTTCTCTGGATGCCGCCTTAAATTTCATATATTATCCCTGTCCGTCAACATTTTCCAGACAATTTCTTTGCACAAAAACAGTCCAAAAGTGATTGCCAGGCACTTCGTAAACTCCAGGCAAATCCTGCCCGGGCAATCTTTATACATGTAAAAGCAGTTGAAGAGAGGTCACAGGTATCGTATAATTATTTGCATCACCAAAGACACATAAGGCCATTAAAAAAATGATTTTTCAAACAGGCTCGATTCAGGAGAATACTATGAAATACAAATTTGCAGCCGCCGATATGGACGGCACTTTATTAAATGATTCTAATGAGATCACTCCACATACAGTCAAAATCATCCGCCAGGCAGTGGATAAAGGGCTGATTTTTTCCATCTGTACAGGCCGTCCCATTCAGGGCGTATCCCGCTACCAGAAGCAGCTTGGCATTCAGGGGCCTGTGATCACCTACAACGGCGCTATGATCCTGGATTCTGCAACAGAAAAAATCCTCTACCGCCAGGAGCTTGCATCCGATGACGCCCGCAAAATCCTGGAAGCAGGCATCCGCTATGACACTACCATGTGCATCTGGTCTGATAACAAATTATACGGAAACCAGTTAAATGACCGCATCCACGAATACAGCCAGGCAACCAAAGTAACGCCTCTTCCCATTTCCTCCATAGAACAGCTTCTCTCCCAAGGCATTACCAAAATCCTGTGGTATGATGATGTGGAGAAAATTCAGCAAATAGAAAAAGAGCTGCGCAGTGCAGCCCATTTCCAGAATGTTACTTTTTGCACTTCCAAGCCTTTTTACCTGGAATTTTTCAACAGCAAGGTGTCCAAAGCCGCTGCCATTGACAGGATTGGAGAACTCTACGGCTTTTCCCCTGCCGAAACCATTGCCATTGGCGACGGTTTCAACGACCTCCCCATGATCCGCTACGCTGCCCTGGGCGCGGCCATGTCCAACGCCCCAGACGGGGTAAAGCAGTATGCAGACTATGTTGCAAAGCATACGAATAATGAAGACGGAGTGGCTGAGGTTCTGGAAAAGTTTGTTCTATAAGGTTCTCAAAAGCAAAACAGAGCGGTCATAACGCACCGCTCTGTTTTGCTTTTTGTTTAATCTTAAACTTCCATATTCTTATTTAAATAATGGTTTCATTGTCGGATACAGCTGTCTGAATTTCTGGTATCTTTCCTCATATTTGGCAGCCAGTTCCGGAGTTGGTTCTACGGTATCTACTACTTTGGCAAGTTTTTTGCCTGCTGTCTCAACATCCGGGAAAACGCCGCAGCCTACCGCTGCAAGCATAGCGCCGCCAAGGGACGGTCCCTCTTCCACTTCCAGGACATCCACCTTAATGTTCATCACATTTGCAATAATCTTTTTCCAGAGAGGGCTCTTTGCTCCGCCGCCGCAGATCTTGGTACGCTCGATCTTGATGCCAAGGCTCTTGGCAACCTCAAGGGAATCACGAAGTGCAAACGCAACCCCCTCCAGAACAGCCTGTGTCATATCTGCTCTTGAAGTGTCCATGGACATTCCGAAAAATACGCCTCTTGCATCCGGGTCATTGTGAGGAGAACGCTCTCCCATCAGGTATGGAAGGAAGTAAACATGGTTCTCTCCAAGCTTTGTGATCGGTGCCTGCTCTGCTGCGAAATCCTTGGTTCCAAGAATCTCCTCAGCCCACCATTTGTTGCAGGAAGCAGCGCTGAGCATGCATCCCATAAGGTGATAGCTTCCGTCTGCATGGCAGAAGGAATGAAGGGCATTGTTCTCGTCTACGCCAAAATTCTTGCTGGAAATAAATACAGTTCCAGATGTTCCAAGAGAAATGTTGCACTGGCCATCGCCAACCGTTCCGGTTCCAACAGCTGCTGCCGCATTGTCACCTGCTCCTGCGATTACTTTCACATTCTCGGAGAAACCAAGCTCTTTCGCAACCTCTGGCTTCAGGGTTCCCACAACCTCCCAGCTCTCGTAAACCTTCGGAAGCTGCTCTTCCTTCACGCCGCAGATCTCCAGCATTTCCTTAGACCAGCAGCGGTTCTTCACATCAAGAAGCAGCATACCGGATGCATCAGAAACATCTGTGCAGAAGGATCCGCTTAAGCGGTAAGCAAGATAATCCTTCGGAAGCATGATCTTTACAACCTTCGCAAATTTCTCCGGCTCATTTTTCTTCATCCACAGGATCTTCGGAGCAGTAAAACCGGCAAACGCAATGTTGGCAGTGTACTGGGAAAGCTTATCCTTGCCGATTACATTGTTCAGATAATCAGTCTCCTCAGAGGTACGCCCGTCATTCCAGAGAATTGCAGGACGGATTACCTGGTCCTGATCGTCCAGAGTTACCAGGCCATGCATCTGACCGCCAAAGCTGATTCCAGCAACCTGTGAGCGGTCGATTCCCTCAGTCAGTTCCTTCATTCCCGCCATGCTCTGGGTGTACCAGTCTTCCGGATTCTGCTCAGACCAGCCCGGATGGGGGAAAAATAAGGGATACTCTTTGGAAACAATATTACAGATTTTTCCGGATTCTTCCATAAGAAGAAGCTTCACTGCGGAAGTACCAAGGTCAACACCGATAAAATACATTTTGTCCTCCTTACCAAAACAGCCGTACCGCATAAAGTGGTACGGCCGTTTTTATACGCCTATAAATTATTAACGTTACTTAATTAGCCCCATGGATTCTCAGTTGGATATCTTACACCAGCCGGCTGGTTGTAACCGATCTTCTTCACATCAAGTCCAAGGAATTTCACTACTTCATAGAATGCTTTTCCGTAGTGTCCAAACATAACTGCGCCATGATGCGGGAAGTTGCCCTCGATGAGAACGTGACGGTAGAATCTTCCCATCTCCTTGATTGCGAAAATACCGATACCGCCGAAGGATCTTGTAGGTACATCAAGGACTTCACCTTCTGCAACATAGGAAACCAGTTCTCCTTCAGAGTTGCACTGCAGACGATAGAATGTAATATCAGATGCAGCGATATCTCCCTCAAGAGTTCCTCTTGTAAAGTCTGGCTCAGATCCTGCCGGCTCAAGAAGTCTGTGCTGGATCAGCTGATATTTAACTGCTCTGGACTCGCACATCTTGCATGCCGGAGTATTTCCGCAATGGAAGCCCATGAATGTATCTGTCAGCTTGTAATCATATCTTCCCTTGATGTCCTCATCATAAATGTACTGCGGAACAGAGTTGTTGATGTCAAGGAGTGTAACAGCATCCTGAGAAATGCAAAGTCCGATGTACTCGCTGAGTGCTCCGTAAATATCAACCTCACAGGATACCGGAATTCCTCTGGAAGCAAGACGGCTGTTTACATAGCAAGGCTCAAATCCGAACTGTGACGGGAATGCAGGCCAGCATTTGTCAGCGAATGCAACGTATTTTCTTGCACCCTTGTGAGCCTCTGCCCAGTCAAGAAGAGTCAGCTCAAACTGTGCCATTCTCTCGCTAAGGTCAGCATAGTATCTGCCTTCGCCCATCTCTTTTGCCATATCTGCGCAAACTTCCGGGATACGAGGATCGTTCTCATGCTCTTTGTAAGCAACCAGAAGGTCAAGCTCAGAGTTCTCTTCGATCTCAACACCCAGCTCATAAAGTCCCTTGATCGGTGCGTTGCATGCGAAGAAGTCCTGCGGACGCGGTCCAAAGGTAATGATCTTCAGATTGCGAACACCGATGACAGCACGTGCAACTGGTACGAAGTCTGCGATCATCTTCGCAATGTCATCAGCTCTTCCTACCGGATATTCCGGAATATAAGCCTCAAGATGACGCATCTTTAAGTTGTAGGAGCAGTTCAGCATACCGCAGTAAGCATCACCACGTCCGTTGATCATGTCGCCGTCGCCTTCAGCAGCTGCTACATACATGCAAGGTCCGTCAAATCTCTCTGCAATCAGAGTCTCAGGAGTCTCAGGTCCGAAGTTTCCAAGGAAAACAACCAGTGCGTTGCACTCTGCCTTGTTTACATCCTCAAGAGCCTTCTCCATGTCCTTCTCATTCTCAACAGTTACTGGACATTCATAAAGCTCTCCTTTGTAAGCTTCCATGATAGCTGCGCGTCTCTTCTCGGAAAGCTCGATTGGGAAACAGTCACGGCTTACTGCGATTAATCCAAGTTTTACTACTGGTATATTATTCATAATAGGTATTCCTCCATATTTAAATTTTCTTATTATTTGACTGCTATAATTAATTTGAAAAACTTAGTCGATTGTGATGTTCTCACCTTTCAGGCCATTGAATGCGCCTTCGATCTTCGCATCCTCATGGGCGATCAGCCATTTGTTCTTGGCTGTCATCAGGCTGTCCTCTCCGGTCTTCTCAGTTGGGAAAGTAAGCTCTGTGTTGGTTCCCTTCGGCAGTACAACAACGCACTGGAAACCGCCTTCGTTCACATGGCATGGTGCATAGTGAAGTGTGGTTGCGTAAACTTCAATTCCGGTTCCTGCAGGTACCAGGAATGCCTCGATCTTAGATGTGTCATATGTATGATCCGGCTCGATGTCCTGCTGATGTCCAATCAGAAGAACCAGGTCTGTTACTGCCACATTGATCTCGGAATTGCGGTGATACTCCACTGCATTTAATTTCTTGTTATGTCCGTTGCAGTATCCGATCTGGATAGGCAGTCCGCCGTATCCCTTGTTCTGCAGGTCTTTCATAACATCCAGTGCTTCCAGCTCCTCCACAGACGGAACGTAGATTACGTCCTCCGGAACCGGTGTGTGTTTCATTTCTTTAATAAGGCTTGTAAAGTCGTATCCCTCCAGCACCTGTCCGTATTTACGGAATGCCAGATCTGTTACTTTCTGAATCTTCACGTTTAACCTCCTTTTGCCTGACCTCAGGCTCTTTTTTAAGCTGAAAAAAGCATACCATATCCTGGCATGCTTTTCGACGGATTTCTTGTCTTATCTATAGCACTTTTTTGACCTTTTGTTATCAGCGAATGACTGCAAGCTTTTGTCTTAGCTCGCTTGGAAGATCCCCATACTTTTTCTGGAATTCCCGGGAAAATGCCCTGCTGCTTGCAAATCCGTTGTCCAGGGCAATCTGGCTGATGGTTTTCTCTGTGTTACTCAGCTCCCTGTAGGCGTAGGACATACGGATTTCCTGCAAATACGCCTTAAAATTGATTTTCGCATACTTTTTGAACATTCGCGACAAATAGGCATCGGAATATCCAAAAAGGGCAGCCATGTCAGAGAGTTTCATTTCTTCTGTATAATGCTCCCGCATATAACTGGTAATTTTTGACAAAGCATCCAGACGGCGGCTGTCCTGGATTTCCTCCTGGGCGGCTTCTGTCTCACGGTAATCCCGTACCATAAGATACAAAATATTGTAATACAGCGCCATGGTCCGGTACTCCCAGCCCTCTTCCTTTGCCCGGTATGCCTTGTACAGCTCTTCTATGAAAAAGGCCAGCTTCCGGTTATCCGGTGCCTTGTTTTTCCGATCCTTGGCTACACGGGCAGCGCTTGTGAAACGGATGAAGCGCTGTGCCGTAAAATATTTCTCAAACTGCTTCAGAGGAATCTGCAATACCACAGTTTCGTTTTTGCCTGGCGCATGGATGGAATGAATCTCATTGGAATTAATAATAATCAGTCCGCCCGCCTCCAGCGGATATTCCTCATCATTCAGGAAAAACGTCAGCCCGCCTTTCAGCACTGCAAAAATCTCAATGGATGTATGCCAGTGCTTCTCTCTCTCATAATTGCCATGTCCGCCCTCAAATAAAAATATTTTAAATGGCAGTCCCTCATTAGGTATGATCAGTTCATGCTGAAATTCCATGGTTCACCTCCCGCAGTTGTTTTTCTAAAATACGATCGTTTTTCAACAGTATTGTGTAAACTACTTCTACATGTAAGAATATCATTTTACAGAAGTTTTTACAATCCCGTTCCCTTTTTCCATTTATATAAATATGTTGCTGTTTACTCTCTTGTATTTCCATACTCAAACGCTTATAATATTTCTAAAAATGGATTTTATTACTTTATTTTCCTGGGAGGTTTATTATGAAATTTATATATCCTGCAGTTTTTAAGAAAACCGAAGACGGCCGCTACAAGGGAACTTTCCCCGACCTGGAGGGCTGCTTCGGAGAAGGTGACACCTTAGACGAAGCCATCGAAAATGCCAACGCCGCTGCTTTCGACTGGATCTCAGTAGAGCTTTCCGAAGAAGTCCCGGAACTCCCGCCCATTACCGACCCTGACGACATGGAACTGGAAGAGGGCGATGTAGTGCGGAATATTCAGGTGAATATACGGTTGTATGAAGGATGGGATGAATAGAATTCTTCTCATTCCAGCTACGGCAACTGAATTCGTGTAAAATATACTGCAAAGTGGGGCGTGCAAATTGCGGAAATGATTTTGGTTGCACGCTCTAAATCAATGAATATTTCGTAAAAGAATCCCCCGGAGCACCATATGTCTCCGGGGGATTCCTTTATATAAAAATTTATTTAATTTTCCTCATACTGATTGGATTTCCAGATTACGCTGACCAGCCTTGCGATGCAGGCTTTCAGATCCTCCAGCTTCAGAGTCCCTGCTTCCAGTTCCTTTTTCATATTGTCATGGTCGCCAAAGCAGCCTGGCATAACCAGGTCGTTTCCGGCGCGCATGCAGCCAGAAGCTGTACAGCTGTCATCACGTTCAGTTGTTGTCCAGTCGGTCATGATGACACCGCCAAAGCCCCACTCATTTCTTGCCACCTCTGTGCAAAGATCATAATTGTTGGCAGCGTGAACGCCGTTGATCAGATTATAACTTGTCATAATGGAAAGAGGCTGAGATTCTTTCACTGCAAGCTCAAAGCCCTTCAGGTAAAGCTCACGGATGGTTCTCTCAGAAACAATGCTGTCAGAGCCCATACGATTGTCTTCCTGGTTGTTGCAGGCAAAATGCTTGATGGTAGTTCCGCATCCATAGTTGGACTGTACGCCATTTGTCATGGCAGCTGCAATGGTACCTGCTACATACGGATCCTCGGAATAGTACTCAAAGTTTCTTCCACAAAGAGGATTTCTGTGGATATTCATTCCAGGAGCAAGCCATAAGGTAACTCCGAAATGCTCCATCTCTTTTCCGATCATAGCGCCCACTTTTTCAATCAGGGCTGTATTCCAGGTCTGTGCCAGCATGGTTCCCACTGGAATTGCCGTACAGTACTGGTAGTATCTGTCGCCAGGAAGCTCAGTAGGACCATTGTAGAAAAGTCCGCCTTCCAGACTGAATTCAAATGGCATGGAAATGATCTTTCCTTCATTTACATTGTAATATTTCATAAGGCGAAGGCCAGCCGGGCCATCTGCAAGAACAATACTTGCCAGACCTTTGTCAATAGCACATCTATGTGTCTCACCTGCGGAGCCTGGTACGGAAATTCCGGCTGCTCCCAGGTTTCCACCCTGTGCTTTTCCAGGATCACCGGCAGCCAGATTAATAAGCTCTTCAACAGAAAGAGTATTTACAAATTCCATTGCCTCAGGTGCAGCCAATTCACTGTTCTTACGGTATACAATTTCCTTTGTCTTAAACTCAGCTGCTTTCAGTTCCAGAACCGGAAGCTGCTTTGACCTGGCAAGCGCAGCCTGTACAGCTTCACGTTTACAGGTTGCACCTGCTGGCTGCTCTAATTCTTTTAATGCATCCTTTAGCGGAAAAAGATTCTTCACTTTTTCCAGAACTGCATCCTGATCCAGCTGCAGCCCGAATGTCAAATTGGCACTTTCCAGGCTGTTTCCAAGAAAGATTCCATAAAATCCTTTTTCCAGAACCCATGCTGCTTTTTTCTCATCATAGGATGTTAAGCATTCTGCCGGGATTTCCAGCGTGATGCTCTGTGCCTCTCCTGGCTGTAACAGTTCTGTTTTTGCATATGCGATCAGACGATGTGCTTCTTTTTCCATGGAGCCACCAGGTAAGGAAGCATATGCCTGTACAACTTCCTTTCCAGCAACAGCACCAGTATTCTTTACAGACATGGAAACCTTCAGAAGATTTGTCTGTTCTTTTTTAATTGACGCATTCTGAATTTCAAATGTGGTATAGGAAAGTCCGTATCCAAAGCCATAGCGAACCGGAATTCCAAATGTATGAAAATAGCGATATCCTACATAAAGCCCTTCCTCATAGAACTCCTTTTCCACATTACCGTTATTGTGGGAAAAAGTAGCCGCGCTTGGATAATCCTCATATTTATATGCCCAGGAATCCACCAGCTTTCCAGATGGATTTACCTTGCCGGAAATGACATCTGCGAAAGCATTTCCTCCTTCCATTCCAGGCTGTACAATCACCAGAAGTGCTTTGATATTGGAAAATTCATCCATAAAGGAAAGGTCCACCTGTCCGCCTGCATTGATAACAATAATAACATTTTTGTAATATTGGCAAAGATCTGCCAGCATCTGGTGCTCGTCATCCTTCAGATAATAATCTCCTTTATCTGCATTGCGGTCTGCGCCTTCTCCGGCAACACGGCTCAGTACATAGATTGCAGTGTCTGTGCTTTCATCAGCTTCCGGTACCTTTACAGGATCACCAGTTGGCATAATAAAGGGTGTTGTACTGTAAACCGTAAAAAAGTCCATCACATCACCGCCAGTCTGGCTGGCTCTTGCATTAATATCATTTTTCCAGTCCTGACGGGCTTTCTCATAAATCTGATCGTAGCTGCTGATCCAGTCTTCATTGGTGATTTGGTAACCTGCATTTTTCAGCCCCTGCCAGATAGAAATGTTCTCACGCTCATTTACATCACCGGAGCCAGTTCCACCCTTGATTGTTCTGCCTGCGCCTGCACCATAAACAGCAACTGCACTTCCCGGTTTCAGAGGCAGTATCTGGTCTTCATTTTTCAGAAGAACAATTCCCTCATCTGCTGCTTCTCTTGCTATCTGGCGATGTTCATTCTCCCATGACGCAGCTTCCGGGTTAGTTGTTCCTGAAAAAGTTCTTTCTTTTAAAACACGTGTCATAATTATTTCCTCCTCAGGCAAAATATTTTCTCAAAAGATAAGTCGGAGTACAGCTCCACGCATGGCAGTAGCTGTTAACAATACTGCTTCCATAAGGAGACTCTGCCGGATTTTCCGGATTATAAAGCTCCCAGAAGGTGTCTGCTCCGTGGCTGATCATTCCGCCCCAGTAGTATTTCATATAGTCAAGAGCCTGCTCTTTTTTCCCGCAAAGAAGAAGTGCTTCTACATAATGATGATTCATATACGGGGAAACCATACCTTTTTCCGGCTTCATGTCTGTTATTTTTTCAAGAATCTGTGCGCCGTCTTCTTTGTCTACTGCACCAGCAAGTACCATCCAAACCTGGCTTGCATAATTAATCTGTCTGTCCGGTCCACTTACAAACAGTCCGGCTTCAGAATCCAGAAGATATTTTTTTGCTGCTTCTGTTTTGGCTTTTTCTTCCTTTGCAAGCTCTGCTGCTTTTTCGGTATCCCCAAGGATTTCAGCAATTTCACGTACCTTTTTCGCACAATAAATATATACGCCCTGCATCGCAGCCTGCTTGTCCAGGCCATCAGTCCAGTCGATAAATGCCCAGAAGCCTTCGCCGCAGATCAGAAGATCTTTCTCGTCAAACTGTTTTCCTGCAAGCTCCATCTGGCGGTAAGCACATTTGCTCAGGTCACGAAGAGTCTCCATGTCACCGGAAGCCTTATAGTAATCAAGAAGTGCGGCTCCGTAGAACATAGAGTAGTCCAGAAGGAAGGTATCATCCACAATAAATTTCGGCTCTGTAAACAGGCAGGCGCTTACCATTCCGTCATCTCTTGTCTGGCCTGCAAACAGGTAAAGACATCTTTTTACCAGGTCATAGTTTTTAAATGTATCATAATTTGCCAGTGCCTGAAGTCTCAGGTCTCCCAGCCACAGTCTGCGGTCACGTTTCGGGCCGTCTTCAAATACAGACTGCATGCAGTTCATTAAAGTACGCAGGCTGACCTTGTCCAGTGTACGGATCATTTCGTCATCACTCTTGATAGGCTTTACCTGATCCATGTTTACAGAAGAAACACTGACACAGGTTACATCCTCCACAACCATCTGCCATTTCAGGGAAGTATCGATTGCCTCGATTTCCAGATAGCGGAAAGCATAGCGTCTTGGCAGCTTCAGTTCTGCTGGCAGCACATCAATATGAATAAATTCTTCCTGGATCCATCCGCGGCTGATCCATCCGTCATAGTCTGCGGAATCCTCCGTCATCTCTTTTGCAATCTCTCCGAATTTCAGACGGAAAAATGCAGGTGAGTCCTGCGGGCTTCCTACAGAAGCAAGCTTCAGAGTTACATATCCAACCTGGTGATCTCCAAAGTCCAGGCACAGCTTGTCCCCTTTGGCAAGATGGTAGCTGGAAAGATTTTCAATGGAGTCTTTGACAACTACATCTGGATATATGTTTTCTGTTTTTACAACATCCACGATAGAAACTGGCTTTACAACGGTCTCCTGAAGCTTCGGTGCGCAGGCCTCTGCTTTTTTTACAAAATCATCGTTGGTTACACGAACCATATTTAAATCAATGCTTACTTCTGGCATAATTCTTTTCTCCTTTCGGTACTCTTCCTTCGATGGGTTTACTTTACCTCTTTTTTAGGTGTTTTCCAATTGTTTTTTTTGAGATGAAATACTGACCTTTTTTACGAATTTTACAACAAAAAAGCAGCAACTCCATGCTCACATGAAATCACTGCTTTAACCCATAGCTTTTTAGTCAGATAACTTGATAATAACGGTGTCCTTATAGATTGCAATTGATCCGTAATCCGGATAACAGGGCATATTTTTTACATAAGGATCTTTTCTCAGTTCTTTTACCTGGTCATTGTCAACAAGGTTTGGTACATATCCCATGTAATGCCAGAACCAGGATTTTCTGGAATAATAGTTTACAAGCGGTTTTTCTTCTGTAACTCCGTTGCCTCCATAGTGGAATTTATTGGAGTCCTTCCACTGATTATGAAAGGTCTCATCCGATACTTTTCCAATAAACGCCCAGCTAAGAGAGGTATTAAAGCCTTCCGTCATTCGTACCTGTGTCAGCATGGAACTTAAATATGCTTTGGTTTGTTCTGTATTGTAATACATTGCCATATAATTTCCATTGGACAGCCAGACATATTGAACCGTGACCAGAATCAGAAGTGCTGCTACGCTGTTTCGTCCATACAGATACAGCTTTCGGCGGGAAAGCTTATTGATTTTCACATCTGCGTTTTGAACGATCAGATCCATAACCATAACCGGCACCAGAAAAATGAAAACAGAGCCATATACCATCATGGTATAGATTTCGCTCTCAGAGCACATAATGGTGATGCCGTTTACTGCCAATGGAAAAATCATGCACAGCAAAATACATTCTAAAATCAGGCTCACTCTGGCTTTCTTTGCCCAAAGTAGATAAACAATCCCCACAAATGAAATTATTGCAAGAATCACAATTGCGATTCTGACAACAACTGTAGATGAAATTCCATAATAATCAATGAATGGCATCTTTACGATATCTCCCACCGCACGCTTCAGAAGTCCCGGAAGACTGCGTAAAGAAATATTTCCCATATTATTAATTCCCTGATAATCAGACAATTCGGCGCCGTGTTTTGCCAAATTCCATTTCATACAGCCATAATATGCTGCAAATCCCAGAATCATAGTAAAAAGATCAAGAACTCCTCTGCAAAGTACCGTAAGCAATCTGGATTTACCCGACAGAACCTCTTTTAACAGCAAAATAACAAACAAACTTGCAGTCATTGGCAGATAGGCCTGATAGATTCCAAGGGATACTGCAAGGCAAAGAGTTCCGCCGACGAGACCGATCCAATGGTATTTTCTGGCCACCCAGACGGCCAGGACTGCTAAAAATGCTGCGAGGGAATTATATTCTACCACATACATAAAGAACATGGAACTGGTAACAACAGGAAAGCTGATAAAAATTCCTGCAAATACACAGCAAAGCGGTACAGACTGAATATTCAGTACATCGATGATCAGGCAGACACTCACGGATAAAAGAAAAATGGCAATCAGCCCGTTCACCATAGGAATATTATAGTTCACGCCGTACTTTATATGAAGCTGGGACAATAACTCAATTACCCACCTTCCTGATGTAACACCTGTTCCAACACCCACTGGTGTCTGTGAGATATTATCGTAATTCTGCAGTACATTGGTAAGTGCAAATAAATGTGCCGCAAGACCTACGAAAATACTTGTGAAGAATGTGTATTTAAAGCGTTTTTCTGTAAGTTTCATTGATACCCCCTTATTTTTATAAATAGCACTTTACTTATACTGTTATTGTGCACATTCTGTAAAAAATGTCAAGCCATACAAACATAACAGAACAAAGTTCAGGCGGCATTCTTTTCTCAACGCAGCAAACGCCCCGGAATGATTTCCGGGGCGCATGGGATTATGGCAATAATCGGTTTTCGTCTGGCAATTATGCTTCTTGAACAAATTCCGCAAATGCTTCTCGCACCTTCTGCTCATCATCTGTATCTGCGTTAAGCACCAGCGGCTGGCTCAGGTCCAGGCTGAAAATTCCCATGATGGACTTGGCGTCCACATAATATTTTCCGCTCTGCAGATCCATGTCGCAGTCAAATTTGCTGCAGATTTTGTTAAATTTATCGGCATCCTGCATGGACACGATTTTCACGTTTAATTTTACCATCTTCTAATGTCTCCTTTCAGGGATTATGCTGCTCTTCTTTCATCTAATTCCTTGATGATCTGCGGGTAAATTTTATCAAGGTTATAGAACATCATGGTGATAATTGTTGCAATGTTCATCACGATGGGAACCCAAATGTACATGGTTGTGATGTAGCTCTGTGCAGTTGCAGACTGTACGGAAAGAACTGCGTCAAATCCGCCGAACTGAAGCAGTGCTGCACCAATACTGCTGGCAATTGCCATGCCCACTTTTCCAATAAATCCGTTTACTGCGGAAAGAGTTCCCGCTGTATTTACACCGCTCTTCCACTCGCCATAGTCAACCGGGTCAGGCTGCATTGCAAAGTGCATGCTTCCTTTCAGACCGTATCCGGCTGCTGCGACCACTGCACCGCCGATCAGCACCGGAACATTGGTACCCCCAAAGAAGATGATGAGAAGACCGCCTGCATGTACCATGCTTCCCCGATCATCAGGTTTCTCTTGCTTGTAAGCTTTACAAGGAATGGAGCCAGAAGGTTGGTTACAATTGGCACCAGTGTTGTAATGGTGGCAACGATCTGAACCATGCTGGTGTTCTGTACTACATAGGTAAAATAGTAAATAACTGCACTTGCCTGAATTACATATCCGCCGAAAAACCATACAATGTTCAGCGCAAATAATTTCCACGGGCCATTGTGAAGCAGACAGGAAATGTTTGCTTTCAGGCTAACTTTTTCCGCCTGTACCATAACACGTTCTTTTGTGTTAAAGAAGCAGAAGAAAAATGCCAGGCAGCCGATCACACCGAAGATGATCATAA
This sequence comes from Blautia segnis, assembly GCF_014287535.1. Taxonomy (NCBI): domain Bacteria; kingdom Bacillati; phylum Bacillota; class Clostridia; order Lachnospirales; family Lachnospiraceae; genus Blautia; species Blautia segnis. Next base: position 37,412 of record NZ_JACOOT010000040.1, on the reverse strand, counting down.
CAATACGGAAACCAAGGGCTTCATTTCCATTTCCAAATTTATCTACAAGAGTTAAGGCAAAAGCACTTACAACCGTAGAACCAACAGAGGAGAAGAAGGTTCTGCAGGAAGCAAGAACGGTTCTCTCATGCGGGTTTTCACTAAGCGCCGGAAGAATGGATGCCATTGGAATGTTGACAATTGTGTAGGATGTTGACAGTAAAATATAGGTTACGTATGCGTAGATCAGCATTCCAGTCTGTCCTATATCCGGTACAGAGAAAGCAAGGACTGCTGTTACGCCAAAGGGAATTGCTCCAAACAGGATCCAGGGTCTTGATTTTCCCCATCTGGTATTGGTCTTGTCAATGAGATAGCCAACGATCAGATCGGACACACCGTCAATAAATTTGGTTACCAGGAACATAATGCTGACTGCCCCTGCATTTAAATGCATTACATTTGTGTAAAAATACAGCAGATACAGGGAAATCATCTGCCAGATCAGATTACATGCAAAATCAGAGGAACCATAGCCGATTCTCTGACGCCAAAGTCCGATTTTTACTTTTTTTCCACTTCGTTCATTTTCATTACCTCCGTCTTTTATGGTTTTACTTTACCCTTTTTTACAGGTTTCTCCAATTGTGATTTTTTTTGCGAAATACTGATTTTTTTTATGATTTTTTTTCGGGAAAATATAATCTTTTTTCTATTACAGCTTCGGTCAACTATCACTTTTCTTATAAAATCAGATATGGTATACTCAGCTTATCTATAGACAACGCAATGAGGATCGTACTATGAAATTAACCAGAAGTGAATTTCAGAATTACATACATTCTTACGAACAGGATGAGATTTTTTACCGTGATCTCTATTTTGCAGAGAAAGAGCATCCAGAGACGTTTCGAGAATACTGCCAGAATCTGGACAGGGAAATGATCGCCCAGCGCAAGCTTTATGTTCCTGCCCTTCGCAAGGAAGGGTGGCTCCCTTATCTGAATGAAGGAACTTTATTCCAGGATTTTACAGGGGATATTATGCTTTCCAAGCACTACCGCTACACTCCAGCCTTTGCCCATGAGCATGAATTTTTTGAAATTATGTGCATTTATGACGGCACGGTAAAGACCACCATCCAGGGGATTCCGCATACTTTGCAGCAGGGAGATGTGTGCATTATCCCTCCTCACACCAGACACAGCGTGAGTATTTTTGATGACAGCATTGCCATCAATATTCTGGTGCGGACTTCCGCTTTCCAGTCCACCTTTTTCCAGACACTGACTGCAGACAGCGCACTGTCCCAGTTTTTTACCCATGTGCTCTATCACAAAACAGAGGGGAATTTTCTGATTTTCCACACTGGAAATGATAAAATTGTTATGAAATCTGTGGAGAAGCTTTTTATAGAATATCTTGGCCATGAGAAATACAGCTATACTTTTCTCAACTCCATGCTGATCTTATTCTGGGCCAAGCTTCTTCGCTACCACGAAAATGATATTGAATCCATCCTCACAAAGGAGACTACTGGCAGTTCCATGACTGAAATTCTGAACTACCTGAACCAGAATTTCCAGATTGCATCGCTTAGCGACACTGCTGCGCATTTTGGCTACAGTTCCTCTCATTTCAGCAAATTAATAAAGGAAGGTACCGGGCGTACCTTCCTTCAGATCATACGTGATATTAAACTAAACCAGGCCTGCCGCGCCCTCCGGGAAACCACACTGAGCATTCCATCCATCTGCAAGCTTGTGGGGTATGAAACAACGGAGCATTTCATGCGCACTTTTAAGAAAGCGTATGGGATGACACCGGGGGAATATCGGAAAACTTCCAGTTCGCTTTTGGAAAAATGACTGGTTCAGTTCTCATGCATCAGTTTTCCCAACACGTATTCGTCCTGGTTTTACTTTCCAAGCAACTGCTGAAGTTCTTTGATTTTCTGATGAGCTTCTTCTAATTGCTGCTCTTTAGATTGAAGTGCTTCTTGCTTCATGTTCAACTCTAAGCTAAGTGAATCAATTGACTCCTGCTTCGTACTTACCTCCGCACTTAGCGACTCAATCGTTTCTTGCTTCGTGCTTACCTCCGCACTTAACGAATTAATCGCCTCTTGCATCTGATCTACCATGTACTGCACGGTGTTTCGGTCAAGTATTTTAAGTTCTGCTGAATACATTTCCATCATCCTTTCCACATTCTGGCAAATGTAATATAAATGCTCGTACATGACTTTGAACTTCGGGTACTCTGTAATCAGGCTGATCATCAGCTCCGGCGAGTCTGGGCTTAGAAATACAAGCCATGCTTCAAGCAGGTTCCTTATACCGTTATTGTGCACAGTCTGCGAAAAAATGTCAAGTGGTATAAACACATATAATGGGTATATACATCTGGATATTTGTGGAACTGTACCGGGCTTTTTTCAAAAAGCACTATGGTATAGACACCTTTTATACTGCCGTAAAAGTAAATCTGCTGAATAATAGGAAAATACTGTTTCAGCTTATTTTCCATAAAGTCTCTCCTGTCTTTTCACAAGGCATTGATGCGCATCAAATGTAGTCCGTTTGTTTCGAGAAATATTCGCTTCGAAATGAAGCAAAGAAAATTCTTTTAAAAGAAATGCTCTTATAAGATAGAAAAAGTTTATCACAGAACAGGAGTAAAACAAAGAAAAATCGTTCGACAAAATTCGGCATAAAATTCCGACCGGGAGAAGGTGAGGAAAACAAACGAAAACCTTGAATCGTCCCATTTAGTGCCATAGAAAATTCAAGGTTTTCGTTGGTTTACATGATAATATTATGCATCAAAAGCTTATGCGTAATCCTGCTTTTTCACCGCAGCCGCAACAGACAGGCCAGGATTGCAGTAGGGGATCAGGGTTGCCTGGAGGGCGTGGTAGATGTCGGATTTGCCGGGCCAGACGGTTGTCAGAAGATGGTTCTGGCGGTCAAGCTGATGGAACCAGGAGCCGTTTACATGATCCAGGACCTTTTCATCCAGATATGCCATAAACTCAGAGTAATCTGCTGTGTATTTTTCTTTTCCGGTTACACGGTACAGAACTGCAGACGTATTAATGGCTTCAGCCAGGGTCCAGTGCATTCTGTCGTGGACGATAGGGTTGCCGTCCCAGTCAGTAGTGTAAACGATTCCCGGTGCGCCGTCTGCGTTCCAGCCGTCTGCGATCGCACGGTTATAAAGATTCTCCGCTGCCTGAATATATGGAGCGGCACCAGTCTTGTCCTCTTTGTATGTAGAAAGAGCCCACTGGGTAATCAGTCTCGCCCATTCAATTCCGTGGCCAGGAGTGGCTCCGTATGGCTTGAACTGATCGTCAGGACGGTCTTTGTTGCATTCCAGATCCGGCTCCCAGTTGCTGTAAAAATGCTCTGGAATCCGCCAGCTGTTATTCTTCGCCCAGCTGATCACATGGTCAATAATTCTGCCTGCGCGGACGCGGTATTTCTCATCACCGATTGCATCTGCCGCTGCAAGAAATGCCTCAACAGTGTGCATATTTGCGTTTACTCCGCGATAGGGATCCAGTTCCGTAAATTCTGTATTCCAGGTATCGCAGGAAAGTCCCTCTTCCTCATTCCAGAAGCGAAGATCATAAACCTTAAGGGCATCTTCCAGAAGCTCTTTTGCTCCCTCTCTGCCTGCAAGAATGCCTGATGTGGCAGCCAGAATTACAAATGCATGTGCATAGCACTGCTTGGTAGGAACAATCTCTCCGTCCTTGGTAAGGCCTGCGTACCAGCCGCCGTTTTTGTCATCGTGAAGTTCCCCGCGGATTCCCTTCAGTGCCGCGTCAACCAGAGCTTCGCTACCCTCATGTCCCAGCATGGAGCCAATGCTGTACACATGGGTCATACGGCATGTGATCCATGTTTCGCGGTTTCTGTCTTTCCATGGAGTTCCGTCATCCCCCAGGTAATAGGAGCTTCCTCCTGGTGATGGAAACTGATGTCCGAACTTCAGCAGATCCTCTCTGATTTCTTTCATAAATGCCTGGTTTTCTTCGGTTCCAAACTGGTATTTTCTCTCTGTAACGTCCATTTTTTATTCTCCTTTATGAACTAAAATATTGTCCCAAAACCTACTTATACACAAAGGTATCACTATCTCTGGTACCATCTTACTCTATCTTCCAGTCTTTGAAAAGAGGGGGAATTTTTTGTTTTCCGGGGGATTTTTACGCACTAAAAAACCTCCCTCCCAGGCATTTCGCGGTACGCCGGGACGGAGGTTTCCTTATGCTCTTATTTTATATTCTTCAATATACTTATGTTCTTTATAAAACAATTAGCAGATTGCTTTTCCAAGCTCGATGCATGCAGCCTGAGCTTCATCATCCGGATCCTCGTTGCAGATCACGCTGTCAACAGCAAGTGCAACGCCATCGTTCTGGCATTTCTCTTCCCAGCTGCGCATCCACTCGCCGTCTCCCCAGCCATAGGAACCAAAAAGTGCTACTTTTTTGCCTGCAAGCTTTGCCTCACATGCTTCAAATACTGGCTGGAATACGGAATCCTCAAGCTCCTCATCTCCCATTGCAGGGCATCCGAAAGCTACGCCATCAAAACCACTGATATCTGTTCCGTCAAAATCGTCAGCGCTGATTACTTCTACTTCTGCTCCAGCAGCCTTAGCACCCTCTGCTACTTTATTTGCCATTGCCTCTGTATTACCGGTTCCGCTCCAATATACAACTGCTACTTTACTCATGACTTCATTCTACCTCTTTCTTCTTAATAATTTTGTTGCCAGCCCCCGAAAACTTTCTTGTATTCATTTCCCATCGCCGACTCTTTATGTATGTTAAGCAGCCACTGTCAGCTGCAGAACACTCCTGCCTTTTTCCCATAAATTTCGGTAAACTTCCCGGCATTTATGATACTTCTGAAACATTTTCAATGCTTCACATTCATTGCAGTAAACTTTCCAGCAGCCGGAACATTTATAATTCTGTCCGCCGTTCTGGATAAAACCAATCACATCTCCAAGTGGATAATCAAGAAAAATCCCAATCTCATGAGGAAAGCCCTGTGCTGCTTCAAAGCGCTTTCTCAAAAGTGCAAGGCACTGATCCGGCTCCCCGTTTTGGTAACCATATTTTTTCAGAAATCTGGCTACGCCCGGGCGCTTCAGATTCTCTGCCAGCCTTTTTTCACGGTATACGTAGATTAGTGCGTGATTCTTCCATTTGCGAAGAGCCATCAGCTTTACTCCTTTTGGATTCATCATCTGGTTCCAGATGACAAGCTGAAGATCAATATTTTCTCCCTCTTCACAGCACGCATTAAAAAGATTTGCAGCTTTCAGGGAAGCAAGAGTTGGAGCACAATGCTCAATGAGACATTTCTCGATCATGACGGCCTCCTTATGCCATTACACAGTGCTCATCAAGAGCGCATTTTAAAGCACTTGCGCTGCTGGTATGAACACGTGCTACCGGGATGTTATTTTTCTTAGCTTCCTGGGAAGCACTGATGACCATTTTATGAGACACGGTGTTGGTAAAAAGCACCATCAGATCCGGACATCCAATCTTCTTGCGGATTGCGCCGTTCTCCTTTGGAAAAACTTTTGCTTTATAGCCATAATCTTTGCAGATATCCGTGTACTGACACACCATTCTCTCGTTGCCGCCAATAATTACAATACTCATGTGAACTGTCCTTTCCGGGTTTTTAAGCATTTATGATAAGCATTTCCAATTACAGGATTCTTATTCCCCTTATGTTTCTTATCTCTTATTTTTGTTAGCTTATTCTAACCCTTTCTTAAAAAAATTAGAAGTTTTCACTTCTATCTCTATATTTTACGGTTACACTCATGTATTCGCCACAGGATATCCTGCGGGTTTCAGGTTTATACGCTTTAGTTAGCAAGTGCTAACTTTTATGATGTTAGTTTAACCTAATCCTTTACTGCTGTCAAGTAGCAAAATAAAAAAAGAGAGCTAATGAAAAATAGTCTCATTAACTCTCTAATAGGTCCTAACTAAACCAGTTGAGCGACATCCTGCAAAAAGATCAGATGTCTTCTGTCACCAGATTCTTCATGCTGTTCATACCGATCAGCAGTGTAGAGGTATTGTGAAGCAGTGCGGATGTAGTCGGCTGCAGGATTCCGGCAACGCCAAGCAGAATCAGACCTGTGTTAAATCCTACGATAGTTCTGTAGTTATTATGAATACGCTTCATCAGTGCATCACTGATATTCTTCAGAACTACGATGCCTTCCAGGTTGTCTGCACCGATGGTAATATCTGCGATTTCTCTTGCAATTTCAGCACCTTCGCTTACCGCAATACCTGCATCAGCTGCGGAAAGTGCAGGAGAATCGTTGATTCCATCACCAAGCATCACAACCTTACGGCCTTTTGCCTTCTCTTTTTCTACAAAGCTTGCCTTATCCTCAGGAAGAACCTCAGAATAATACTCGTCAACGCCAACTTTTGCAGCAACAGCTTTGGCTGTACGCTCACTGTCTCCGGTCATCATAACAACCTTGGTAAAGCCGGCTTTTTTCAGTGCTTTTACCACAGCCGGTGCTTCCTCACGAAGAGGATCCTCGATGCAGATGACTGCAGCAAGACTGCCTTCAATTGCAAGATACAGATGGGAATACTCATTTGGCAGATTCTTAAACTGCTCTTCCATGCCTTCCGGAATGGTGCACTTCTCATCTTCAAATACAAAGTGGGAGCTTCCGATAATGACCTTCTTGCCCTCGATGGTTGTAGAAATACCATGCGCTACAATATATTCTACTTTGGAGTGCATTTCCTCATGGTCCAGCTTTCTCTCTTTCGCCGCATCTACAACAGCTTTTGCCATAGAGTGAGGGAAATGTTCCTCCAGGCAGGCTGCAATTCGAAGAAGCTCATCCTCGCTCTTTCCATCAAATGAAACCACCTTCGCTACAGTAGGCTCTGCCTTTGTAAGAGTACCAGTCTTGTCAAATACGATGGTATCTGCGTCAGCGATTGCCTCCAGGAACTTACCGCCCTTAACAGTGATCTTATATTCTCCGGCCTCGCGGATCGCGGAAAGTACGGAAACCGGCATCGCCAGCTTCAGTGCACAGGAGAAGTCAACCATCAGTACGGAAACTGCCTTGGTTACATTTCTAGTAAGAAGATAAGTTAAAGCAGTGCCGCCAAGTGTGTACGGAACCAGTCTGTCTGCCAGGTGCTCTGCCTTGCTCTCAAGACCGGATTTCAGCTTCTCAGTATCTTCGATCATCGCTGCAATCTTCTCATAACGGCTTGCTCCGCCTACTGCTTTTACAGTAAGGACAGCTTCGCCCTCTTCTACTACAGTACCTGCGTATACGGAATTTCCTTCCACTTTTCTTACCGGAACGGATTCGCCAGTGAGAGAGGCCTGATTGACCATTGCCTCGCCTTCTGCGATCACACCATCAAATGGGATCACATTTCCCATATGTACCACAACCATGTCGCCAGTCTGGATCTTGTCTGCGTCCACAAGAACCTCTGTGCCTTCGCTGCGCAGCCATACCTTACCTGTATTCAGGGACATAGTGCGTGCAAGGTCATCCACAGATTTCTTGTGTGTCCACTCCTCAAGCAGTTCGCCGATTCCAAGCAGGAACATAACAGAACCTGCAGTGGAGAAGTCGCCGCGGAAAATGGATACGCCAATGGCTGTTGCATCCAGTACCGGAACTTCGATTTTCCGTTTCCAGAGGGTCTTAATTCCAAGCCAGATGTATTTCACTGACATTGCAGTGGTGTAAATTACAGACCATGGATACGGCAGAAGAAGCTTTCTTCCATAATGGAAAAGAATCTTATCTACCAGTTTCTCCTTGTATGTCTCATTTAATGCTCTTCCGGAATTCTCCAGAACCTGTACCGGAACAGAAACTCTTGTGTATCCAAATGCCTGAATGGATTTCAGAAGCTCATTTCTGTCTCCTGTATAATAAATCAATGCGTCACAGGTACGGTTAAATACCTGTGCTTTCTTTACACCGGACAGATTCTCCAGATAATACTGAAGGGTGTCTGCCTGATTGTAATTCATATATTTCTGAAAAAGATGGACCCTGATACGTCCTTTCTTCTCATGCTTAATCGTAAATTTCAATATGTTCACCTACTTTTCAAAGCAAGAGGACTGTCGTAAAAATACGGCAGTCCCCGGTATGCATCTGTTTGATAGACAAATTACTCAGCAGCTTCCTCTGTTGTCTGTGCCTCGTCTTCAGTCTCCTTGAACTCAGTCTCGCCCTCGGAAGCCTCATCCTCGAATGGCTCCTCTGCTGCCTTTCTGTCCTCGTTGATCTGCTGTGCATCTGCATAGATGTCACCTGCATTCTCCTGAACAGTTGTAACCGTCTTCATTACGCAGTCCTTTGCTCTTAAAACAGCAGCTGTGCACTCTGTGTAAACTTTCTTTGCATCTTTGCTGGAAAGGAGCTTGATACCAGCAGTTCCGAATAAAACACCTGCTGCAAAAAGTCCTGTTTTGTCCCATTTAAAACTTGCCATGATTAAATTCCTCCTCTTAAGAACATTTATTTTTATCTACTTGTTTTCGATTTCTCGTATTATATATCAGGTTTTTTTCAATTTCCAGTGGTTTTTTGTTTGTTGAAAAACTTTCTCAATTATTTTCTATGTTTCATACAACTAACGTTTGTTACCTTTGTGCACTTTGTCTATATTGTATAATTAAACCCTCGCTTGTAATCGTCTGCACATCTTATAAAAAGCATCTTTCAACCATACCCTAATTTTCGACGCTTTTCGGCATGGCGTTCAAATAACTCTTAATTCCCTGAAAGGTTTCCTCGCTGATCACGTGCTCTACTTTGCAGGCATCAGACTCCGCGGTTTCCTCAGATACATTGGCACATCTGGAAAAAAGCTGTGTGATCACGCAATGCTTTTCATACACCCTTTCTGCAATTTCACGGCCTGACTCCGTAAGAAGCAGACGTCCTTTTTCGTTTCTTCTGATATGCCCCTCCTTTTCCAGCTCTGTCATGGCCCTTGTCACGCTGGGCTTGGTGATTCCCAGATGATTTGCCACATCCACAGGTCTGACATCGTCCGGTGATTTCCGGTTCAGCACCAGAATTGTTTCCAGATAATCCTCCCTGGACTCCTTCATTCCCTCTTTTTTCATACACCACATGATTGCTCCACCTCCGCCTTTCTTTTGGGCCTCGGCTCACAATACTGACGTATCCCGATCCCTAGTCGGCATTTGCCTGTCCGTTTCATTGCAGACAGCTTTATACCTGGCAATTCGACATTGTCATCTCAATACTTTCAATATCCTGATCTCCGATATAGCCCATATTTTTAAGTCCCGCCTTTACTACCTGTTTCCAGACTTCAGAAGGTAACTTACAGACTGTATCATCACTCAGCCTTACTGTGCAGCCATTTGCCTGACAGCAGGCTTCGCAGCCGGATATCCGGTACATATTTTTGCGGCTGATCGCGCCAATACGCTCCAGCATATTTACCATGCGGTAAATGGTTGCAGGACCAATGTTCTTATCCTTTTCCTGCACCTTGTAATAAATCTCCTTACAGCAGGAGCATTCTTCTGCCAGAATAATGTCCAGGATCAGCTGGCGCTGTCTGGTAATCCGGCAGCCCTGCTCGCGCAATCGTTCTATGATCATATCTTTTTGCATCTGTGTGCGCTCATATGCTTCATTGTTCTGATATGCTTTTTCTCTTACTGCTTTTTCCATCATTTTATCGCCATCCTTTTTCTGAACTTTTGATTGTTTGTTATTCTGGAATTCTTATATAAAAAGAAATACGATTTTCCATTTCTCCTTATATAAAAATTCCAGCCTGTATCTTTAAAGAATACAGGCTGAAATATTTTTACAAGACCTTTTGCTTAAGCAATACTTTTTGTATTTACTTTTAAGCTGTTGCTCTCTTTGTATGGTCTGAAGAGCAGGTACAGGAATGCTGCAACCAGAACAAATGCTACAACTGTTCCCAGTCCAAATCCGCCGCCTGTAAGCAGTGTACCAATCTGATAGATGCAAAGTGCAACTACATAAGCAAGACCGCACTGATATCCGATTGCGAACCAGAACCATTTAGCGTTGTTCATCTCTCTCTTGATCGCACCCATAGCTGCGAAGCAAGGAGCACACAGAAGGTTGAATACAAGGAATCCATAAGCAGCAACAGGAGTCATAACTGCTGCAAGATTTCCCCAGATCTCTGCTCCATCCTCTGCAACCTCAGCAAATCCGAAGAGCATACCGAATGTAGCAACGACGTTCTCTTTTGCGATAAGACCGGAAACAGCAGCAACTGCCATCTTCCATCCTTCGCCGGCGTTTGTCCATCCAAGTGGAGTGAAGATCCATGCGATAGCAGAACCGATCTTAGCAAGAATACTGTTGTTCAGCTCTTCTACCATTCCGAAGGAACCGCCTTCCCAACCGAATCCCATAAGGAACCAAAGAACGATGGTGGAAAGAAGAATGATGGTACCAGCTTTCTTGATGAAGGACCAAGCTCTCTCCCAAACGCTTCTTAATACGTTTCCAACTGTCGGCCAGTGATATGCCGGAAGCTCCATAACGAATGGTGCCGGCTCGCCAGCAAACATTTTTGTTTTCTTCAGGATGATACCGGAGCAGATGATTGCTGCGATACCAACAAAGTAAGCACTTGTGGATACCCATCCACTGTTGTCAAAGAATGCACCAGCGATCATAGCGATGATCGGGAGCTTAGCACCACAAGGAACAAATGTTGTGGTCATGATTGTCATTTTACGGTCACGGTCGTTCTCGATTGTACGGGAAGCCATAACTCCAGGAACACCGCATCCAGAACCGATCAGCATTGGGATGAAGGATTTTCCGGAAAGACCGAATTTACGGAAGATTCTGTCCATGATAAATGCAACACGAGCCATGTATCCGCAGGACTCAAGGAATGCAAGAAACAGGAACAGAACTAACATCTGCGGTACGAAACCAAGTACAGCACCAACACCGGCAACAATACCGTCAAGGATCAGTCCCTGCAGCCATGCAGCGCAGTGTACAGCTTCCAGAGCGGACTCGATTGCCGGAGGAATGATCTCACCGAACAGTACATCGTTTGTCCAGTCTGTTACGAAACCACCAACTGTACTTACAGATACATAATAAACAATCCACATTACAACTGCGAAAATCGGAAGAGCTAACCATCTGTTGGTTACGATTCTGTCGATCTTATCAGAAGTTGTAAGTTTCTTTCCTGTAGAAGATTTTGTATAGCACTGTCCGATAATGGAGGAGATGTATACATAACGCTCGTTTGTGATAATACTCTCTGTATCATCATCAAATTTGTCTTCCAGAGCTTTTACTTCGTAGGATACATCTGGAACACTCTTCATCTGCTCTACGATCTTTTCATCTTTCTCGATGAGTTTGATTGCAAAGAAACGTTTCTGAGCGTCTGCAACAGTTCCTGTCAGTTTGTCCTCAACAGATTTGATTGCGACCTCAACATCCTGTGCGAACTCGTGAACCGGAACGGTTTTCTTTTTGCTCTGTGCTGCGCTGATTGCTTTCTCAGCAGCTTTCATGATTCCGGTTCCCTTAAGAGCGGAAATCTCAACTACTTCGCAGCCAAGCTTTTTGCTTAATTTATCAATATGTATTTTGTTTCCGGATTTCTGAACCAGGTCCATCATGTTGATGGCCATAACAACCGGAATACCAAGCTCCATGATCTGTGTGGACAGATACAGGTTACGCTCAAGGTTTGTACCATCTACGATGTTGATGATCGCATCTGGCATCTCATTAATGAGGTAATTTCTGGCTACAACCTCCTCCAGAGTATATGGAGAAAGGGAATAGATTCCAGGAAGGTCCATGATTGTTACATCTTTGTGGCCTTTCAGTTTACCTTCTTTTTTCTCTACTGTTACACCAGGCCAGTTACCAACGAACTGGTTAGAGCCGGTCAGTGCATTGAATAATGTGGTCTTGCCGCAGTTAGGGTTACCTGCAAGTGCAATCTTAATCGACATTTTCATGCCTCCTCTTTCTTTCCAGATTTTCTTTCTTCAATTGTCCGGCGGATCATCTGTCTGGATGCTTCTTATCCATTAACCGCCACTGCTGATTGTTTCAATCAGCTTTCATTTGTTAGCGTCATCGCCTATTTATTAGGATCCGCTAACCGACCAGGTAAAAAAATGACCGACGCTTATTCTACCTCGATCATTTCTGCATCGACTTTTCTCAGAGACAGCTCGTAATCTCTTACGGTTACCTCGATAGGATCGCCGAGCGGTGCAACCTTACGTACATAGATCTCTACACCTTTGGTGATTCCCATGTCCATGATACGTCTCTTTACCGGGCCCTCGCCGTGCAGTCTTTTCACTTTGACAGTCTGGCCTACGCCAACTTGCCTTAATGTTTTCATAATACTAGACTCCTTTTTTCTGGATTTCAGACCATGATCCGATTCGCCATATCTTTGCCAATGGCAACTCGGGAATCCTTCACATTCACGATCATGTTACCGCCAATCTCGCTGACGACAGTTACAGTAGCCCCCTGTACAAATCCAAGATTCTCAAGAAATTTACGGGTTTCTTCTTTTCCGCCGACTTTTTTGATCACCTGCGGCTCTCCTTCGTTTACCATTGATAACGGCATCATATCATCCTTCCTTTTGTGCTTTAGAAACACCTATTTATTATTATGTTTCACTTACGTTGATTAGTATATTCTAATTTATATAAGCTGTCAATAATTTATTTGCACTTTTTTCTCATTTTTTTCCATTGAAAATTCGTTGATTCTGCCCAGAATTTTTGTAATTGTTTCGGAAACATTGGGGAACATGGTAGAATTATGGGAAATATTTGTTTATAATATAAAGAAATAACTAAAAATTTGTGACTGAGTGTGTTTTTATGCTTAGTGCACAGTTTTTAATGGTAAAATATATGAAAAATTACATGTATTTTGATTGCAGAAAGGATTCTTTTTTATGAAGCAGGGAAGTAAAGTTGGGATTGTCTGTTGCTCTAACGGACTTGACCAAAAGCAGGCCGAAACGGTTGATCTGCTGGTTCAGATTCTGGAGAAATCAGGGTTTGTGCCGGAGCTTAGCCCTTATCTGTATGGGGATGAAAATGGGATGGTCGGAACTGCCAGGGAGCGTGCCCAGGCGTTAATGAATTTTTACAGGGATGATTCTGTGGAGGAAATTTTCGATGTGTCCGGCGGGGATCTGGCCAATGAGATTCTGCCTTATCTGGATTTCCAGACCATTGCCTATGGGAAAAAGCATTTCTGGGGATACAGTGATCTGACTACTGTTTTGAATGCTATTTATGCACGCACGGGTAAATTTTCCGTACTTTATCAGGTACGAAATCTGACTTATGAGCACAGCCAGGAGCAGATTACGGATTTTCTGGAGACTGTGCTTGGCGGAAGCTCTGCCCTTTATGATTTTCCCTGTGAGCTTGTCCGGGGAACGCATATGGAAGGCATGGTTGTGGGCGGGAATATCCGCTGTCTTTTGAAGCTTGCAGGAACGCCTTTCTGGCCGGATATGCGTGAGAAAATTCTGCTGCTGGAGTCCTATGGCGGCGGGGTTCCCCAGATGGTGACTTACTTAAGCCAGCTTAGTCAGATGGGAGTTTTTAAAAAAGTAAACGGGATTTTGCTGGGGACATTTACGAAGATGGAGGCCAGTGAATGCAAGCCGGATATGGCAGAACTGGTGCTGAAATTTGCAGAAAAAAGGACGCCGATCGCGCAAACCAAATTTATTGGACATGGAACGGATTCCAAGGCGATTCGGATTGGGCATCATTTGAAGCTTTATTCGGAGGAAGCGAATAAGAGGATTTATAATACCATTACCCGTACGTGATTTCACAAGGCATATTCATCGCAGGTCGTCGCAACACTCCACCGAGCTAACTGCCAACTACGACTAAACATCTCAGGAGAGCCTTCGATGTTAAGTCTTCGTAGGCAGTGGATCTCGTTTCCGTTAAGAGCGCTCCTGAAATGACCTGCTCACGAATATGCCTTGCAAAATCACTGGTTACTGGTAAGTTTTTACTTTAAAATTTATACTTTAGATTCTTGCCACACCGCTCTTGATCGCTGCTTCTGCAGTTGCTTTGGCAACGGCGTCTTTGACGCGGGAGTCGAAGGCAGCCGGGAGGATATAGTCGGCGCACAGCTCTTCATCGCTTACAAGACCTGCGATGGCGTAAGCTGCGGCGATCTTCATCTCATCGTTAATGTCGGAAGCGCGGACATCTAATGCACCGCGGAAGATTCCAGGGAAGCACAGAACGTTGTTTACCTGGTTTGGATAGTCAGAGCGGCCGGTGGATACAACGGCTGCACCTGCTGCCTTAGCCTCCTCCGGGAAGATCTCAGGAGTAGGGTTCGCGCATGCAAAGATGATCGGGTCTTTTGCCATGGTGCGCACCATATCCGGAGTAAGGGTTCCCGGTGCGGAAACACCGATAAATACATCTGCGCCTTTGATTACTTCGCTTAAGGTTCCCTTTTCATGATTGGCATTGGTGATCTTTGCCATCTCTTCCTTGATCGGGTTCAGACCTTCGCGTCCCTCATAAATAGCGCCCTGGCGGTCTGTCATAATGACATTCTTAAGTCCCATGGAAATCAGAAGCTTAATAATCGCAATACCAGCAGCACCTGCACCGGAAGTAACGATCTTAATGTCTTCAATCTTCTTTCCAACTACTTTCAGTGCATTGATCACACCGGCAAGAGTGATAACGGCTGTTCCATGCTGATCATCATGGAAGATCGGGATATCGCAGCATTCTTTCAGCTTTTTCTCAATTTCAAAGCATCTTGGTGCGGAAATGTCCTCCAGATTCACACCGCCGAAGCTTCCTGCCAGCAGGCGGACGGTCTGCACGATCTCATCTACATCCTTGCTGCGCACGCAAAGCGGAATGGCATCTACATCACCGAACTCTTTAAACAGAACGCATTTTCCTTCCATAACCGGCATGCCAGCCTCCGGACCGATATCGCCAAGTCCCAGAACTGCAGTACCGTCTGTCACAACTGCAACAGTATTCCAGCGTCTGGTAAGCTCATAGCTTTTATTAATATCTTTCTGAATCTCAAGGCAAGGCTGGGCAACACCAGGGGTGTAGGCAAGGCTTAATGCATCCTTGGAATCAACCTTTGCTCTTGATACCACTTCAATTTTACCTTTTAACTCATAGTGCATTTTTAAGGATTCTTTTGCGTAATCCATGTTCGTATCTCCTCTTCTTGAAAAACTGTGGCGGGCATGCTGAATGATCATATTCAGCATGCCCCTGTCGGATACAAAATATCCACTTTGGGCTACAAGGGAAAGTATATACGAAACAGACCAAAATCACAACATGAAATTGTGAATAAATCTCTCAATAAATAAATCAAACCGGGCTCCTGTCAGATCAAGAGTCCGGCCTGAAATCCCTCAATATTCTATTTTGTTTTCCTTATTCCACATTCTTCAGCGCTACATCCATCGGAATCTTCCGGATTCTTCTAAACTGAAGCACCGCTACCAATATATATGCGCCCATGCCCATGGCAAACATTTCCGGGTAAACCTTCGGTTCCAGATACAGGGTCAGCCAGCCGGAGAAGGAGGACATCAGATAACTGTAAATTCCATGTATGGTCCAGGTGGATAGCACCAGACTAAGTAAAATACTAATAACCACTACCCACGTGGTAGAAGTCAGATACAGCCTCATGATTTCCCGATTCTGATAGCCTAGAATTTTTACCATGGAAATCGCCGTTGCGTTCTTCTCAATAATCAGCTTGGTCAGCAGGTAAATCAACAATGCAAACAGAATCACAGAAAAAACATTGATTAGCTGGAACATCTCGCCCATGGAAACATCCAGCTGACGGCTGATTTTGGTAAGATCATCTTCTGTGATGGTCGCTGCAATCAGATCCTCATCCAGATCCGTGATCTTTTCCTGGGAAAAATATCCGTTAAAGTAATCTTCGCTTTTCCCAAATGTCTTCCGGAAGGAATCAACCGGCATGAACACAGCCAGTGCACCAGGATACTGGTAAATGCCCCGGACAGTTAATTCATATTCCTCGTTTCCGTAGGACTCCTTCAGTAAAATGGTGTCGCCGCTTTTTACCTTATATTTCTCAGAATAGCCATCGGAAATCAGCACGCCGTCGGTGGGCAGTTCTGTGCTTACATAATCACTGTCATCTTCAATTCCATAAACGGTGATGGTCTCTCCATCTTTTCCCGGCACAACGTTTTTCACAGATTCCAGGCAGAGTTTTTCTGCGGATTCTTCATTGGTTTTTAAGGACGGAGTCAACAGCTTCTCGATCATTCCCATCAAAGTAAATTTCTCATCCTCATCCGGCTCTTCCGGTACGTTGAGAATATACTGATAAGGCGCGAGCATATTCGCCACAGTTTCTTCCTGATAATGATCCAAAAGAGGCTTCATCATCATTCCGAACAGCAGCAGTACATTAGCAAAAAAGATTCCCACAAACAAGGTCAGGTAACTGGATTTGTTCTGCAGGATAATGCGCAGGCGAAAACGGCTGAAAAATTTAAAATTAGGCAGACGCACTGCTTTTTTCCTGCGGGAAGTGCTAAGATCATGACGCAGGAATTTTAGGGGTGACAGCTGAAGCTTTCTGGAAATCAGAAGCAGATTGATCACCAGCATCAGCGCTACGGGAATCACCGTAGTAAGAATAAATGCATCTGCATTCCAGCGGGTCTCGTAGGTTGGAAGGCTGTAGCTTCCGTAATACATAGCGGCACACATGCCCTTAAAAACAGTATATCCCAGCACATTTCCAAGCAGCGCCGCAATCACAGTCACGATGATTGGCAGGGAAATATAATGGCGAAGCAGTTCCCCTCTGGAATAGCCGGATGCACGCAGGGTTCCGATGACAGAGGCCTCTTTTGCAATGGTGTTGTTAATGGTAACCGCAAATACAAAGGCAATGATCACAATAAGAATATAAAGCAAAACCTCCATCATCGCCTTATCGCTGCCCATATCATCCCCGGTGAAATGAATGGCCTGGTTCGCATAGCCCGGAATTACTTCTGTTACCTTCGCGTATTTTACAAGAATATCAATGAAATCCTCGGACATGTTTTTGGCTTCGATGTCATCCTTGGGCTCATTGGCGTACTGCCAGGAATAGCGGTATTCCAGATGGGTAGTGCCGAACTGGTCAGCCCCCTCTTCTGTCATAATGGCAACGCCGAATTTTACTGCATCGAACATCATGTCGCTGTTGTTGGAAAATAAACAACTGTAGTCGGATAACGCTATCAGTCCTGTAATGGACAGTTCTTCACCTCCAACTTTGATCTTGTCTCCTACGGTCAGGCTGTTGTTGTCCGCATACATACGGTCAATGGCAATCTCATTCTTTGCCTGGGGCATTTCCCCTTTCATCAGGCATACAAGGTCCATATCCGTACGGTCCTGGTAAATTCGGATGGTTCCGTTTTCCGTTCCATCCAGATCCGTATCCACCGACTCGTCTCTGTAAAAATTTTTACAGATCCGGACATCTCCTTTTTCCTCAATTTTCTTTATTGTGCTTTCGCTGGCTTCTGAGGACAGGGTAAAATTGCCATGCTCAATGTTGTATTTCTCAAAGCTCTCATCATAGGCTGCAAGCATACTGTCATCTGCAACCAGAAAACCGGATACAAATCCGATGGTCAAAGTCATAAACAGAAAGATTACAATGTATTTTCCAAAATCACTTTTTAGCTCTCTTGGAAGACGTTTCCACAATGGATTTCTCATAGTGCACCGCCTTACCAGTCAAGATCGTCTGCTGAGACTTTTGACTCATTGAGATAGTTTCTGCGGATCTGGCCGTCGCGAAGCTTTACCACACGGTCTGCCATATTTTTGATGGCGTCATTGTGGGTAACCATGATGATGGTATTTCCATATTTCTGGTTTACCTGCTCGATCAGCTTCAGAATTTCCTTGGAAGTGTTGTAATCCAGGGCACCTGTTGGCTCATCACACAGAAGAATATCCGGATTTTTTACAATGGCACGGCCGATGGCGGTTCTCTGCTGCTGTCCGCCGGAAAGCTGATTTGGCAGCTTATGCCTGTGCTCGTATAGTCCCAACGTATGAAGAAGCTCGTCAATATCCAGCGCCTTATTGCTCAGATATGCGCCTACTTCAATGTTTTCTTTGACATTTAAATTTGGGATCAGATTGTACATCTGGAACACGTAGCCAAGATGCTTCCTGCGGTAAAGGGTCAGGGCCTTTTCTTTCATATCCCCTGTTTTTTCCCCGTTTATGGAAATATAGCCCCCGTCCGGCTCATCAATTCCGCCGATAATATTCAAAAGTGTGGATTTTCCGGAACCGGATGGTCCCAGAAGGACGCAGAATTCTCCTTTTTCCACGGAAAAATCAATTCCCCGCAGTACTTCTGTCCTGCTGTCGCCAGATCCGAAGCCTTTCTTTAATCCTTTAATTTCAAGAAACATAACTCTTCCTCCCAGACAGATTGCTCTTTTGTTAGTCCATGCTAACTTGTTCTTATCATACTTCTTTTGTCTGAAAAAGGAAAGGTGGGAAGGTGAGAATAATTCTCAATATAATGAGTTTCGGGGATTTCGGGAAAGATTTTGGTAAAAATGACTGTTGGGTTTATATTTTCGATATATAAGAAATCAGAGTCAAAAAATCTTTGACCCTGACTTGATGCCTACACGAAAAAGCGATGATACCAGATCAGGAAAGCCAGGACGGTCCAGATCTTGCGGCTGTTGTCTTTTTTTCCTTCTTTGTGGTCTTTCAGAAGCTCTGCCAGTTTCTCGGTATGGAAAAACTGCCCGGCTTCCCGGGATGTGAACATTTCCATCACCATCTGGTACCAGTCATCCTGCCGCAGCCATACGCGGATGGGAATGGGAAAGCCCAGCTTTTTTCTGCCGTCAGTGTCCTCGGGGATGTAACCGGATACGGCTTTGCGGAAAATATATTTGGTAGTGCCACCTGCAATCTTGGCGTCTTTGGGAAGGCCGGCTGCCAGATCAAAGACTTCCTTATCAAGGAACGGCACCCGCACTTCCAGGGAATGAGCCATACTCATCTTGTCGGCTTTCTGGAGGATGTCGCCGGGAAGCCAGTAGTTCAGGTCGATGGACTGCATTTTCTCCATATCCTGTAAAGGATGTCTACGAGATGATTTTTTTGTTTTGGTTCCAGTCGTTTCTGGTGTTCCAGTAATGTCTGAATCTTCTATCTCTTCATAAAACGGGCGTAAAAATTCCTGGGTGGATGGCCCGGTAATGCCATTTTTTAGAATCTGTTTTTTCTCTTTCTCCCGGAAAATATAGGCGTTTCCGATGAAACGCTCTTCTACTTTCATTCCTGCACGAATCAGGAAATCACGACCTTTGACATCGGGAAGCTTCGCCGCCAGCCTGCCTATTGCCTTTCTAACCTGGAATGGAATCCAGGATACTGCTTTCAAAGACTCTGGTTCCCGATAGATATTGTAGCCGCCGAAAAGCTCATCGGCTCCCTCACCGGAGAGCACTACTTTCACATGCTTGGCAGCTTCCCTGGACAGAAAATACAGGGCGATTGCGGAAGCGTCTCCCAATGGTTCATCCATGTGATACATTACATCCGGAAGGGAATCCCAGAATTCCTGCTTGGAGATGATCTTTACATGATGCTTCAGCCCGGCTTTCTTGGCAACTTCTGCTGCCTTGCTGACTTCGTTGTAGCGGTTTCCTTCATCAAATCCTACGGTAAAAGCCTGGTCTGCACCTGAAGCGGCAGACAGATAGCCAGAGTCCACGCCGCCAGAGAGAAAGGCACCAACTTCCACATCACTGAGCATGTGATGCTTCACGGAATCTTCCAGAACGTCTGACAGCTGTTTCTGAAGGGGCTGCAGATTAGGACATACTCCCGGCGTAAGCCTTGGCTGAAAATATGTTTTAATTTTATATTTTCCATCTTTATAGAGCAGAATATGGCCTGGCATCAGCTTGTAAATCCCTTTGAAAAAGGTCTCTTCCAGAGGAGAATACTGAAAAGACAGATACTGCTCCAGCGCCAGCTGATTCACTTCCCTCTTATAGCCTGGAAAAGCAAGAATACTCTTAATCTCAGACGCAAATACAAAATGTTCCCCAATCTGGGCATAATACACAGGCTTAATCCCAAAGAAGTCCCGGGCAAGCATCAAAGTCTGCTCTTTTTCATTCCACACCGCAAATCCAAACATTCCCCGCAGCTTGTCCAGGGCTTTTTCCCCGTACTGCTGAAGGGTATTGACCAGAACCTCCGTGTCGGAATAGGTGCGAAATGTAATCCCAGCAGTCTCTAATTCCTCGCGCAATTCCTGATAATCATAAATTTCTCCGTTAAATACAATATGCAGACTGCCGTCTGCGCTTTCCATGGGCTGCTGCCCGTCTTCCAAATCTATAATGCTAAGTCGTCTGAATCCCAGAGTAATTTCTCCACCACAAAAAGAGCCTTCGCTGTCCGGGCCCCTATGTTCAATGGATTTCATCATCTTCTCAATGACTGCTTTCTGATCCTGCCTGCGACCTGTAAATCCACAGATACCACACATGTCTTCCTCCGTATTTTGCCGCTGCACCAACTGCAAACAGCTATATATTTTTCTTTTCCCTTTACGCTTTCTCTTCCCCTTGAGAATGCAGATGACACAGAACGTGTCCTAAAATGAACTTATCATTATGGTATTGCCGCTTAAACGGCAGTTTCCTTTAGAATTAAAGTTTTGATTATTGTAGCATAGAATCATTTTGATTATGTATTATAAGTTTTCCCTGCCTGATGGTCTTGCCGGTACATCTTAAAATGCCGCACTTTTCTGGGTGCGGCATTTTATACGACATTTGGAAAATTCTTCTGTAACATAAGGCATGCAGATTATAGAAATAATTTTAGATCTAGAGCGTGTTTGAAAAATCATTCCTGCAATCTCCCACAAATTGTGACGCACATCTTGCAGAAAGCCTTTTTCAAACACGCTCTAGCCCAGCCACTTGATGGATGGATAATATCTCACCACAGCTTTTCCCACAAGCTGGTCGAAGCGGACGAATTTATTTTTCCAGAAACGGGAGTCGTTGGAATTATTCCGATTATCGCCAAGCATAAAATAACAGTTTTCCGGGACCTTGTATGGGCCGTAATTTCCCGTCATCTTCTCTGGAATAAAGGAATCGTCCAATGGAGTACTGGAGTCGTTTATATAGACCTTTCCATCTTTAATTTCCACAGTTTCTCCAGGAAGCCCGATTACCCGCTTGATAAAGAGACGGCTTTCGTCATCCGGAGATTTGAATATTACAATATCGAACCGGTCAGGATCCTTGAACTTTTCGGAAATTTCATAGCCGAACAGATTCAGGTTAATTCCGTACGCCAGGCGGAAGCCAAAGAGACGGTCTTTGACCATAAGTGTGTTTTCCATGGAGGGCGAAGGGATTTTCGCGTTAATCAGAACAACATTATTGATAACCAGAGTAATCGCCACTACTATGACAATCAATTTCACATAACTTAATAATTCACGCCAGATTTTCATGCCTTTTCCCCCCTCAACGCTCTTCGTCTTCTTTCATATATCGAAACAGTTTTTTATCATATTTAGCTTCACGGTACCATCCGATTCCGATCATGACCACGCCTAACGCAATGGTAACCGTTCTGGCCATAGTATCTGCTGAGAACAGGCAGGTAATCACAATTCCGGTACCTGCGCCTGTGAAAAAATCAATAACAGATTTTTCCCGTTTCAATGTTCCCAGCACTCTTTCTTTATCCATGGTTTTTACCATCTTGACATCTTCTTTTATTAAGACGTCCAGGGAAATGTCGAAACGGTTGCTGATGTCTATAAGAATCTGCAGATCCGGATAGCTCTTCTCATTTTCCCAGTTGGATACGGTCTGCCTGGTGACGTGAAATATTTTTCCAAATTCCTCCTGGGTTAATCCTTTTTCTTTTCGAATTTTCAGTATCTGACTGCCTATGTTCATATTTGCTTCGCTCCTGTTCTTCCAGTCGTTTTTGCTTTCTTACATGAGATTATAGAAAAAAAACGGCCAAATGAAAAGCAATTTGCCTTTTACACCAGAAAAACAGACGCGCAAAGCTTCTTTGACAAGGGATTTTTGAGTTAGAATAGCATTTTCAGAGTGTATTTCTGTAAATATGAGATGCTTTTTGCAGCAGGCTCTGGCATTCATTCTCTCCTATCATTTAAGTTGAATCTTAATCTTATTCCCAACGGCAATTCCATAATCTGAGTCATCCTCAATGCCAGCTTCTCCCCAGGCATCACTTTCTTCTGTTCCATAAAGCTCGTCATCCGCATTTTCTTTTGGATCCATGTTATCCTGTATCTCTATTTCAGTAGGCGCGTCTGCCCCTCCAATAATTGCGGTTTCAACTGGATCATCCGTAGTCAACACTGTTCCATCGTCAAAAATAATATCCGCATCTGACGCCATGTAACGCTCACGAGCATAAAGCTGCAATTCCAAACCATCGCTGTCAATGTCCGGAAGCAAAAGTACAGGGCCGTCAGAATCCAGCTGATACATACCCCAGAAACTGGTTTTGAAGCTCCAGTGAGGTTTGCCATCCCCCGATTCATTGCTTAGTTCATACTGCACCTGATTTCCTTTACTGTCTGTTCCGACAAGTATCATCTCATAATTATTGTACAGTTTTTCCGCAAGTTCTTCCGGAATTTCTGCTGTCATTGTACTTTGCAGTTTATTCATGGAAAAATCGGTTAATTTAATGGTTCCTTCATCCGTTTCAATGGAAACGTCTTCCAGTTTTTTGTGAACAGTCTGCTTCATAAGTTCCTCATGCGGGATAGAAAAGTCAAACTCAAACTCCGCGAAATAATCTTCGCCTAAATTTTCATCTCTATAGGCACCAAGCACCAAATGTACTTCCGGATTCTCCCCCAAATCTCCATCAGTGGAAAAGCGGGATTCCAGAACAGCATCATAGACATTTTCATCCAGTCCTGTATTTAATAATTCTTCTTCTGAATACGGCAGATAGCTTCCGCTTTCGTACTCATTCATTTTCTGCCCGTTTATGGTAGTTTTGTGATAATCAATATCAAGTTGTGTATTTGCAAAAGTCAGTGCATCCTGATCAGGATCTGCCGCTTCCTGACCAGAAGCTGTTTTTTCTGCATGCACCTTTGCCAGCAAAACTCCATCATCCAGAACTACCTCTTTTAAGGTTACGGTAATTCCTTTGTCCGTCTGAGAAGTGTTTAATACTTCTGTGTAGGAAGCAATACTCTTGGGAAAACCTAGCGTCTCTTCTATAGACAATGTAAGATTTTTCATTGCGGCCTGTACCTTCGGGTTTGAAAAAATTACGGAGCCCAATGCCACGATCACGCATGCTGCTGCCGCTCTGCTCCAAAACGTTGGTGTCCAGATGTTCTTTTTTCCCTTCCATTCCTCTTCTGCTTCACTGATGTACTTCGAATCAATATTTCCGAATTCTTTTGAAAAATCAAATTTCTTCATAGGCGGCCTCCTTCTTTTTCCAGCACCTTCTGCAGTTTCTTTCGATTTCTGTACAGATTCATTTTTACACTTCCAGCTGACATATGATGTCTTTTGGAAATTGCGGCAATAGAATCCAGAAACCAGTATCTTCTTACAAAAATATCCCGGTCTTCGGCTTTCAGCTTTCCAAGAAAATCATTGATGATTTTCAGCAGCTCTTTTTCTGCCAGCTGATCGTCCATGGTATACGCAATATTTAGCTGATCCATTTCACCAAGAACATCTGCCATATGAACGTCCGGACGCTTCCCGGCATGCTTTTTCCTCAGACGGTCAATACTAAGATTTCTTGTAATCTGACCGCAAAACTGGGCTAAAGCCAAAGGGCGTGCAGGAGGAATCCGCGACCAGACCGAAAACCAGGTGTCGTTCAGGCATTCCTCGGCATCCTCTTTATTTGCAAGTAAATTCCAGGCAATCTTATAGCAGTAGGAATGATATTTCGCACTTACTGCTTCAATTGCTTTCTCATCTCTTGCCAAAAATAAATCTATAATCTCATTGTCTTTCATTTACAGATTATCCTCCAGGTTTCTAGAGCGTGCCCCCAAAAGGCTTTCTGCAAGATGTGCGTCACAATTTGTGGGCGCGCTATAAGATTGTAAGGCGCCTTGTGAATGGAAATCCTCCATTGGAATTTTTCCATTCATAGTATATATCGTAAAAAACGAAAGATGGTAACAAAAAAAATCGGAACCACTGATTTCTCAATGATTCCGATTCTTAGTTACGTGTGTTAGAGGATTCGAACCCCCGGCCTTTTGGTCCGTAGCCAAACGCTCTATCCAGCTGAGCTAAACACACATTTGATTCTTACGAGTTTCTTACGCTCTTGCGTTTCTCCCTCGCAACAATGAGTATTCTACACGATACCTACTGTTTTGTCAACACCTTTTTTGAATTTTTTTATTTATTTTTTTGTATGTTTTTTTCGTGTTATTGGTACGATTTGATGTGCAACCCATACTACCGTTATTTTACTGCTTTTCGGCGTTCTTTGCCTGCCAGTTGAGGATGGCTCCTACCATGTAAATTGCCGGGAACATGAGCATGCGGATTACAGATGCAGGATCAAATTCGCCAAAATTCATAGTGACGATCACTTCCGCAATAACCTCCGCAACCAGAAGGATTCCCATTCCTATGCACATTCCTGCGTTTTTTATATTGCCTGCCTGTTTCACGCCCACTACGCCTGCTGCCAGGTAGATTACTCCTGCTGCCAGGACCATCACTGTACTTGCCACCAGCTGGGTATAGGTCATATTATTCTGCTGAAGATACTCTATCACCGCACTGTCAGCGCTGCCTCTTGTTGCCAGGGAAAGTGTGTTTCCGCTGCCAAATGCCAGCATTACCCCCAGAAAAAGGAGGAGCATGCCGCCCACTTTCAGGATGGTTTCCCCAGGTGCCTGTTTTTTTATCATACTGTTTTCTCCCCATTTAAATATTCATCTGCGTTATTTTCCAAATTTGAATGGCTCACTTAACTGCCAGAAAAATATCGGACAGACATCATGTCAATGTCTGCCCGGTACTTTCATTCATTCTATTATGCATCCAGAAGGAATGCCTTGTAAGCCTTATAAGCTTCGTATACATCTGCCTTGCTTGTAACCTCCCACGGTGCATGCATGCTGAGAACAGATACGCCGCTGTCGATTACTTCCATTTCATAAAGAGCAGCAATATAAGCGATGGTTCCGCCGCCGCCCACATCTACCTTGCCAAGCTCTGCAGTCTGGAAAAATACATTGTGATCGTTGAAAATCTTGCGGACTCTTGCCACATACTCAGCGTTGGCATCATTGGAACCGGATTTTCCGCGGGCTCCAGTAAACTTGTTCAGCACAATACCTCTTCCAAGATATGCAGAATTCTTTTTCTCAAAAGCTTCTGCAAATGCAGGATCATATCCAGCACTTACATCAGAGGAGAGCATGCTGGAATTCTTCAGCGCCTTTCTCAGTCTCAAGTCAGAATACTGTCCCAGTGCATCCAGAACATCTGCTACGCTGTTCTCAAAGAAACGGGACTGCATACCGGTAGCTCCTACGCTTCCGATCTCTTCCTTATCAACCAGCAGACAGCAGCTTGTACGCTTTGGAGCTTTCATCTCAAGAAGGGCCAGAAGGGAAGTGTATGCGCAAACTCTGTCATCCTGTCCGTAACCAGCAATCATGCTGCGGTCAAGTCCGCAGTCACGGGCCTTGCCAGCCGGCACAATTTCAAGCTCTGCGGAAAGGAAATCTTCCTCTTCCACACCATATTTCTCATTCAGGATGCGAAGAACATTCTCTTTCACAGCTTCTTTCTTCTTATCATCCGGAAGATCTGCAAGAGGACGGCTTCCAATGAGGATATCTAGCTTCTCACCCTCTACAACCTCGGAAGCTTTCTTTGCCATCTGCTGTCCTGCAAGATGAATCAGAAGGTCTGTGATATAAAGAACCGGATCTTCCTCATCCTCACCGATTGTTACATTCACAACGGTTCCGTCCTTCTTCACGATTACGCCGTGCATTGCCATAGGAAGGGCAACCCACTGGTATTTCTTCACACCGCCATAATAATGGGTGTCAAGATATGCAAGGTCTGTATCCTCATATAACGGATTCTGCTTGATATCCAGTCTTGGGGAATCGATGTGCGCGCAAAGGATATTCATACCTTCTGCCAGATCGTCCTCTCCAATATGATACAGGGCAATGATCTTCTTCATGCCAACTGTGTAAACCTTATCTCCTGCTTTGAGAGCCTCGCCTTTTTTCACCTTTTCTTCCAGGGAAACATAACCAGCCTCTTCGGCTTCTTTCACGATCTGTGTGATGCACTCACGCTCTGTTTTTCCCACATTTAAGAAATGACGGTATTTCTTTGCTACATCTTCCAGCTGATTCATATCAGCCTCGGAATATGAAAGCCATGCATTTGGACGTTCCATAAATCTATATCCACCTTTCTTCTGTTATCCTTGCAACACCAGGCCAATTCCAGAGCATGCAAACCGCAGAAATCATTTTTTCCACCGCTCTGGTCCCGGCGTTTTCCTCATCCAAAGTTCATTATAACGTATAACGAACCAAAAAGCTACTGACAAATGTGCTTTCCTGCACAAACTGATGGAGGTTTATTCCTGCACGCATGGGCAGCGCCGCGACAGTATTTCGCGTTTATGGTCTTCTGTAACGGTTGAAGCAGGCGTAAATTTCCTGTTTGCGGGGTACCGCATAGCCACAGGAAATGTAACCTTCTGCAAGGAAAGACATGTCTTCTTTTTCCAGTCGGTCACACAGAATCTCCACAATCTCCGGCAGGGTTCTTTTCCCGTCGATCAGTTTCTCTACGGCATACTTCAGAAGCCCGCCAAGGGCCTGGGTCTGCTCGCTGTCGATCAGCTGCTCAATATACCGCAGATCCACGTCCTGTTTGCCAATGGAAAAACCATCACGGCCGTGTACTTTTACCTTCAGGCGCTCTGGTTTATCCTGGGGCTTGAAATAGCCGTAATAGTCCTTTTTGGGGCTTTTGGACGGTGCCGCCTTGGACATGATCCGATGGCTGTGAGGCAGGCAGAATTCGGATGCTGTGCTTTCATTTAAAGGATAGTCCCCGCAAAGCTTCCGCGCCTTATCCGTAATATCCACAGGCCTGTAATTGTCCATCTGAATCACCGTATCCGCAATATGGAAAAATGCGCCGGAGCTTCCGGCCACCAAAATAGTAGAAATCCCTGCTTTCTCATACAGGTCACGGGCACGCTCCAGAAATGGAGTGATGGGCTCTTTTTCCCGGCTGATCACCCGCTGCATAAAGGCATCCCGTACCATAAAATTGCTTGCAGAGGTATCCTCATCCAACAGGAAAACATGGCTTCCCGCCTCGATTCCCTCCACAATTCCAGCTGCCTGGGAAGTACTTCCGCTGGCATCCTCTGTAGAAAAACAACTGGTGTCTTTTTTGTTTGGAAGATCATTGATGAACAGGGAAATATCCACATCCTTTATAAATCGTCCGTCCTCAGAACGCAGCTTCTGGGCAGTGGAATCGGTAATCACATATTCCCTGCCATCCCCCTGGATATGATTGTATACGCCCAGTTCCAGAGCATTCAAAAGGGTAGATTTGCCGTGATAGCCTCCGCCGACAATCAAAGTGATTCCTTTCGGAATTCCCATGCCTGTGATCCTTCCTTTGTGAGGAAGCGCCATGGTCACCCGCAGGCTTTCCGGGGAAGAAAAGTCCACGCAGTTTTTCATCGGTCTGGAAGAAATTCCGCTTTCTCTTGGCAAAACCGCGCCATCGTTTACAAAAGCCGCAAGGGAACGTCTGGAAATCTCCTCACGGATAAACTGCTGATCTTCTGCCAGAAATATGGCATTTTCCAGATCTTTTCCACTTAAATTCCGGTAGAAGAATGCTTTTTCCACACAAACAGGGAGAAACTCAAAGAAAATCTTCTCCAATTCACCTGAATTGATGGTTCGTCCATTCGCCGGGAATCCCACGAAAAATCTGGCAATGATTCCCTGCTCTGTAATCTCACAGGCAGTTCGCTCCAGAACCTCCTGTCCGCACTTCGTCACAGAAATCAGACCGCTTTTCCCGGAACCTTTGGCGCGGAATGTATAGCGGTTCACCTGCTGCTCAAACTGGCGGGTAAGATAATCCGCAAGCGTAATTCTGGTAAGATGATCTTTATAATACGCAGCGGGAAAGCCTGCTGCCTTATGGGAAATTTTTACGCTCACATGAGATGGGGATGCAAAGGGATCTCCCTGTACATGGTCGATTGCTAAAATATATTTCTGAAACTGGTAAACACCTTTCAAAGACTTGTAAGCAGGATAGCTCTTTCGGTTAATAGACCGCAGAAGCTCCTGCAGCTGAATTGCTGACTGCATATGGATCCTCCATTTTTTTGCATATTTTATTATAAAATGCCAATACTGCTATCCCCTAGTGTGCCGACAAGTTGATTCTTGTAACAATCTTGCAGGATAAATTTTTTATTTCAAGGCGGAGGAAGGAGGCGTAGCGGTGGCTACGGCGACCGACGACAACGCAGAAATAAGAAATTTAGACGCAAGATTGTTCTAGAAATCAGCTTGTCGGTACACTAGCAGCATTTAGCTTAATTGCTCAGGCATAATATTGTCTGTATCCTTTACTATAGTCAATCCTTCAGAACTTGTCCAGATATGCTTTTGCACAACGTAAAACCACCGCCCAGTCGACGTTCTTGCCAACAGACGGTGGTTTATTTATACATTTTTAGGGAAAGGAAAGAGTTTTTCTTAAGAGTTCTCTCTCTTAAGATGTATATATCATATCGCATAAATGTGAGAAATATTTGTCCAAATTCTAATAATTTTATAAAATTTCTAAAATGAAAATAATGAACTCGTAACTGAATACGAAACTTGCTATTACTGACTCTGTTTTTCCCTGTCGCCTATAACACAAATGGAATTTTTATTCAATAAAAAGTTCTTAATCGTGTCTCTGGTCTTTATTTCCATAGGCTTCGCAGAATCTTGCGGCGAAAGCCGGCGGCTCGTTGTTGGCATACAGGTGAGAAATATCACCGAAAGCGCTCATACGGAAGGCAGCGATGCCCTGACGGCGTTCTTCGGTTGTCAGGGTTGTCACAGATGAGGGCGCAGCTACACAGCCATGCCATAACACCATGGGAGATACATTCAGCAGATGGCTGAGAAGCACGCATTCCAGTCCGAAATGACAGAAGAAAATAATGGTGTCGTTATTTTCCTCATTTACTTTATAATAATGGCCTTCTCTCTCATAACCATGCTTTGCCAGAACCTTATCGAATTCTCCGGTCACATGATCGTACATTTCCTTCACATGACCTTCCTGCATGGCCTCGTTCTCAAACCAGTGGTCATACTGGAAAAAGCGCTCGTCTGCCATCCAGTCCTGGGGCAGCCAGTCCCATGCAATAATTTTCTTATCCTTCACATCCGGGCGCCAGATCTGGCAGGGGAATTCCTGAAGCCACTCACATACCACTGCGGTTCTTCCCATTTTTTTCAGGGTTGGGGCTGCGGTGTCCCTGGCTCTTCCAAGAGGTGATACATAAAATGCCTTCACATCCAGCTTAGAAAGCTTCTGGGAAAGATATTCCACCTCTTTCCAGCCTTTTTCCGTAAGGGAATCTATATCATAATCCGGATCACCATGGCGCACAATCAATACTTTCATAATGTCACTCCTCGTTTTTTATTATTAACGATTTTAGCATATCTTCACAGATAATTCACCATGATTTTCTGTTCATTCAAAAGAAACATCCGCGCTGCTGCCAGAAATCTCCCGGATTTTTTCTGCCAGTATCTTCGCTGCCTTTTTGTGAGACAGATGTCCCGGATGCTCTCTGGATTGCATGCCCTTATTTTTCTTAAAAAATCAATCACAGCCTTTTCAACCTTTTCCATATCCCGGGTGCCGCTGCCGTCATTGGTTCCCAGGTTTACCACAACTACATCTGGCTGGAACTTCTGGAAATCCCATTTTTCCAGAGCGCCCAGTTCTTTATTTCGCTCACCATTTAAAAGGCCGCACACCTGCTCATAATACAGCGGAATCGCCTGCTGCTCATTGCCTTCCCAGGAACAGAAAACGCCCCAGCTGCTCTGGCTGATGCAGTGATATACCGCCCCAAGCTCTTTTGCTGCCATATATGCATAATGATCCACTGCATTGAAGCAGAATGAATTCCAGGTCATCTCCCTCTCTGCGCCGCTGCATCCTTCCCCGGAAGTAATACTGTCCCCAATCACTTCCATTCTAAGCTTTGGCTCCTCAAGCGGGAAAAATTCACCGTCTGTCTCAACACTTAGCACCTGAAGCAATGTTTTCTCATCTGTAGGAAATGCAGGTGTATCCCTAAGAAACTTTACATTTCTTACCTTGTCCCCTTCCATATTACGGAAAAGACAGATTTCTGTTGCTCTTACATTCAATTCAATTCCGGAGGCTGTCCAGAATAAGGTAACGGTCTCCAGACTGTCGTTGGTTCTTCCAAGTACTCTTAAATATGGAAAAGATATTTATCCAAAAGCCAAAAAAGAGTTATTGCAATATGGCTTCCCAGCAGTTTTCTGCTTCTGGCACAGCCACACTTGCAATAACTCTTTCCTGTTTTAACTTTACAAAATTCCTGTTGTCGCAGCAACAGTGTCTTTGAGCATTCCAAGCCCCTTCAGCAGATTGATGGTATCCCGCACTCCTGCCGCATAGGACAGATCAGAATACCTCTCATCCCTTGTCTGCATGCAGGCGATATAATCGTCAATTACACGCTTCACAGTATGAGGGAGCTGCAGCTGTTCGTATCTGCCTTCCAGATATTTCAGATCTTCATTGTCCTGTCTGATATAGGAATCCTCTTCATCTACTCTATCCTGTTCCTTCACCATCTTCTCAATATTTTGAAGCATGATCATTCTTGTTGTCATTTCCATTGTATTTTCCTCCTGATATGTACTGATTACGCACAGTTCATTAGTAGCTTACTATTTTTCCCTTGCACTTTCCGTCATTATTCTACTTTTTATATCAGAATTTTGCAACAAGAATCGTCCGACAACTTGTACTATAATTCGACAAAAGAGGTCCATCCGGCACTGCTCATACTCCGCAAAAGTCACTGGCATACAGGCTTTCAAGGCATGCCTGTACGTCTTCTTTTTTCATGCATTCAATGGTCCAGGTACGCCCCTGATCCTGGGGCAAAAGCTTCAGGACTTCTTTCCATGGAAGATTTCCCTTTCCCAGACCAATATGAGAATCCCGGTCACCGCAGTTGTCATGGACATGGACATGAGACACATAAGGTGCCAGATTTTCCGCCCATTTTCGAGCATCTACGGTGGAATAGCAGTGCGCATGTCCTATATCCAGGCAAAGCTTGAAATTGGGCTGATTTACCCGCTGGTAAACATCCAGAAGCAGTTCCCAGTCGTTATCAAACACATTTTCCAGAACAATCTCGATTTCCCGCCTATCCTCCATAAATTCCTGCCAGAAAACAGACACATGATCTGCCCATCCTTCTTTGTAATAGGCATACGGGTTCATTCCTGAGTGAAAAACGATCTTCTTTGCACCAAGCTCCAGCCCGGCCTCATAGCACTGGGAAAAACGGGTCATGGTGGCTTCCCTTACCAGACTGTCGTAAGCGCAGGGATTCACATCCAGAAATGGGCCGTGCAGAATCAGTTGGTCCCTTCCCATATATTTTATTTTTTCCCGACAATACTCTATAGACCTGGAAAGCTGATCCAGGTTGTCCGAAATGGAAAAATCAATGCTCTCCACTCCTACACCGTATTTTTCCACAAAGAATTTCATTTTCTCATCCGGAATGAGATGACTGATGTATATCATTTTTGTTCTCCGTTACACTTTTTTATTTTGCTCAGCTGAAAATCGTTGGCAATGCTGCATTTCTGAGCTTACAGCCAGTCCCCGGCGTTGAATTTTTCATAAAAATGAATTTCTTTTATTTTCTGTATTTCATCCAGTCTTCTTTGCAGCTGTCCATGCGTAAAATCCTGGTTCAATATATTTTTATGAATATAAAGTTCTCCCTTCACGTGTTCCAGCCCGTCCAGATTGCGGATATTGGCCTCTCCGAAGGGAATGTCTGCAACGATCACCGCATCTGCATCTTTCATAAGCTCCAGATTCTTTGCCTGCTCCTCCTGGCCAACGGTCTGAAAAGAGCCGATTTCGACCCTTGGTATGTCCAGATATTCACAGATCTCAGCATCGTCACTTTCCCGGTTCACAACTCCTGCTGTCACAGCATGGCCCATGTTGGTCAGCTGCTCCAGAATACGTACGCCGCCTTTTTCCCCGCAGATCACATGAATTCTGAGAGGTTTCGCTGTCTGTTTCTCGTCCATTACGCGAATGGGAATAATTTCCGTTTTTTCAATCAGAGGATTGTTTTTCACAAGAAGCCTCATTTCATACAGCTCTTCCATTTCCTGACGATTGATGATTTCCCGGGGCGTCCCGTCTGCCTTGACTTTTCCATCCTTTAAGATCACAATTCTGCTGCAGAATCTGGATGCCAGATTAATGTCATGGAGAACAGCAAGCACTGTAATATGTTCTTTCTCATTCAACTGGCGGATCAGTTCCATTACTTCGATCTGATGATGGAGATCCAGCGCGGAAGTGGGCTCATCCAGAAGAATAATCTCCGGCTGCTGGGTAATGGCTCTTGCCAGAATTACACGCTGCCGCTCACCGCCGCTCAGCTGATTGTAAAGCCGATTTCGGAACATATCTGTCTTGGTCAGTTTCATGGCGCGCTCTGCGATTTCCCGATCTTCCTGGCTTTCACGATGGCGAAAATCGATGTAGGGATTTCGCCCCATCATTACAATATCCTCTACAGTAAAATCATAGTCCACATAATAGGACTGCGGAACCACAGCTACCATCTGCGCACGCTCCCGGGCTTTCAGCTTCCTGCTGTTTTTTCCGCAGATCTCAATCTCACCGCCTGTAAGGGGAAGAAGGCCGGACACACATTTGATCAGGGTAGATTTGCCTGTTCCATTAGAGCCGATTAACGCCACATACTCGCCTTTTTTCACCTGAAAGCTTACATCCTGCAGCACCACTTTTTCCCCATATCCTACTGCCGCATGAGAAAAGGAAAGCATTGTCTGATTTTCATTTTTCATACTACTCCCCCTCCCTTCTTAGATTTTCGAAGCAGATACAGGAAAAATGGACCGCCGCAGATGGATGTGATAATTCCCACTGGAATTTCTGAGGTGGTCAGACTTCTGGCAGCCGTATCGCAGATTACCATAAATGCGCCGCCAAATACCATAGATACCGGAAGCAGCCTGCGGTGCTTGGGGCCTGTGAGCAGGCGTACCACATGGGGAACTACCAGGCCTACAAAGCCAATGATTCCGGTAACAGAAATCACCGATGCAGTGAGAAGACTGGACGCGAACAGGACTTTTCTTTTTACTAATTCAATATTTACACCTAACTGGGTTGCTGTTTCTTCTCCAGTGAGCATTACATCCAGTTCCCGGCAGGAAAGCAGCATGATCACAAGTCCGATGAGCACCCAGGGCAGCACTGCCGCAATCTGGTTCCAGCCTTTTCCATTCAAAGTTCCCATGGTCCAGAACATAATCTGATCCATGCTCTGTTTGTTCATCATCATGATAAAGGACATCAGTGCAGAAAGTGTGGAGTTGATTGCCACTCCCGACAGCAGCAGGGTTGCCACTGGAACTCGCCTGCCCACCCGGGAAATACTGTATACCAGGAATAATGTGGCAAAGGAGCCTGCAAATGCCAGAAGCATAGTGCTGTTAAACACGCCTATGCGAAATGTAAAATGGCATACGATTCCTACAGCAGCGCCCAAAGCGGCTCCTGATGAGATGCCCAGCACAAAGGGATCTGCCATTGGATTTTTGAAAATGCCCTGGTATCCGGCTCCGCTTACCGCAAGGGCAGCTCCGGTTATGAAACCCAGAATAATTCTGGGAAAACGAATGTTCCAGATGATAGTAATATTGCCTTTTGAGATTTCTTCCAGACTTACATTAAGATGAAACAGTTTGTTCAGCAAAATGCGGTTTGCATCACTTATGGATACAGAAGCTGCACCTGTAATGGTACATACCCAGACAATTCCAAGACAAAGAAGAACAGCCAGCACAAGAAATCCGGTTTTGCTTTTTTTGTTTTTCATATAGTTTTCCTTTTTGTATTTGGAAGCCTTCTGAATTCTTAAATATGATGATACAAAAGCAGGGGCAAATTCCTTGCCCCTTACTTTGTACTTCCATTATTAAATTTCAGAATTCCAATATTTACTCTGCGATTTCCGGATAAACAAGCTCAGCAAGTACTTTTAAGCCTTCTACGTAACGCGGGCCTGGTCTCTGGATCATGTCGCCTTCTACGCTGGAACCATCGATATAGATGAATCCGCCGTCTTCATTCAGGCATGCCAAATCAGAAAGTCCTGCAGTCTGCTGTACATCCTCAAGTGTGGAATACAGGGAAATGTATACGTCCGGATTTGCTTCCACAACTGCTTCTGCGGAAAGCTGCGGCCATGCGCTGTCTGCATCGGCTGCCACATTCTCTACCTTGATCATCTGCATGGAATTGTCCAGAAGTGAAGATGGTCCGGCGCTGTAAAGGCTTCCTATATCGATAAATGCGCTTTTCTCTTCTTTCACACTCTCAAGCTCTGCGCTTAAGTCTGTCCACTCATCTTCCATGTTCTTTACAACTTCTTCTGCCTCTGCATCATGTCCGATGAGCTTTCCAAGTGTCTCGATGTTTTTCTCTGTGAACTCCAGATCACTTGCATTTGTGATAAAAATGGCGGTTCCGTTTTCTTCTAACTGCTGACGGATGTTGTCATCGATGAATCCGGATGCTACAACAAGATCTGGGGATTTGGATAAGATCAGCTCCATGTTTGGTTCCATGTATGTTCCGATAGAATCTACATCTGCAGCTTCTTCCGGATAATTGCAGTAGTCTGTTCTTCCAGTTACAGAATCGCCTGCTCCAAGAGCAAACAGGATCTCAGTGTCCACTGGTGCAAGAGATACAATGCGCTCTGGTGCTTTCTTCAGTGTAACTTCATTGCCAGAGTCGTCCATTACTGTAACAGGAAAAGCGTCTGTTTCCGCAAAGACAGTTGCACCTGATACCCAGACTGCACCTAATAAGGCAGTTGCTGCTGCAAATAATGTAGCTTTTTTCATTTTGGAAAATTCCTCCTGTAGGTTCATTTTATTTTTATCCGCGTATCTTTTATTGTACCTTATCTAAAGGGATAAAGCTAGTGTGCCGACAAGTTGATTCTTGTAGCAATCTTGCAGGATAAATTTTTTATTTCAAGGCGGAGGAAGGAGGCGTAGCGGTGGCTACGGCGACCGACGACAACGCAGAAATAAGAAATTTAGACGCAAGATTGTTCCAGAAATCAACTTGTTGGCACACTAGTTGTAGAGAGGGATTATTTTTTCCAAATTATTCTATATTAGAATCCCAGTGTATCATTTACCAGAATTACATGGATTCTGCCTTCGTGACGGGAATATCTTGTAATCAGGAACTGGCAGCATATTGTATCCGGGGATTTGCAGTCGAAGCATTTGCCGGTTTCTTTGCATGGAGTTTTGACATCGAATCTCTGGGCATTGGCTGGGGCTGCTACATTTCTGGCACGTTTCATTGCTGCGTCAAGGTCGGAACAGACTTTGTTCATTCCCACGATGAATACTACTTTTCTTGGACCCTGGGCAATGCAGGAGACACGATTGGAATTTCCATCAATGTTGACCATAACGCCATCGCTTGTGATTGCATTTGCGCTGGAAAGGAATACATCTGCATCATATGCCGCCATAAGGCTTTCTCTTGGAGACATTTTACTGCGGTCAAGGTAGTTGTAATTGCCATCTTCTAAGGCACTGATCAGCCCTACTTCGGAAGCGCTGGCACAGCCGCCCATTGCAATGGTGCTGCCTTCTGGAATAAGCTCTAATGCCTGCTTCACAGCAGCTTCTTTATCTGCCGCATAGTAGCCGGACATATTGCGGGACTCCAGCCCTTTAATCACCGTCTTCGCCAGGATCTCGTTTCTTTTCTTCATGTTTTCATCCATAATTTTTAACCTCCTGTATTGTGTATATTCGTATATATCAAAAAAGCCCTTGGAAATCCAAGAGCTTTTAATCATGCCGCAGACCGGAATCGAACCGGTACGGGTATCACTACCCACGGGATTTTAAGTCCCGGGCGTCTGCCAGTTCCGCCACTGCGGCATATGGGACCTATAGGGCTCGAACCTATGACCCTCTGCTTGTAAGGCAGATGCTCTCCCAGCTGAGCTAAGATCCCATAAATAAAAGATATTTAATTAGCTGTTAAAAACAGCAGCGACCCGGAAGAGACTCGAACTCTCGACCTCCGCCGTGACAGGGCGGCGCTCCAACCAACTGAGCCACCGGGCCAGGAAAATATTAAATTAAAATGGACCTTCGGGGACTCGAACCCAGGACCGACCGGTTATGAGCCGGTTGCTCTAACCAACTGAGCTAAAGGTCCAAAAAGCCGATAATCGGACTCGAACCGATAACCTGCTGATTACAAATCAGCTGCTCTGCCAATTGAGCCACATCGGCATAATACTTATGAAGTGTATTATACAACAAATGTCAGAGTAAAGCCACACCAAAATCACATTTATATTTAATTTTTCAATGACTCCAAGGGGATTTGAACCCCTGTTACCGCCGTGAAAGGGCGGTGTCTTAACCGCTTGACCATGGAGCCGAATGTTTCCATAAAAAACTCC
The DNA here is from genome assembly GCF_014287535.1 of Blautia segnis. NCBI lineage: Bacteria > Bacillati > Bacillota > Clostridia > Lachnospirales > Lachnospiraceae > Blautia > Blautia segnis. The sequence goes on along the minus strand of NZ_JACOOT010000040.1, from coordinate 321 downwards.
CCCTGTTGGACTCGAACCAACGACACTTCGGTTAACAGCCGAATGCTCTACCGACTGAGCTAAGGAGGAATAAAGGTTTGCACCTTCAAAACTACATACATGTTACATCCTTGTTCGGAATTTGTCAAGAATCTTTTTTCAACCTTGCGATTGTTGGTCAAGCCCTCACCCTATTAGTAGCAGTCAGCTCCGTGCGTTGCCGCACTTCCACCCCTGCCCTATCTACCTCGTCGTCTTCAAGGGGGTTTACTTCTTTCGAATGGGACATCTCATCTTGAGGGGGGCTTCACGCTTAGATGCCTTCAGCGTTTATCCCTTCCG